>JBKQRG010000169.1:0-80338 GCA_052144015.1 Desulfomonilaceae bacterium
TGGCCCTCTTCGTCGGAGGAACCCTCTGGATCATGTCTAGCCTGAATTACCGAATGATGTGAGAATGCCTGAAAGGATCAAAAACTATTTGGCCGTTGCCAAACCGGGGATCGTTTTGGGTAACCTGATCTCCGCGGAAGCCGGCTTTTTTCTGGCCTCCAAAGGGCGGGTTGAGGGCCTGGCTCTCCCGGCGACTCTCATCGGCATATCCCTGGTGGTCGCTTCCGGTTGCGTTTTCAACAACTGTGTCGATAGAAAAATAGACCGAAAAATGATCCGGACACGCAACCGCGCCCTTGCCAAGGGGCTCATCTCATTGAAGATCGCCGTATCCTACGCAACGATTTTGGGCATTGCGGGCATGGCGCTGCTTTGTGCGGCGACAAACCTGCTGTCCGTTGTCATCGTGCTGGCGGGCCTTGTGATTTATGTGGGCGTGTACAGCCTGTACATGAAGCGCAGTTCCGTCTACAGCACGTTGATAGGCAGTCTGGCGGGGGCCACGCCACCCCTCGCGGGATATTGCGCAGTCACCGGCCGCTTCGACATGGGAGCAGTGTTGTTGTTGTCGATCTTCAGCCTGTGGCAGATGCCTCACTGCTACGCCATCGCTGTTTTTCGACATGATGACTACACCTCTGCGGCCATCCCGGTTCTGCCGGTCAAGCATGGAACAGCCGCTGCAAAAAAGCATATTGTCCGTTGGATCCTGGCCTTTATGGCCGCCACGCTGATGCTGACCTTCGGTGGATACACCGGTTACAGCACCTTTGCAGTGGCCACCGTGTTGGGCTTGTCCTGGCTGTACTTGGCTTGGTCGGGCTACAAGGCGTACGATGAGCGGCTCTGGGCCAAAAAGCTTTTTATCTTCTCCCTTCTGACCATATCCATTCTGAGCGTCATGATGTCAATCGATTTCACAGCGCCTGTCCCGTCAGAAATGCTTCTGAGCTATGCTCCGTAGTCCAAACCGCTGCCCCGTGTATGGGATCAGGTCTTGAAAAACCGGATCTCACAGGAAGAAGATGCGGGAACCCGGCTTCTTGCAAGAGGCGGGTTCCCTGGAGTTCGTTCTTTCTCGAGAGCTGCTAAGAGGTTTGGGACCTGAATGCTCTGAGATTCATTAAAAATCATCAGAACTCTCACCAGATCCACTCTACTGGATTTCGTCCTTCCAGGGCTTGAGCCAAAGCCCGGATATTTTGCCGGCCGGGTCGAAAACAACACGGATTTCCGGTTGTGCTGGTGTCCGTGAGTAACTTCCCTTAAAACGGTACACGGTCCCTCTAGGTATGAGGAAGCGTGCCGTCAATGCTTCCACAAAAGTCATTCCCTGGTATTCTCCGAAAGCTGACCTGATCTGCTCGAATGATTGCTTCTGCAACTCCGGACTCAAACCTTTCTGCATCTCGAGGGTAAATTCATCACCAACCGGTTCAAATGTTCCATTCTGCCACTTGTCATAGAGGGAGCCCATTAATTGAGCTGACTTTTCGACGTATCCGGAATTCACCTCTGATTGCGGGATTTTGCTGAACAACCAGGAAAACGCGCCCGCAATTTCCCCAAAACCGAGGAAAATAACGATTGCAATAAGGACCGCTAGGTAGGATCTGAACTTTAGCATTATCTATCCCCTTTTCGATTTCAGCCCGTCCGATTCCCGGAGCCGCTTGGAGAGCAACACCGCACCGAAACATATACTTACGATTTCTTGGCAGCGTCAATCCATTTTTGTGCCGTATGATTCTTCTTGTTGATCCCTCCGACAGCAGATGCACCAGTAGGTAACTATTCAGTTACAGGGGGCCAAAGAATGGCATTGCGACCCCGTTGAAAAACGAGGGAAACAATCTCTGTTCTCATGCGTGGCCGGCAAGACCCGAGATTGCTTTCCCGCGGAACGTGCGACAAAGACAAATCCACGGCACTCCTAACTGAGGAGTTACGCCGGCAGTGTGAATATACTTGACGCACGTCAGTCCCATGCGATATAGATGATACCATGGTGTATTAAGTGGCTGCTTCGCTCCTGAGAGGATTGTTCCTCTATTCTGCCGACACGGAGGAGGAATATACGTCGACAACCTCTCTGGGGCATTTAGGGCTTATCGAGGGGGCTTTGGGTATGGGTATTCCCGGTTCTCGATATTTGTCTGTCTTATTGATGGCTGTACTGCCGGTGTTTCTGCTGGTTTCCGCGGTAGGAGCGCAAGGCATTCAGACGTCGCCGTACAGCGCACCTTCAATGCTCAGAGGATTATCGGGTCAGGGGCTGGGTCCTGCTCCGTCCAACCTGCCGGGCCTTCCGGGAATCGCGGGAAGGGGACAGGCAGCTTCTGATAATGTTTCTTTATCCAGCGGTATGTTTCAGGGCATTCTACCTCCAATTCCTAATCTCCAGTTCGGATACTTGTACAATTTCGGGCCGGACGTTGGGAGCGGCCGAGCCTCGGTTGATTACTTGCTTCCATTCGGCTTGAGCAAGGATTCAGTGCTCTTCGGGGAGGCTCACACGGAATTCCAGAGTTTTTGGAAGACCAACACCGGCTTCAATAGCAGGGCGGATGTTTCTTTAGGGGGCGGTTACCGCACAATCCTGCGGAACAGCACCTTGGTTGGAATGAACGGATTTTATGATAGTAGCCGCCTAGGTGGAACGTGGTATTCATCCGGAAGCGTCGGACTCGAAATGGCCGCTCTTCTGCCGGGCAATGACGCAATAGATCTGAATTTCAATTGGTACGGCAGACTCTTCGACAGCAATGTAATCCGTAACGCATTCAGGTTTGGTCCTTCGAACTATGACTTTCAGGCGGGCTATTCTCACGAATTGTGGAACAGCGGCCCCGATTTACGTCTGAGCGCGACCGGGTACATGTTTGATATCGGCACCAGTGTTTACGGTTGGAACGCAGGGGCGGAACTCAAGTCAAGAGACGGGATGTTCGTTCTTAAATATGACGTTGGCCACGACCAGGTAAACCAGACGTACCAGACCGTTGGCGGATTCGTCAACGCGGGATTCCAATTGGAGAACATGTTGAAGGGTGAGAGTCCCTTCACTAAGCCTGAACCTATCTTCAAGAGCCCTCGGAACTTGTGGTACATGTTGACCCGGACGGTGAACAGGGATTGGCATCAGCCGTCAACGATTGTGGTAAACCGGCCGAGCGGTTGCACCGGCGAATGCTGCAATCTTGATCGGTTTCTTGCGTCAATTACGATGGTGTCCTCCGGTCCTGGCAGTACTGATTTTTTCTCCAGTCCGTTTTTTGTTTCATTCCCGGCCGCGCCAAACGCCTGTCTTGACCCGACTAAAAATATCGTAGTAGAACTTGATTATACCTTTACCTTTTCTGGGCTGCCTAGCGCTGGAGTCGCGTCGTGGGAGCTAGCGGTCGTAGACTCCACCGGAACCCATGTCTGCACTTTTTCTGGTTTTGCCGCTTACGATTCATCGGGTCACGCTCACATTGCTTTCACATTGAACCCAAATCAATCGGCGTTCACTACCACGGGCACGGACCCGGCGAAGATAGCTTTTATTGACGTAATCGCACCCGGGGCGTCCGGGATTTTCGATTTGACTATTAGCAATGTGACGATCCACTTCAATCAGTAGTAACGGGGCAAACGCGGCGATGAGCATCGCACGATCCGGCCTACCTCTGAGTCCTGGGAAACAACGAGTTGAGGGTGCGGGCCTCTGGAATATTCGACCGACCGGCACGGAGCCCGGCCGCTACCAAAGCAATAGAGGCGCTCGTTCGAATTCCCGTAGCGACTGGGTGCCATCTTCCAATTCCGGTAGCGGCCGGCGTCCCGAGGGTGTCTTAGAATTCTTCCTGAACCCTAAGTCGTGCCACGACATCAATGCAGAGACGGAACCCACCAGATGTCGTATGCTGTTGCAATTGGCGGTTGGTAACAAACAGCTACTGTAGGGGCGGGTTTGAAACCCGACCTCGGTCGAATTTCTAAAGAACGGGCAGGTTTGAAACCTGCCCCTACACTGCATCGTGCTACGATTGTGGCAGATAAGATAATTCCGGGACAGTTTCTCCCTACCGGTCGTTCCACGCATCCGCTGAGGTCATGAAACCTGTCGGGCACAGCCCGACCTACCTAAGATCGCACCACCTTTAAAGTTCATTTTCTCCGTTCGCGTGGCGCCTTTATACAAGAACGTCCCTTCCCGATTCTGGAAGACCGTTTCCCATCGTCATTCCGGCGAAAGCCGGAATCCAGGAAGGAATGGTTCCAGGCTTTACTTAGGACAATGTGTGGACCCCGGCTTTCGCCGGGGTGACGGGAGAAAGGGAATTCGGCCCGTGCCCGCCTGGATTTCGCCTAATTTTCGACCGGCAGGGACGCCGGCCGCTACCAATCTGAGGTCATGTAACCTGTCGGGCACAGCCCGACCTACCTCTCTGACTTTCGCGGAATAATCACGAACGCCCCTGGCTTCATGCATGAGTATTCGACCGGCAGGGACGCCGGCCGCCACCAGTGCAACATTTGGGAAACCCTGCTTACCCTGCCGCCAGCCATATAAGAGTTTTTGGGGGAGAGGTTCGGGGAGGGGCGTTTTTGCAAAAACGTCCCTCCCCGATTCTCTCTTCTCTTCCCTTCCCCTCCCCTCTTCACCTCTTCTAGTGGCGGCCTGAGCGCATAGACAGCGAGATGCGTTTGCGAGGGATGTCCACTTCCAACACGGTGACGGTGACTTTTTGTTGCGGTTTCACCACTTCTGCAGGGTCTTTAACAAACCGATCCGCCAGTTGGCTTATGTGAACCAGACCGTCCTGATGCACTCCGATATCCACAAATGCTCCGAAACTCGTCACGTTGGTTACGATGCCGGGCACGCTCATACCTGGCTTTACATCTTCGATTGAATTGATCTCCCCCGCGAAACTGAATGATTCAAATTCCGCACGAGGATCTCTGCCCGGTTTTGCCAATTCCGACATGATATCCGTAAGAGTAGGCAGTCCCACCTCTTCGTTGATAAAGTCCTCCAACCGGATCTTCTTGCGCAGATTCTCGTGTTCCATCAGATCCTTCACCGAGCGCCCTACCCGTTTTGCAAATTCTTCGACAATCGCATACCTTTCCGGGTGCACTGCGCTTGCATCGAGAGGATTCTCTCCATCGCTGATACGCAGGAATCCCGCAGCCTGTTCAAATGCTTTCGGTCCCAGCCGAGGCACATCGAGCAGTTCCTTTCGAGAACGGAATGGGCCCTTGGCGCCTCGTTGCGAGACAATGTTCTTCGCCAGCGTGGGACCCAATCCCGATATATAGGTGAGAAGCTCTGCGCTCGCGCTATTTACCTCAACACCCACCCTATTCACGCAGGTGGTCACCACGTCTTCCAGACTTCGCTTGAGAGCTGCCTGGTCCACATCATGCTGGTATTGGCCGACGCCTATGGATTTGGGATCTATTTTTACCAGCTCGGCAAGAGGGTCCTGCAGGCGGCGTCCAATTGATACCGCCCCTCGGACAGTGACATCCTGGTCGGGGAATTCTTCTCTGGCGGCCTTGGAAGCTGAGTATATCGATGCTCCGCTCTCGTTTACCATGACCACTGTGATGGATTTTGGTAGACCGAGGGAGCGTATGAATGTCTCGGTTTCGCGACCGGCGGTCCCGTTTCCCACTGCCACGGCTTCGATTTGGAATCGGACGCACAGTTCCTTCACTGTGCTCGCTGCTTGTTCCAGCATTTTGTCGGATTGAGTCGGATAAATGGTGTCATGGTGGAGCAGCTTCCCCTGAGAATCAAGGCAGACCAACTTGGCTCCTGTGCGGAAGCCCGGATCGAGCGCAAGCACTCGTTTTCGCCCCAGCGGAGCCGATAGAAGCAGCTCAAAGAGGTTTTCCGCAAAGACTCGGATGGCTTCTTCATCAGCCTTTTTCTTGGCCTCTTGACGTGTTTCCGTCTCCATGGATGGGGCGAGCAGGCGTTTATATCCGTCCTCCAGCGCCATATCCACCTGTCGCGCTGCCTCGTTGCGGGCTTTAATGACCAGCTGCCTGACCAGCCGTAAAGCGTCATCTTCGGGCGGGCGGATCTGAAGCGAGATTACGCCTTCCTTCTCTCCCCGGAACATGGCGAGCAGCCGATGTCCGGGCGCTGACGATATTTTCTCGCTGCAGTCGAAGTAATCCCGGAACTTTGTGCCCTCAGTCTCTTTACCCGCAATGACCTTGGAGCGCACCGTGCCTTTTTCAAGAAAGAGCTTGCGAGTCTCCGAGCGCACTCTCGAATCCTCGCTGATTTTTTCCGCGATGATGTCGCGGGCTCCTGCAAGAGCATCTTCCACTGATTTCACGTCCACGTCGGGGTTGACGAAGCGCAAAGCCTCTGTTGCCGGATCAAACGATCCCTGGTCATATAATTTGTCCGCAAGCTCTTCGAGTCCACGCTCTCGAGCGATTGTGGCTCTTGTTCTGCGCTTTGGTCTATATGGCAGATAGATATCTTCCAGCTCCGCCATGGAATCCGCTTTTATAATGGCTTGCTTGAGGTCTTCCGTGAGAAGCTCACGTTCCTCCAGAGAATTCAGTATTGCCTCGCGGCGTTTTTCAAGTACCGCGAGTTGTTCCAGGCGATCGCGGATTGCTGCCGTATGCACTTCGTCCAGGGACCCGGTGGCCTCTTTGCGATACCGGGCGATAAAGGGCACGGTGCAGCCGTCTTCCAAAAGCCCAGCGGCTGCCCGCACCTGGTTAACCTGGATGCCCAATTCGTTTGCAATTCGTCTTGCGTGATTTTCGCCAACCATAGACTACCTCAACATTGATCTGCGCCCTTATATACGACTTTTTAAGTTATGGCTATAGTAGCCTGTCCTGGCAGGAAGAGTGAGAGGGTTGAAGAGGGAAAATTTCGGGAACCCGCTTCCGAACGGCAAAGGAGACCGGGAACCCGTTTTTTTGTCCCGCGTCCCGCGGGATTCCCGACCCCTCCTGCAAAAACTCTAATATGGCTGGCGGTGATTTAGGGGCTGATGAAGTTCCCGTAGGATGCGGTGACCCCGCGTTTCGCGGAGGAACCGCATCAATCGAGGTTTTCGCGAACGATGCGGTTCACTTCGCTCACCACATCCTACTTACTAGCGGTGATTTAAAGGCTGATGAAGACATCGTGAAACCGGGGTGTACTAAGAACTCTCAGTTTCACGATGCATGTTGGCTCCGCACCAGTGGGCACGGCCCCTCCGGCAATCCCGCGTTCTGCGCGGGACTAACATTTTCACAGTCAACCGGGAATGTGCCGATTTGTCGTGTGCAAAAGCCCCACCTCGTCGCGCCGCGACTCTCTATCATGTCTTGAGCGGCCTCTGGCGCGAGAATCACTTCAGCGATCATGAGAACTTCGAACCCGCCGCTTGACTTGTTCCCACGTGAGTCCCGCAGCAGGGTTTTTCATCAGATTCGCCTTTCTCTTGGCCACCTTTTCTTTCTGCCAATCATGCACCGGCACCGCCTCGGAACTGGTTGCAAGGTCGTCCCACAAATCTTCCACGAGCTGAAGCTTTTCCGACGGAGACAGGTCAAAGATCGAAGAGTTGTCTTGCTTCAACTAAAGTCCTCCCGCAACGGCTCAAGCATCATTACTCCCAGTATACCATATTCCTTAGCGACCGCTCCTTTTCTCTCCGTGGTTCAGCTTTCTCTGCCCGGCACGCCCGCATTTTCTGAAAAAGGATTATTCCGATAGTTCCGTTCGAGCCCCAAAGGGGCGACTGAAGATAGCCCGGCAATTCATTGCCGGGTGACGGTGCAAGGAAAATTTGTATTTAGTCCCATAAGGACGACTGAGTTCGCGTCTTCGGGAAACGTTGTTTGATCAGTCGTCCCTAATGGGACTTTCCGGGATGTCGTCGCAATTGGTACCGGCGATGAATCGCAGGCCTACTGTCGGAGCGTCCATCCTGGACGCGAAAAGCTTCAGCGCTGAAGCATACCAGATCCCACGGAGAGCACTGCAACCCTTGAGGAGCTAATGCAATAATCCTTTCTGAAAAAGGAGGACCGGCTCCATTGCTGTCAATCAGAAAAAGGCGTGCTGTCGATTCCTCCAATCGGATGGTCCGCAGGATGCAGTAATTCCGATCCACAAGGGTCATGATTGCCGGCACACGAACCGGGTATCCAGCGGGTTACCGCATCAACCGAGAAGGTCGCAAAATGACTTCCAACCTCCCCGTCATTTCAGGGACTTGTTTTGGCGTCTCCAAGGGGATTCGAACCTGATCGCCGGCACTAATCGGCAGTCGAGGCCTGTGTCGAACACAAAACTTCACCATCCAGGTCGTAATTCTTATTCAGAAAGCTCTTGCAAAGAACGTCAACGGCATCTTCGCATTGCATCAGCATATCCACCTGCCTGGTGAACTGGAGGAGGCGGCCGACCATGTCCAACCTGGCTTCAATCAACGGCAGCTCATATCCGGAGAAACGGGCGTCAAGTCGGTCTTCCCTAACCTCTACCGAGAAGTCGAAGGCGTGGAAAATGGCGGCAATAGCCCGAGTTCGTCTGCTCCTTCTGACATCGTCAGTTGCTCCTCCCTTGAATGTGAAGGCAATATAGTTTTTGTCGGCCGTTTGTCCGGCGTACGCATCCAGGAAGGTGTAATGGTACCCGATTCTTGAACTGAAATTCAGATACCTGTCAGATACAAGGGCATAACTTCGTTCCCCAAACCGCCCTGCCGGATCGATAGGCGCCAGCATCTGCTCTCTCATTACCGACAAGAGGCCCCCCAGGTTAAGGGGTCTGGGGACTCGGTTAAGCAAGTCTTCATGCATCAACCCTTGAAGTACCGCCCTTAAGGGGATCGAGGTGACCTGATCCGCCGTCACCCACCGTGTGGCAGCACTTGTTCCTGTGAGGCCGCCTCCCAAATCGATGATGTGGAGATCGAGACGGATGGGTGCTTTCAGCCTCATGGCTCCAGCGCCAATGGTATCGGAAACAATATCGCTGATTCTGAACATCTCGTTGTACGAGAGTTCATGCACTAACCACATGATGTCGCGGAGCGTCTTACATGATTTCGGCGAAAAATCGGCCGCTTTTGGATCCATGAGGTGAAGAGGCACGATCCTATCGGCTACCCGCCTCAACGTCCGCCATACCGGCGTGTCTTTCATGACTGAGGCTCTGCTCTTTTGCTTGGCTATCAACTCCGGCACCGGTCCTTGATACACCCTTCCGGAATATGCATCCACAGTGACTTCCGTACCTTGTGCGATAACGGTTGAGGCATTTTTTGCATTCAGCAAGGTGGGGACGCCGAATTCTTTCGCCAGAGAAGCCATGTGGCCTGTCACGCTCCCGGTATCCGTCACTATAGCCTGGGCCTTTTGCATTGCGACTACAAACTGCGGGGACGAATGTTTGGCAATAAGCACAGCGCCCGCCGGGAAATGAGCAAGGTCCTCATCGGAGCGCACGTGAAAGGCCGGCCCGGAGCCCACTCCCTGAAAGGCCACCGCCTCGGCCTCAACCAAGACAGAATGCCCCTCCACCGGCGGATACCTCTTAAGACTTTCCTTTTCCAGCGACTCCAGGAGGACCGGACGTGTTTGCAGCACAAGCAAGCGTCCAAGGGAATCGAGGGCCCAGTCGATCTCCTGGGGATACTCGTAGTGTTTTTCCAGTGTTGCAGCGTGGCCGGCCAGAGTTTTGACCTGTTCCGGAGAAAGGCACGGCGTGTCCTGTTTATCTGCATCCACCAGACATTCACTGAGACCACCTCCCTCATCGGCTATTAATTGGACCGATTGATGGGAGCTGGTGGTCCTAACTATTGTCAGGTCATGATCTTTGGCAACCACGTAGCTGCCCGGCCTGACTATCTCGTCCGGTGCACAGGGCCCCAGACCCCATACGGCGTTGACCAGGATAGTGTCCGAGGACGAGTCGGAGGCATTCCAAGAATAAACCACGCCGCTGCACACAGATTGCACCATCTCGATGCATCCGACGGTCATGTCAAGATCTTCATCCCGAACCCCTCTGTTCAGCCTGTAGGAGATGGCTTGAGGGATGTAAAGTCCGGCCAGTACGTCTTTGTAGGTTTGAACGATGCGGTCTCGCTGCACATTGAAGATGGAACCGTATTGACCTGAGTGAAAATGCTCGCCGTCTTCGCCCACGGCAAGGCTACGGATGGCGACTGACGGCAGCGACTTGGGCTCCCCTCCTTTTTCACGGATGGCAACCACCATGTCATCGTACGCCGAAAGGATGGCTTCCTCAAGTTCCTCGGGGACCCGGGCGTACATTATGAGTCTTTGCATCTGTTCGCTGACTGTATTGAGCGCCTTCGTGTCATGAGGGTCGAGGTTCCTCCGCATCCGGCTGATTTCATCGCCAATGGCGTTCTGCTCGATAAAGAAATCATATGCGCATGAGGTGATGGCAAACCCTTCGGGGATGGCCAGGCCCGCTGTGTTGGCCAACTCACCAACATTCGCATTTTTTCCCCCGACCCAATCCACCATGTCTCTGGTGATTCGGGAATAAGGCACCACCCACTCGCATACCGATAATTCCTTTCTATTGCTGATTTCCTCCTCGATGGCCTTGTTGATCCCTTCCAGTACCTCAAAGAGGGCCAAATACCTGTGGCCTGACAAATCATCCAAACTCTTGAGCATACGGAGGGTGTGGAAAACCGCGCGGGTGGACTGGGACCTGACGTACGACATGCCGAAGATGTCCTGCCCTCGAAGCTTCTCTTCAATATCAGCAATTATATTCAAAAGCTCCGTGTAGGATGCCAATAAATCCTTAAAGCTGGCATACTTGAACTTCGAAACTCGGGACACCCAGGTCTTGTGAGGCCGGGCAAAGGATTTCCATCCTTTGATCTTGTTTACGATATTCGAGATTGCTTCAAGCATTGCGTCTCCGAGCAAAAGTCTCACGGAAACAGGACACCGGGGTTAAGGTGGCTCAGCGCCAAATGAGATGGAGAAGGAGTCACACCTCGCCTTCGGGCACCCTGCGCAAGTCAAAACCTGCGCCAAGTGCAGTCACTGCCATATGCAGAACGCAACATACCGGCCCCTATACCCGATCAACGCCGCGAGCCTCATCTTTTTTGTCAGAAGTCTTCCAAGTGCCCGCAAATGATTTTTCTCCTCGATCAGCAGTTTAATCCCGCGGTTGAGGTGTTGCAAGTCAGCTACGGCCACTTACAATGTATTGCCCTTTCCAACAAAGGCTTCGCAAAATAGAGCAGCCAAATGTCCCGTGTCACTGCCATGATCGAGCTGAACAAGATTCTTTACCTCCTTTCGCATAACGTCCATGGAGGGATCTAATCTAATATGGGCTTCAGCTCACTCGAGTTTCGGGGCAATCATATCTGTCTTTTGAAAGAACTCGACGATGTTTTTGGACCGGGCATACTATACCCGGGTTGGCTACACGCAACCATGACCCGTCATTAACGGAATTGCCCTCAATCGCTCAAATTAACGTTTATGACCCAGGAATGCGGTGTCCCCGGAATTGGAATCATAGGTCCTCTGGCTTGAGCCCTGTCCGCTTTGCGATGCGTGACAGCATGCGCGGACCGATCTCGTCCTCATCATGAAATGCAAACACTACGTCATCCCAACCTGCACGGGACAACGTACGATGAGAACGGGATGAACGCTTGATCCGCCAACCGATGCGCTGGAGCGCCGCAAGTGTCCGCCGGGCTTTTGTCGAGGGCCAAATGCTCATGCGGCAGCAAATTTGATGTCAACCATATCGGGAGCAATTTCGCCGTGCTCAATTCTCTCTGCCAGGACGCGAAGAGCCAGGGCTTGCACTTTATTGATAGCATCTTGGGCTGTCTCACCATAAGCAAGGACTCCGGGAAGCTCCAATACCTCGGCCAGCCAGCGCCCATCATCTTCTTGTTCATGTTCGATGGTGAACGTCATAGCGCTGTTCCTGTTAGAAATTGCTCAATCAATAGGAGCTTAGTCAATTTATCTTATTATGGCAATAGGATATTCCAGCTCGTATCAGGGCCTTAAATGCCGGTACTCTTCAGTTGACTTTTCCCGAAATCACTTCAACCGGATCGTTCGGCGGGGCCGAGGCCGCGGTGATTTCGCCTAATTTTCGACCGGCAGGGACGCCGGCCCGCTACCAATCTGAGGCCGTGGAAACCGTGTCGGGCACGGTCCTACCTACCTCGTGCTGTACTGAATTTGTCAGATGATCCCCGATTGCTCATCAGAGCGTGTCCCCAAAATTCACCTGACGTTTGCGATTAATTTCCAGCGGTCGAGCATCTTGAGCAGACTATCCTCGGAGACGGTCACTTGGCACGCTTCTCCGGGGCCCTCTTCCAAGGCCAATCGAGCGGCCTGAAGGATGACTCGTCGGCATACTTCCTCGATATCGCCACCGGTGAGGCCATCTGCGTCGATGCCAGCCTTGACCAGGTCGCCGTTGAAACAGATACGCTCGTTGCTCAAGTACATCCGGAAGAGCAGGCTTCGATCCGCCTGGTTGGGCTTTTTTAAATGCGATTCGGTGGAAAACCGTCCTGTCGCCCTCAGCACCGGATGCAGATCGTCTCCCCTGTTACAGACGGCCACGACAAGAACAGGTTTCACGCCCGTCAAGGCGTTCATCTCGAGCACGAGCTGATTCACGACCCGGTCGATGACCCCGTAATCAGAAAAAGCCGGCGAGGCCATGGCATCTATGCCGTCCAGAATCACGACTGTGGGAGACATCTCACGTGCATGACGAAAGAGTTCCCTGACGTTGCGCTCGCTCTCGCCCACATATTTGGAAATCAGCTCAGGGCCTCGGATCTCTATGACATTGAAGCCGCTCTCTTTTGCGAGGGATCGCGCCATGAGGGTCTTGCCTACCCCGGATGGACCGGTCAGAAGCAGGCCGGTGAGGTGATTCACACCAATTCCCGAAAGGAATTCAACGTTCCGGAGCGGCCACAACACTACGGTCCGTAGGAATTCCTTCTCCGTGGAATAGCCTGCGATCCGGTCCCAACCTGCCCGGCTCAGGTCCACATCGAAAATCCGGGCTGAAGAAGGCCGCATGTCTTTCAGGGCTAGATCGAAGTCTTGAGTCTCCACCAGGATTTCATTGAGAAAATCCTCAGTGAGTCTCTCCTCCGTGTCCTCCAAGCCTGGAAGTATTCGCTGCAGGGCTCTGTACCCAGCCTCCTGGCAAAGCGCTTTGATATCAGCCCCGACGAAGCCATGGGTCTTGTCCGACAGTTCCGTGAGGTCAACGTCCTGCACAGGCATGTCGCGAGTGTGAATCCGGAGGATCTCCTTGCGCCCAGCCTTGTCGGGCACCCCGATGAGAATCTCCCGGTCGAATCGGCCGGCCCGGCGTAGAGCACTGTCGAGCACGTGAGGAAGATTGGTGGCTGCGAGCACAATAACATTGCCTCTGTCGTCCATCCCATCCATAAGGGCCAGGAGCTGAGCTGTAATTCGGTGTTCCACTTCTCCCTCGGCTTTGTCGCGTCGAGGGGCCAGTGCATCGATCTCATCAATGAAGATGATAGCCGGCGCATTCTTTGAAGCTTCTTCGAACGCGGCTCGAAGCTTTGCTTCACTTTCACCGTAGTACTTGTCCATAATCTCGGTGCCGCTGATGGCTTTGAAGTAGCAGCCGGTTTCTCCTGCCACGGCCCGTGCGATAAGGGTCTTTCCCGTTCCTGAAGGACCATGGAGCAGCACCCCTCTGGGAGGATCGATGCCGAGTTTATGGAATATATCCGGGTGTCGCAGCGGGAGTTGCACCACTTCTCTCACTTTTCGCACGGCGTCGGCCAGGCCGCCTACGTCGGCAAAGGTGGTTTGTTTGCTGAATACGTAATCCTCACCCTCTGCGTCTACCAGATGAATGTGCGTCGCTGGCGAAAGCCGGGCGACATGTTCCGGTTCGCACTTGATGATTCTGAACGGGATCTTCTCTCCCCGATTGGTGATAAGCACAATTTCGTCCCGGTCGGACACAATGGCTCCATCGGCCCTGTGAACCATTTCCTGTATTTGGCTGGGGTTCATTTGGAGGCCTCGGGGAACCTCCAGAGTCACCGTCTCCGAATCCACGCAGGAGGTCTTTCGCAGCTTTATCTGTCCGTAGAGTGGGACGCCGATCTTATCAGCCGTCCGCTTATCCAAAGCGATCATTCGGCTGTCAATCCAAAGATTTGGATGCTGCCTCGCCTGAACCGCACACCCGCCGGACCCGACGATTTCAATGGCATCGCCATCCTGCACCTGGAGCTTCTGCATGAAAATATCGGATATGTACGCAGTGCCACAGCCGGGATCATCTTCCGTAACCTTTGTGATTACAAAGGTGTACGTCGGGTATTCACTCGCCGCACAGTCGCATTCTTTTTGATTCTTATGCCATTCGCCCGGGAGATGATCGTGGCAGTGGCATTCCATCAGCGACCTCCGTCGGAATCCGCGCCCATTGTTCAGCCCTTGTCAGGATTGTACGTCGGGGCGTTTTGGGGCGATTTTCCTTTCAAATGCTTGTGATAGTAGAGGTATGTCAGCGGCTCTCCCGCCCGCAGCACCTCACCGCTTATGACGTCACCCACGAAAAGCGTATGCGTGCCGACGTCCACCTGGTCGAATACTCTTGCCTCCAGGACGCCGAGACAGTGTTCTGTCACAAGGGGAGTTCCTGTAGCTCCTTGAATGAATTTCGTTTGAGAAAGCTTGTCCACGTCTCGTCCGGATTTGAAGCCAAACAAACCTATGAAAGTCATTGGTGTCGAGGTGTCGAGCACGCAAGCTCCGAAGAGCCTGCTCTTCGATATGAACTCATGGGTGAGGTTGTTTTTGTTGATTATCACTGCTACACGGGGCGGTTCGGAGGTGACCTGTAGCACGGTGTTCACGATCTGGCCGTTGAATCGAGCATCTGCGACTGAAGTGACAATGTAAAGCCCGTAGCTCAGGTGATTGAACACTTCTCTATTAAGTCCGGAAATCATAGTACACCTCCAGGTACCCGCCCGCTGAGCTATTAGTCTATCTTCTTGAACATCTTGCCTTTGACCTTGCACACGGGGCAGGTATCCGGAGGCTCGTTCTCCGCAGTGAATCCGCACACCGGACAGACATAGTACGGAAAGCTTTCACCAGCAGCTCCCAAACTCTGTAAGAGCTTCTTGTATAGGTCTGCGTGGACTTTCTCAACAGCATTGGCGTAAACGAAACTGCGCTCTGCTTCCTTGTTTCCTTCTGCCTTCGCTCCCTCGATCATTTCCGGATACATGTGCTCGAATTCATAAGTCTCGCCCGCTATCGCAGCAGCGAGGTTTTCCTTTGTGCTTCCGATTCCTTTCAGTGCCTTGAGGTGGCTGTGCGCATGAATGGTTTCAGCTTCAGCGGCGGCTCGAAACAATCTCGCAACCTGCGGATGACCTTCCTGGTCAGCCTTGGCTGCAAAGGCCAGGTACTTGCGGTTGGCCTGGGATTCGCCTGCAAAAGCTTCTTTCAAAAATTGCTCAGATTTAGACATTTCGCCCCTCCATAATTCATATATTTCTTGTCACATATCCTTGGGCCGTGTGCCTCAAGGAATCTCTTATTAACCGAACCCTCCAAAAGGGCCGGATTTCTTAACAGCACGCCATATCGGTCGCATCTTTGGAACATCGTGGCTCGGCTCGGATTGAGACCAAGTAATTGCAGCCCGCAAGGACGAGGCTCGTAACAACAACCATCGCTTAGATGCCAAGCTCCGCCCTCTCTTTAGCGAGACAGTTGGGACATAGCCCGATGAATTCCATTCTATGGGACAAGACCTTGTACGCAGAGCGATCCCCGATCGTCTCTTCGATGTTGGGTATGGGATCAAACTCCACGTCCTCCATTCGTCCACATGCAACGCATCGAACATGATAATGGTTGCTCGTGTCACCATCGAAACGTCTTTGGGGTCCTACCATGTCCATCTTTTGCGCGAACCCTTCAGAGCATAGGATCTCCAGATTGCGGTACACTGTGGCCATACTTATTTTCGGCAAACGTAGTCGCACCAGCTGGTGCAGCTCCTCTGCCGTCGGATGGGAGCTAAGCTTCTTGAGTTCTTCGAGTATGACTCGACGTTGATTAGTCATCCTGTGTACGGCTTTCGTCCACATTTTCTTGCCAGATCCACTTATTGATAATGTAAACTAGTAGCATTATCGCAATGAAGATGTCAAGTGTTTTTGATCGCTCGCCCGAAAAAGATTTAAGCTCGACTCCGATGGCAATGGGTGAGAATTATTGGGATCCGAGCGACTATCCGAGAAAAAGAGTGTTTTGCGGTGCCACAAGATAAGTGAGAATTCGGAGGACGGCACACTTTTCTTTTGAGAGCACTCGACCATCTTTTTGGACCGGGGACCGACACCGGTTTGGTTACACGCGATCACCAGGCCATGACCGGACAATACCCGCAGAGTCCCTTCATCATAAAAATTAAGTGTGTTGTCCCCGGAATTCCGAGGAACAGAAATTCAAATGGATGACGATATATCGAGGAAACGAATTCGCCAGGGTTTTCTCGTCTCGTGGTCCCCATTGTGAAAGTCATTTCTCACCCCCGCCAAGCCCGGAGCTAATGCAATAATCCATTAAATGTTATTTTCGATGTTCAAGGGAAGACTTATGGACGCCCGAGAGGCCGCTTTGAATCGGGGCTTTTCCAAGCAATTCGGCGATCGGGACAGAGTTGTGACCCTTTAGTCACAGGCGGCCAAAGAATGTCATTGCGAGCGGAGCGAAGCAATCTCGCTTTTTTGGGGATTGCCACGGCCTAGCGGCCTCGCAATGACAAACCCAAGCCCCTCCTAACTGAGGAATTACACTGAGGCAAAAAACTCTCTTGACAAACTTGCTAAAATTGATTTAATTAACCAGCGGTTAATATCCAGGAATTGCTGGACTTATTTAACCGCTATTTTTGTTCTCATTTTCTCGGGAATTGTTCTTGAGAAAGAAGCAAAACAGCCAAATAAGCAGGCAATTACAACCTGAGAGCTTTTAACGTCCGGGCTCCACAGACTGTCCTGCATCACAGCATTAGACGGACAATCGAACGTCACATGAATGACGTGCGAGGCGTAAATGCCCGAAAAGATCATTTCAGAAGGGTTGCTCCGCCTAACGATAACTCACGTAACCGAGGAATAACTCATGCACCGCACAATTGAAACCGAGATATGGGATGATCCGAAGTTCTTTGATAAAGGGCTTCACACACTCTTGCTCGCAAACTATTTGATCGCCTGTCCGGAGTCGCATGTCACCGGTTTGTATCGTTTCCGTGTTTCTGTTGCATGTGAAAAGACGCAGATGCCCGAAGACAGGTTTGAAGAAGCGTTTAACAAGCTAATTGAACTGGTTTTTCGCAAATATGACTCGAATCGTAGAGTAATTTGGGTAGTTAACATGTGGCGTCGTGCAATCCCGCGAAAACGCGGGACTAAATGGCTGGCGGTAGGGTAACCTGTGGTGCCCACGAGACAATCTCCGCTCTGGAGAAACTGAATACAAGTCGTACATAGATGGAAATTTGCACACTGTTATATAGGAGCATTTGAAATGATCACTTATCCAAAAGCAATACGAACCGTTTTGTATCACCTTGTGAGTATTATGCCGGCAAAACGCAATCCCACGGGTCGGAGTTCTACCGGAGAGAAAATGGACACTGAAGCGCTAAGCGTTCGGCTGCCGGTCGAGGTCGTTAAACGCTTGGAAGCTGAGGCGGCATATCGCACAGGAGAGTCAACGGGCCACAACTGGTCTAAAAGACAGTGTATCGAGCAGGCATTGCTATGGTATTTCGAGCTTTGCGAACACGGGCGTGATTTTTTGACGCAGACGTTTGAAGAGGCAAAGCCGGAAAAATAGATAGCCTTCCGGTTTTCCGGGTGAGGCAAAACTGACGTGAAAACACAAGGTTGAATTTTGGCCAAGATACCCGGGAATTATTCACCTGGAAAAGAATTCAAACGTCACTGCGAGGAAGTGCGCCCGAAGCAATCCCACAACCAGTAAGAACAGATTGCTTCGTCATTTCAATCCTCGCAATGACACTTGTCTTGCGGGCTGATTCTTTGTCAAAGGTGTTATTCCAAGATACCTTTTCAGTCCGGAAAACAATCGTCTTGACATGCTGTGATTGAAAGATAAACTGCCCCTCGCCAAATATCTTAGATGTCATGGTATGATCCAGTGAAGAAAACATCGACGCATGGACAACTTTTCTTGGTCCCGGAATTAGAAATAAGGGAAAGAGCGACCCAGCTCAGGAAAATGAATAAGATTAAGGAACATCAGGAGGGGTCGCTACCGACGCAGTCCGTTTCATCCGCAATGAAATCGGGTGCTTCTATCACTCTATACCTGGGTGATTGTTTCCAGGGCCTGGAGCATTTGATCAGCCCGGAGAGTGTCGACGTGCTGGTTACTTCGCCGCCTTACAACATCGGCGTATCATACAATGGCTATGATGACCGGATTCCCAGGAACGAGTATCTTGCCTGGATGGAGCGCTGGGCTGTACTCGTTAAACGAGTTTTGAAACCGGCCGGCTCTTTATTCTTGAACATCGGCTCCAAGCCATCGGATCCCTGGATTCCGTTTGATGTCGCTGCTCAAATGCGTGAAATCTTCGTCCTGCAGAATGTTATTCACTGGATCAAATCGATTTATATCGAAAACGCCAGTTATGGTGACGAGGTCTCCCTCAGTGTCGGGCATTTCAAGCCGATTAATAGCAAGCGCTTTGTGAATGACACGCACGAATATGTATTTCATTTTACGAAGACCGGAGTCGTTGAGCTGGACCGGTTGGCTATAGGGGCTCCGTACAAGGACAATTCCAACACCAAGCGCTGGAAATCGGGCGGCAAAGGCATCCGTTGCAGGGGAAATACCTGGTATATCCCATATTCCACAATTCAGAACCGCTCTACGGAGAGACCGCACCCTGCAAGCTTCCCTCCCGAGTTAGCTGAAATGTGCATCAAACTGCACGGACTTTCTCGCGTCGAACTGGTTGTCGATCCGTTCCTGGGGATCGGAAATGCTGCTGTTGCATGCGCTCGACTGGGCATCGGAATGGTCGGATTTGAAATCGATTCAACCTATTTAGGGATAGCGACGTCAACGTTGGAGAAAATGAATATCCGTTGAGCCACTGAAGTGGAGAACGATATTAGTCCTCTTTGTTGAAATCGAAGTGTCTCTGAAAAATCTTGTAGATACGACCCTGAAAACCGCCCTTACTACGATTCTTGCCTAGCCGAATAATGCGATCCATGTCCTCTTTGCTTAGAACTAGTTCACCAGTGTTTCGATTTACCGTCATCTGCCAACGTACCAAAAAGCTCTGAAAGCCTCCGCTATCCTTTGTTTCCGGGTCCTGGCGACTCAATTCGGCTAATTCACCTTTGTTCAGTTTGATCGTTCTGGATTTAACTCCATATCCTACTAGAACCCGTGTTTTCCGTGTGAGTGCTTCTCGTAGGTGTTTAATCCCCTTGCCCATAGGAGAAAGATGAGCCTTGACGCCGCCCGGCCCAAGCTCAAAGCTACCTCCGGACAATATCACAGCGAGCACAAGAAGGATTATTGTGCCGGATAGGACAATTTCAAATGGGCTGTCGCGACTAATTCGTTCCGTCAACAGGCGATTGGGGCCAAGATCTTGCTGAAAAAGATCATTAATCTGTGAAACCGTTAGCTTTGCTAAATGCTTCCTGATCTTATCGGCCAAGGTATTAGGATCAGGCTCATTCCCAGCTGCACGCATCTTCTCAACTGATGGTATTCCTGCCGCGTATGCCCCTCGAAACAGGAATAAGAAATCAGCCAAATCGGAACTCTCAATCGTCGTCTCCTCCTCCAAAATCATCATGCATTGGCCGATACTTAGAAGAGTGGATACATGTTTTTTCATGGCTCACCCCCAAAATTGATTATTCTTTTTGAAATTAAAGCCTAATCTGCCAACCTAGCGATTTGTTCAACACGCACACATGATAGGACATTCCAGATTTGCCGTATACTTTTATTACCATTGCATAATCAATTTCGTTACAAGAGCCTCTTCCCCAGTTCCTAAATACGTTTACAATTCCCGAACAAGTTAATTCTTCCGGCTATTTTCAAATCCGGACTACCGAGCACCAAATAGGACAGTCAATTCCACGGTTCTAACTGAATTCGCTTGGCAGGAATAGCGAGATTAGAATGGGGTAGTGAATAATGTCTGATTTACCAACCTTTCCTGGAAGACAGAAGTAATCGACTCTCAGGGACGCCGGTCGCTACCCGAAATGGAAAGATTGGTACCAATGCTGAAGACTATGTCAACCATTTAAGAGTTTTTGGGAAAGGGTTCGGGTCCCGCGCGGAACGCGGGATTGCAAAAAAGGTTTTCCCGAGAGATTCCCGGTCCCTTCCTCAGCTTCGACCTGGTGAGGTACCGAAGCCTCGTTCTCTTATCTGGCGGCAGACCGATTCAGGCAGATAGACGCAAGCGCTCTCCTTATGTACGGCCCCAAGAAAGTGGTAATCGCTGTTTCCTATATCTCTCAGGACGAGACGCGGAAGGATTCGAGCGTTGACTCGAAAGTGCTCTTCGAACCTGAATGAAAAGATCGATAAGTTAAAGCTGAATAGATTCAGGGTTTGGTAATAGTTCAGTATTGCCGAAAGGCCCTCCAGGAAGCAGTTCAGCGCTTCCTCTCCCATTCCAAGTATGGATTTCTGCTCGGGAAAGATGCACCAGACATCCGGGATGTGACCCATCGGAACATAACCTACGGTCCAGAAGGTAGGGCCTATCTCCCCTATGTAGCGGGACGCCCTTTCTTTCTCCTCGCGGATGAAGTCGTCCCAGAACTCTCGGCCATTTTCACGGAAGTACCTGTTTGCGCCTTCAAGCTGAAGCCGCATGTGGTTCGTAGGATGCTCCCCGCACAGAACCTGAAGGTGGGGATGGACCAGACTTGAACCTGCCGGCGGCATGTAGTTCCAATTGATGGAGAAGCAGCCTGCCGTGCGGTCAACCTCGGAAACTCTCAGGATGAATTGCTGTACGGCAAGAAATGCGTCCTTCATCATTTCGGGTGTCAGCTCTTCCATCCGCACAAAGTGTTGGGGCGAGAAAACGGCTATACCCAGATAGCGATCCATAGGAAGGACGTTTGGGAGCAAAGTCGCGCTTCCTACCTGAATCTTTCCTCCTGGAACCAATTCCTCAGGGAATCGAGGAGTGGAGGTTTCGATATTTTCCGGGCAGAAAGGGCAGAATATCCCTTCTGACCGTTTGAAAGTTTCTTCGGCATTGGGGCTCTTGGGAGGTTGATAGGGGAGATTCAAGATGCGTCCCGTCGCGCCGGTCAAAGGATCCGTTCGGATCTCAAAAGGGATTTCCTCTTTTTTCCCTGCTCGGATCAGGGTCATCGTATCGTAGAGCGGTTCAAACGTAATGGGCATTAGGGCATCTCCTTCAGGCCAAGAATATGATCCTATGCGGCAATGTTCAAGCCGGGATTCCAGCCTGTTTGTCACGAACTTAGATGTAGCATCTCGGAATACGAGGACGCCAGCAGATTGTTATTAACCGGGAGAATCAAGCGGGAATACACTTGGTTACGTGAAATAGAACGTTTGACTTCTTCCGTTTCGCCGTGACCCCTATATTGATACTATAGAATCGCCAAATTTGTCCAAGTGATGCGCTATGTAAATTTTTTCGGCCGGCCAGGTTGCATGAGGCTCGTTTCCCTTCTGCATGAGCCTTTTTGCCTCAGCCGTATTTTACAAATGTAATCCGGGGGGTAGCTAAGACGAGTCTTCACATGAGCCATTTGGGCTCATGTGGTGGTCGTTCCCTTGGCCTATTATCCCCAATTCACAGGGCGTTTCCATAAAATTATCACAAGGCATTGAATTTGCATGTCCCGGAGTGGCGCCGCAACCGTGATCCCTAGATTCTCCGATATCTACCCTCATACCCTCCGGGTACGCTGCGGCGCCACAGCCGCGGTGCGGCTCGGATCAGAAGATGAGAGTGGCAGGATTTGGCGACCAGTACAGCGTTTGTTCGACTCGTTATTTTCGGGTGGGTTCTCCATCTGAGCTACCATGGCAATCTAGCGCCATTCGATGCGGTGAAATGCGCCAGAGGGGAAGTGAAGAAAAAGCGGCGGGGGAACCCGCTTTTTTACAAAAAAGCCGTATTCCCCCGCATTCTTTCCCTCTTTCCCCGCCTTCCGGCGAAGGCGGATACATGCGCTGCATGCCTCTTTTCAAGACGAGAAGAGAGAATTGCCGCGCCACAACAATGGCAAACCTGGCACTTTAAACCTCTTAGCGCAATCCCCCTTGCTGGCGCCGCTCTGCCTGTTCTTCACACCGTTCTCGCTGTGCCAAACACTCTTCCGAGGGATTGCTGAATTTGCTCTGACATTCATTCCATTTTTTTTCACAATCTTCTTCGGCTGGGCATACGGCCAACGGAGTGGTGATGTCGGATTCCAATTCTCTGATTGAAAGAGGGCACTTCTGCAATTTCATCAAGAAATCGGCTTGTTGCTGCAGCAGAGGCATCTGGAGGTTCGCTCTATACTTCTCCATAGCCTCCTTAAATTTTCTTCTTGCTTGAGGTCTCGGGTCGGCGGTGCAGGGCACGCGCTTGTACATCAATTCATCGACCGCGGCATCGAACCGGTTCTTTCCTTGTTGCATTTGTTCGCTCCAGTAAGGATTGTCTTCCACAATTACGACTAGAATCACACAGTAAAGGGCCGCCTCCGGCTCGGCTACACCAACGATAAACGATAATCCGGTTTCAAGTGCTTCGCTGGTCTTCCCGGAAACGACGCCCGAGATTAATCCCAGGGCATCTGCGCAGAAAAACACGGGCTCGGATACACGAATGAATAGTTTTTTCCCTCGCCTGGTCCACTTGTATTTCCCTCCAGCTTTCTTGGCGAGTTGTTGGACAAGTTCCGGGGCATGAGCAAAGCGGACCTTCTCAAAACTCGGGATAATGGGCGCTTTTGAATCATTATCTGCGCAAACAATGGCCGGTGTGGCGCAAGAGACCACGAATAAGAGAATTAGGCCAATGATGGCTAACGAGCATCGGTTCATACTTGGAGGTCGTTCACCGGTCGTGCGACCGCTTACCTTCTCATGGTGAATCATGATGCCTCCTTTTTCCGGCAGAGATCCGGACACGAGGTAGAGCACTCGTGCCGCACATGTAATTCATTGCAATTTAACAGTTGAACCGGGCTTGAAACAAGGTGCATATTCTTCCCCTGTCACCAGGGTTTCATTTCAATTCCTCCTCATGCTGCACGGGTCGCCGTCTCATGGCCTGTGATGCCGATTGTACGCACGTACTGTTTTGAGTACCGGGCTTTCCCTTTGCCATCACGCTTGCCGGTTCGGGGCAAGATATGGTTTCAGGGCCTTTTCTTCCACTTCAATCTCCGAGTAGTATTTCTCCAATATGGACAGTATTGGTTTCTGAAAAGATCTACCACGAGTTTCATGGTATTCGATGTAAAGTTCCTTAACAAAAGGCAGCTTATTCCCGATTTCCGGAATTACTATTTCCTCAGCTCCCTCGATATCCAGTTTCAGAAAATCCACACGGCCATTGATATAATTGGATAGCCGCACGGAGTTCACGAATATATGATCTTCCGTTGTCTGACTTCCCCAGGATCGACTTATGGAGGCTCCCCTGAGATCATGGTCGGCACCTACATACAGGCATATTTGACCTTCGGAGTCGACAAGCGCTGCATTCGTTATTTGCACATTCTCTAAATCATTCTCCTCTATGTTCTTAGTCAATATTGCAAAACACTCCGGCACCGGCTCAAATCCCAAAACTCTCGATCCCGGATACTTGCTCTTAAAGTAAAGAACGGATATTCCGATATTGCTGCCACAATCTAAAATGAACGGGGCATCCGGTACGGATTCGGACTTGAACGTGTATTCTTCATTGTCAAATACCTCTTGCCTAGTTTCTTCGAATGATTTTTCATGCAAGTAATGAACCGTAAACACGTTCTCATTATGAACTATCCTTGAGCAGTTCATAGATCTTATTCCTCTCCCGTAAATCGAGCGCTGTCCGACGTCGTCCCCGAATCATTTTGTCACAAGAGATCGGAGGACATCATACTATTTTTTGATCAATTCGGGGGGACGTTATGGTTATTTTTTGGGGAAGGCTCGATGAATCTTCGGGACCAGGGTTCGGGCGCGGAATCGATGTGCCTAAGCCAATCCGAAGTTCAAGAGAAAGCGGCCGCCACTGGCCGCCCCACCATTTAGACGTTTTCAATTAACCGATGCGACGGTACTTGCATTCACCTTTGATATACCGCCAGAAAGCTGGTTCGGTCATTTCAGAAGGACCGGCAGGGACGCCGGCCGCTACCGGAGTTTGACCTGCGTGGGGGTGTTGCACTGCCTTTGATATGCCGCTGGCCATTTGGTCCCGCGTTTTCGCGGGATTCCCGGAGGGTTCGCGCCCTTCAGGCACGGTGCCAACATGCATTTTGACACTGAGTGCACTAGGTACAGTCCGATGCCACGGTGTCTGCATCGGTACCGACCCACCGCTAGCCATATGAAAGTTCTTGCCGGAGGGGCCCGGGAACCGGCTTCTTTCAAGAAGCGGGTTCCCGGAGTCTTTTTCGGTTCGGAACCGGGTTCCCGGAATTCTCCTTCCGGCGGCGCGGATTAGGGCTTTACTCGTTTCCAGGTGTTCCGAACGTGGCCAGTCCCCTCTTTGGTTACGAACTCTTTGAGCGTCACTTTCCCGGCCGGGTCAAATGCAAAGCGATACTGATCGGGTGCTTCAAACTCGTAGATTCCGATGAGGGTCTTGCCTGCATTGGGTCCGTTTCTTCGGACAAAGTGCATTTCTTTGGGGTTTTTCGTCGTGTCGATCTTCACTATGTCGGCGATGATCTTTTCGCCTGTCTGATTGGGGACGATGATTTCAATTTTGTTCCCTTCATACATTAATTTCCCCTGCTTCACATGCTCATCCGCGGCCTTTTTGCCATCCATTTCGCCCGATACCATCGTCCAGGTACCTTGTAACTTCGCCAATTCTTTCTTGGCGTCCTCTCCGCCGATATCCGCGCCAAAGGCTGCGCTTATGGGGCATAGTATCAAGAGAGCAACAGTTATTAATGCAATAGTCCTGCTCATTATTAATTCCTCCTTGTAATATCTGCCGGAGTCCTTTCCGGTTTCTTAAGGACCATCTTAATAGCGTATAAGCTTGTACTTGTTTTTTCAATTATTCTTTCAAGGAATTCGAGTTTGTTTTTGGCGGTCGATTTTCGTATTCGCATTGTTAATTCATCGGCATCCTTCTTATCATCCTCCCTTTCCGAAACCTCTCATTCTGTTGCGGCGCAGAGGTGGAGAAATGACTGATTTGGGCTCCCGCACAGGACAAATCAGCACGGAACTCTTCCAACATCCCTTTGGATACCGCTCTTTTGCGAGCAGGGCTGTCTTAAGAAGGTCCCACAGCCTCGACCGGCAGGGACGCCGATCACTACCGGAATTCAAAGAGCGTGGGCGTGTCGCACTACCTTTCATATACCGCTAGCCATATGAAAGTTCTTGCCGGAGGGCCCGGGAATCCAGCGGGACGCGGGACAAAAAAGCGGGTTTCCGGACTTTCTTCCCCTTCTGGCAGCCGGCGAAAGATCCCTGCGGCCACGGGCCGCCCTACCATTACTTGCATTAACCTTTGATATGCCGCCAGAAAGCCGGTTCTTATCTGACGCGTGGTATTGGTTGCTTTCCCTTCGGACAAACACGAACGCACTGCTCGCAGTATGGCAAGAGGCCCTCCGGACCGTGCGGCTCATATTCTCCCCTGGCCTTTCGGTATGATCGGCATCGGAGTCCTAGAAAAGTGTTTTGCGAGATCGCGTGAGCGGGACACTCCGAAATGCAAACACCGCACGCGTCACAGAATTGATCGCCTGACAGCTCCGGCCGCAAATCCAGTTCGGCGGTTGTTCCCATGACCCTTAGATGAACCCAAGGACCCCACGCGGGATGAAACAAGAAAGCGTTGGTCCCGATTTTACCAAGTCCGGCAACTTCAGCAACGAAGCGGAACTGCAAGCCGCTCTCGCCGGGATACTTCACAGACTTGGCCTGGTGTCCCTGTTTACCCAACTCGTCCCTGATCGCTTCGCATAGACCCCTGAGGTGATCGTCCGCGTCGCAGCGTTCTCTGCTACTGACGGTTGAGTACCACGTCCACTCCTCATCCGTTACAACGTGATGCATCATCACAATGGCAGTGACAGCATCCGGCATGAAAGAGGCGAAGAATTTTCTTTCGCGCTCAGCCAGTAATTGGACCGGCACAGCCGCAAGGCTGCAGCACGGTGTGAGCATACCAAAGAGAACGTTATTCATAGTCATGTCGAACACTGATTAGTCGGTCTGTATAAAACGTGAAACGCAGACTGCTTCATTCCGTATAAGAAGTTCCCGCTTCTTCTATTATCCAGGGATATCATTGAAATCAGCGACATGCAAGATTCTTCCCGATCCAGCATTACCGGTTCGTACGGAATGCATAAGCCCGGTCAAAGCGCATCAGCCAGCTGCGCGCGGCGTGGCCTCATCGATTCACAGCAACGAATGCCTGAATGTCTGCCAACCTGATCGTTTTGTCAATCCTGAACGAAACTCATCTTTTGAATCTTTATTGATAAGTCTTATTATCTTTTGCCGCCTTTGACGGTGAACTAAGTTTCCCTCTTAGAAGACTTCCGTTCGCAGAGAGACGAAGAGCAGTGAATACAGCCACATCATCCGGGGCATCAAAGTTAATCTTTTTAGTGCGTGACCCTTCAGTTACAGGCGGCCAAAGAATGTCATTGCGACCCCGTTGAAAAACGGGGGAAGCAATCTCGCGGCTTTGGAGATTGCTTCGTCATATCATTCCTCGCAATGACATGGTAGGGATTGTCATTGCGAGCGAAGCGAAGCAATCCCCCGCGCGAAAATGAAGCTGTACTTCTCGCAATGGCTGACTGAGATATGGGAAAAG
Source organism: Desulfomonilaceae bacterium (assembly GCA_052144015.1). Classification (GTDB taxonomy): domain Bacteria; phylum Desulfobacterota; class Desulfomonilia; order Desulfomonilales; family Desulfomonilaceae; genus DATJPW01. The sequence goes on from JBKQRG010000169.1 coordinate 27,170, forward strand.
AATATTGCGTCTATATTCTGACTAATCGCTACAACAGCGTGCTGTACACCGGCGTTACGGGCGATCTGAAAAAGCGCGTATATCAACATCGCTAAAAAATGGTAGGGGGCTTCGCCAATTGGTACAATGTTAACAAGCTGGTTTTTTATGAAATAACGGACGATGTTTATGCTGCCATTGCTCTTGAGAAACAGATCAAGGCAGGTTCTCGTCAGAAGAAGATTGATCTCGTCAACGCTATGAATCCCGGGTGGCGAGATCTGTACGAAGATCTATAACCCGCGGCAACGGGGATTGCTTAGTCGTTTTACTCCTCGCAACGACAAATCCACGCCCATCCTAACTGAGGGGTTACTTTATGCATAAGAAACCGTCCGCTGATAGGAATAGGCCCTGTATCCATGGGGCTTGACGCCAACAAGTAGAGTGATGGTAGGACTAGTTCTCCCCAATATGTTATAGTGGGGCAAGGCCGAACGATTTTCTTGAGAGTCCATAGTGAAAATCAGGAAAACCCGACTAAATGGTCCTTTAGAGGATACCGAATCAATCGAAGTGACCACCTTCGCAGCCGACGTCACACAATCGGGAAGCTTCAATATAACGCAATTTAGAAAGACCTCGTTCAGCAAGTTGTTGCACGCCCTCCCTGTTCCAGCGTTATTGATTGATGACTCACATCATATCATCTTTGCCAATCAAGCATGCCGCAAGATTAACTCCGATCCTGAGAAATTGCTGGGTTTACCTGTGGCGGATATATCGCTCTTTTCTGCAGCTTCCAAGGGGCTTGAGTCTCTCTTGGAAAATGTTCTTTCGACACGGAAGCCTCAAACTTGTGAGGCGGTGCTGGGGACTTCCGAAACCGGCATGTGGGGGCGCTTATTCTTTCGATCGGTCAGGCTCGACAAGGAGCGACTGGTACTTCTCATCGTGGAAGACCTTACTCTTGAAAAGAAAGAGTTGCTCCTGAGCCGGAAGTACCAAGCAGACCTGGAGAAGCAGGTTGCGGAGCGCAGGAAAGCAGAGAAAGCGCTTGAGAAAGCAAATCTGGAACTGGAAGATCGGATTCGACAACGAACCCGTGACCTGATGGAACTGAATGAGCAGTTAGAGAGCGAGATAGGAGAGCGTGAACTAGCGCAGAAGTTGTTGTCGGACAGCCAACAGAGGCTTGAGCTTGCGCTTAAGGGAGCAGATCTGGGTTTGTGGGACTACGACATTCCGAATAACGAGGGATTCGTTAATCAAACTTGGGCCGACATTTTCGGTTATTCCCTTGATGAAATTCCAAAGGACACAAAATGGTGGAGAGGCGTCCTCCATCCGGACGATAAATCTATGGTTATTGAGGCGTGGAATGCCCACCTTGAGGGACGCACCCCCTTTTTTGAGGCAGAGCATAGGGTACGAGCCAAGTCCGGAGAATGGAATTGGGTCCTGACCAGGGGCAAAGTTGTCGATCGTGACAACGCGGGCAATCCGTTGCGTGCTTCCGGAACAGCTTTTGACATCTCGGATCGAAAGGGAGCAGAAGACAAGCTTTTGCAGCTGTCCAAAGTCTTCATGGAATCAATCGATCCGATTTTCATAAGAGATTTGCAAGGCAATATCGTAGACCTGAACAAAGCTGCGGAACAAACCTATGGGTGGAGTCGGGAGGAGTTGATCGGCAAATCCATTAAAACTACAGTGTCTCCAGATCGGCACAAGATCGCGGATGAGTTACAAGCGCGATGCAAATCGGGTGAAAAAGTCGAAAACGTGGAAGCAGTTCACCGCACCAAGTCCGGAGATCTCATGCCCGTATTGGTAAGCCTCTCTCTTTTGACGGACAAAAAAGACAAGCCGGTTGGGATCGTAAGCATTACCAAAAACCTGAGCGATCTCAAGCGGACAGAAGACATGCTGCGAGCCAAGACTGAAGCCTTGGAGCGGAGCAACAAGGATTTAGAAGAATTTGCCTATGTCGCGGCACATGACCTGAGGGAACCACTCATTGGAATTGCTGCCTATTTGAAGGTCCTGGAGCGGCACTGCACAACCAAACCCGATACAAAGGCTCACAAGCTCGTTTCTCGCGCAATGGATATCACGCTTCGAATGGACTCTCTAGTGCAAAGCCTATTAGCTTATTCACGTGTGGGAGTCGGACCAAAGGCGTTCCAAAGCACTGATTGCAATGTGGTGCTGCAAAGTGCTTTATCCAATTTGAGGGCAGCAATAGAGGAATCCAAGGCAAAGGTGACAAGCGATCCGCTTCCAACTGTGACGGGCGATTCCGACCTGATGGTCCAACTATTTCAGAACCTCGTTAGCAATGCCATTAAATTTGCCGGCAATGTTCCACTGGAGATTCATGTGGGAGCAACACTGGAGACGCCGATGTGGAAGTTTTATGTAAGAGACAATGGCATTGGTATCGAACCGTTGCATTTCGAGCGCATCTTTAGAATTTTTCAGCGGATTGAAACCAGTGGCGAACGTGCGGGCACAGGCATTGGATTGGCGAACTGCAAGAAGATTGTGGAGCATCATGGCGGCCGGATTTGGTTAGAATCTAAGCCTGGTGAAGGCTCTACCTTTTTCTTCACGATCCCCGAAAGAGTAGATGACTATTCATGAAATTCGGGCGACCGTTTGTTGTTCAATACCCGCCCCTCCTGGTGCGGCGTACCGGACAGCCACACTGATCCTAATGATTCCCGTCTGCACGGAATTGTACGGCGAACAGCTGGGTGGGTCTTTTCGGTTGATCGAACAGATATGATAGGATCTGCCCGTGCAATTACGATTCCCAGATTAATCCTTCAGGATCTGCAGCCTCGGTTGTTCGTATTATGGCTCGCTTCCAACTTCCGACCAGATCATCTTGACACGCTGCCCTGAAGCAGCAGCGCTCTTCGCCGCAATCATTGTAGCCTCTATTGAAGCAATCCGAGTATCCGGCTCGAAGTTGGGACTGATGAATCTGCGGTGTATAGCGGTTTCTTATGCAGGATGGGCAGTACCCGTGTGAAATGTCAGATTCGGTCGCGTGAGGATTGCCCCACTCTATACCGCACATAAGACACTTGTACTTTAGCATACTGTTCGACTCCTGAACCTAATACCATGCGACCCTGCGATTGCTCGTAGGTCGACCACACAAGTGGAGTAAATAACATTCTCGAATAAAAAATGCAAATTGATCGAAACGCGAACAAAATCAATGTGCTCGTCTTAATGAACGTCTATAAGGACGCTTTCCCGGGTACTTACACTCATTATCCTCTTTGGGTCAGAGTAATTCTTAAAAGTCTTGCACCGATGACCGATAGGATCGGAGAGTAACGCAGAGTACAGGGACAGGCTTCCAGCCTGTCTATTGGGAATGACGGACAATCCGGCGTTCTGCGCGGGACGTCGCCACCAAATCGTTTTCTTTTTCGCGATTATTTTTGAGAACCCCCATAAATGTCTGTCAGCCCTTAAGCCCTAGAATTACAGAAGCAGAAAAGCATGATTCTCAGTTGGATGAGTACCTTGAGCCGATGCAGATCCACGGCAAACAATGCATTTATTGCCGTGCATTGGCCTAAATGTTGATCGGAACAGGTATGTTGGAAAACAGAGAACCTTCCACAAAGCCAAGCGCTTTGAGACCTAAGTTCGGTACTTGCGAACGAGCCATAGCACCAAGAGAAAAAGCAGAGAGCCCAGAAATGCCGCCACAAGATCTTCGAAGCTGACCACTATGTTTCTCAGCCCGAGATTAATGTTGAAAATCTTGAAAAAGAACCCGCCGACAAGAGCCCCGACCAGGCCGATGCCAATATTGGCGAGTCTTCCAAATCCTTCCTTGCTGCGCTTGACGACCATCCCTGCCAAGGAACCAGCCAGTGCTCCAACAATTAGCCAGACGACGATTACTTCCCAGGTAATATGCATTGGAAAGCTTACCTCCTGTGTGGAATTGTTTTTCGGCCTGACCGCTAGGCAATCCATTCGCCTCGGTGATTGACATACAACGCCGCGTGTCAGTAGGTCAATAAGAATGTACGCTGACACCCGGCGACTATCCAGATCAGTCGTTTACCCTCAAGATCATATAGTACTTCGCAAAAGTTCTGTCGAAATAGGATTGCACTGCTGGACAAGCCAACGGTGGCAGCCGGAATGATGCAGATCGTAGGGGAGTGTGTACGGGCGACTGCCACTGCCACCGCAGTTCTGGTAGGCGCCGGCGTCCCTGCCGGCGCGAAACATAATTGACCCCGCGAAACGCGGGGAGGCCGGTCACTACCGGAAACTTCGTCGACGCCGCTCCACGCAAGATGCCCGTCGCCACTATATTCTCTTCTTTTCGCGATTATTTTTGAGAATCCCTATAGATAAACGCTATTCATGGCCCCAGCGGTTGGAGAAAGAATCGTGGGACGAGTGTGGAGTTTTGGAGATGTCACCAAGCAAGAGAAAGCGGACGACTGAAGAGAAACAGCTGCACTTTATGGAACCGGCAAAAGGCTCTGTAAACAAACCATATGAAGTGACACCGATGGTTCAAGTAGTGAGGCGGGTCCTGGAAGCATGAGGACCGGCTCAAAATTCCCACTTCGGCCTACGATATACGTCTTCACCAAACAGGGAAACGATTCGCTTGGCGGCTCTCACAGGTGACCCTCGTCCAGAACTTTCCTGATGGCGCCCAGAATATCTTTTGCGTCATATGGCTTCCTTATGAATCCTCTCGCTCGTGCAACCAGTTCGCCAACCGCCAGCCCATTTTCAGAATAGCCGCTGGCAACCAAGACAGCGACACCTGGTTCGATACGCATCAATTCTTTAAGGCAACGGCTACCACCCATCCCCGGCATGATAAGGTCTAGGATGATGAGTGAGATTTCTGTTCTATGGCTTTTATAAATTTCCAGAGCCTCTTCACCGCTGTGGGCAATCAGTACTTTATATCCGCTCATCTCGATCAGTTGCCTTCCCGTCTCGCGGATCCGGTCGTCGTCATCAACCAGGAGAACAGTCTCCGTGCCAAAAGCGGGCATTTCCCTTGTCACCGTCAAATCAGAGATGGATTCGCACGCGGAAATGGGGAAGTAGATCTTGAAAGATGTCCCCTTTCCTGGTTCGCTGTAGCATCTGATGTACCCGCCATGCTGGGACACTATTCCGTGGACAACGGACAAGCCTAGGCCAGTGCCTTCTGCGGTCGTCTTCGTTGTGAAAAAGGGCTCGTATATGCGATCCAACACGTCAGGTTCCATACCGACACCCGTATCAGAGATGGTCAGGAGTACATAATGACCAGGTATTGCTCCTAGGTGTTTCCGGAGGTATTCATCGCTGAGGGAAAAATTGTTAGTTTCGATGAGGAGTTGTCCGCCGTCCGGCATCGCATGCTGCGCGTTGACTCCCAGATTTAGCAATACTTGCTCGATTTGTGCCGGGTCAGCATCGATGATCCCTAGATCTTCACAAAGCACCAAATCGATTTGGATCATCCTGGGGAGCGTCCGGCGCAGAAGCTTTTCCACCCTCCGAATCTCTTTATTCAAGTCGACCGGACGGATCCTGGATTCGGCCTTCCGGCTGAACATTAGTATTCTCGAGACAAGATCAGCTCCATCCCTTGCGGCATGCTGAATCACCTCCAGCTTCTTGCGATCAGGGTCTCCCGACGCCTTTTTCATGAGGAGCAGGTCTGAATAGCCCAGGATGGCCTGGAGAATGTTGTTGAAGTCGTGAGCAATGCCTCCGGCCAAAGTCCCTATTGCCTCCATTTTCTGGGCTTGTAGAAGTTGTCTCTGGAGTCGGTTCTGGTCGGTGACGTCCCTGAGGAGACCCTGGTAGCCAAGAACTTTTCCATTAATGTCTCGCCGCACCGTCGAAGTGAGCAGACCTTCGATTTTCGTACCATCTTTTTTCCGAAAACTGATCTCATAATCTTTTATAGAGCCATTTCGTTCTATTGCCTCCTGGTAGCGCTTTCGATCGGCAGGATCAGTGTATATCTGCAAGATTTCCATGTTCCTGGCCTCTTCTCTGCTAAAGCCGAAGAGATCCAGAAAGGCTTGATTTGCGTCAACCAAACTGCCCTCCCGGGTGGTTATGTACACTGCGTCTCTGGATTCCTCGAAGAGTCTACGGTATTTTGCTTCGCTCTGACGAAGAGCTTGCTCTGCCTTTTTCCAATCCTCCATATCTCGCGTAACCGATAGAATATGGGGCTCTCCGCCGATCACTAAAATGCGTGCCGACATAAGCCCAGTCCGTACCGAACCATCTTTTTGGCGGAATAGAGCTTCAAGGTTCTTCACATATCCTCTCTCTCTAAGCCCGGCAATGAGGCGATCTCTGTCCCCTGGGTCATGCCACATGCCCATCTCCAAGGCGGCTTTTCCGATCACCTCTTCTCTTGTGAACCCGCTGAGCTCCGTGAAACCGTCATTAGCCTCAATGAACACTCCGTCACTGAGGCGGGAAATGGTTGCCGGGTCAGGGCTGGTTTGGAAGGCTGTCCTGAAACGCTCCTCACTTTCTCGGAGCGCATTTTCGGCCCGTTTGCTCTCCGAGAGGTCTCTAATCCAGACTTGCACACCCGGTGCGCCTTGTATCTCTATGGCCCGTGCATGTATCTCTGCGTCGAAGACTGAACCGTCTTTCCGCTGTTGTTTAACTTGATAATAAGGGGGTACAGTTTCCCCGCGCATCCGGGCGAGGGACCTCTCACGTACAACATCCCTATGATCGGGGTGGACCGTCAGCAAATGGTCCATTCCTTCCAGCTCTTCCTTGGAGTAACCCATCATCTGACAGAGCCGTGAATTAACAAAAATGATCTTCGTCTCCTTTATGATCAGGATTCCGTCAAAACTTTCCTCTACCAGAGCCCTATACTGCTCGTCCCTTTCTCCAATCGCCTCTTCCATCTGCTTGCGTTCGGTGACGTCAATCGCAAAGACCAGCACTGCGGGCTTGTCTTCCCATGAAATCACAGCAGAATCGATTTCAACCCACCTGGTTGTCCCATCTTTGGTTACTATTCGGTGGGTGTAACGACCCGGAGGCTTCTCTCCTTTGATCCGTCGCACCTGGCGGTCCAAAACCATCTCTCGGTCATCCGGATGGATGAATTCGATGAAGGGCCGAGAGAGCAATTCATCCTCACCATAGCCCCAGATTCTGGCCGCCGCGGGATTTACAAACCGGTGTATTCCTTCCTGGGCGACGAGAATGCCTTCGTGGGCCATTTGCACCACAACACGGTATTTTTCTTCCGATGCTCTGAGGGCCTGCTCCACCGTCTTCTCCTCAGAGGCGGCCGGCCTCTGTGCTCGGGCTTCGAGTTCGGCAACACGTCGGCGCATTTCCACCAATTCATCGATGAGTTCTTGTTTGGTCTTGGCCAGATCGCCCATGGAATTCCTCTCTGACGGGGGTGAATTGGGTCGGTAAGAAGCGTAGGTATGCCGGATTAGTTCAGTAATAACCCGGAATCATGTAACGGTCCTACCTGTCTTTGGAGCTTTTGGACCAGTGACCGGTAAAAGGATGGTTCCTCGGACCCCGGACACATCCCCGCATCGTCTCCTCAAAGCTCAGCAGAGGCAAAACCGTCGTCACGTCAATGCAAAAGCCCCTATTTTGGTGTTGCGTAGCGTAGCTAACCGCCCGCTCTCCGTCAAGGTCAATATTCTAGTGTTCTGTCCCAGAATTACGTCGAGATATCAGCCGGTTCTGAGGGCCGCCACGATGCCTCATTTCCGGCTAGTTATTTCAGGGACAGAACGCTGGGTGGCCCTCACTCGAACACTTGCAAGCAGTATCACGCCGACGACAATAGCCAAGCTGAAAGAATTACGACCCCTCTTCCCTTGACGCGGCGATCTCACTCCAAATTTGATTATACGTTTGATGGAGGGCCCTTTCGATCCATTGACCTTCACCCCAGCGCATAGGCGCAACCCTATCCCTTCTTCTTATGTTCAGGGTTAGCGGTTACATTCTCGAGGGATTGACCTGACCAAAAGAAGCTGTGGAGAACCTACCTCCACAAGTCCTGGCCAGTTATGTTTGTCTGAACACTTCAACCGTCAACAACAGGTTCCCTATGGGAAAGGTTTGGGAGGCCAATCCTCAGAAAGGGATCTTCGAACCCCTGTCGAAATGCATCACGCTGAAGCAATAACCGTATCGGCTCGTTGGCCTGCATGTGTGAGCCTGTTTGGCTCACTCTTAAGGCATTAATACTACATGATTTACGTGACTTTCTTGTGTTGAAGACTCACGCGTAAGTCATTTCGGCTCCTTTACTCACGTTTAACCCGCGCTGCTCAAGGGTGCCCGCGAACTTATAACCTCCCAATATTACAATTCCTTCTACCTGATTTTCACCCGCCTGAACGTGATGGCATTCAGAATGCATGCCCTTCCATAGGGTTCTTGATAAGCCGAAGAGGGAGAAAAAATGGCAGGTCTGAATTGTTGGGAGTTCCCCAACTGTGTGTCACACGAATCATGCCCTGTAGAGCCGGAACACGGACGCGAATGTTTTGCGGTCACTGGGTATGTGTGCCCGGGAGAAAAACAAGATGATCAGATTAGGGTTCACTGAGGAGCCGAGCCAGGTGAGTGCCGATACGATGACAAAAGAAGATCCCCAGAGTGAGCTTCTCATGCTACGCCGACGTGTTGCCGAACTCGAAACTCGAGAAGCGCTTTCGGATACATCTGAGAAGGAGACGGTGGCGGAGGCCCTACGGGTAAGCGAAGAGAAATACCGCCGCATCTTTGAGCACGCTATTGAGGGGATATTCCAGAGTACCCCTGATGGACGCTTCATCACGGTGAACCCGGCCTATGCCAGGATGTTCGGATACGGCAGCCCGGAAGAGATGATCAACGAGGTAACCGATATCGCGAGTCAACTCTACGCAAACCCTGCCGACCGCGAAGAAGTCCAACAACGTTTCGAGGATCCGGTCCCTCTGACGAACTACGAAGTCGAATGGCTTCGCAAGGATGGAACCCATTTCTGGGTTGCGATCAATGCCCGCTCGGTCCGGGATGAAAGCGGTAGAATGCTTTACTATGAAGGCATGATCGAAGACATAACCGCCCGGAAGGAGTCGGAAGAGGCTCTGCGTAATAGCGAGTCACTCCTGAGGGAAGCCCAGCGGGTAGCGCACATAGGTCACTGGGAACTCGACTCACCGGCCGGGACACCCAAATGGTCGGAAGAAATCTCCCACATTCTTGGGCTTGATCCTTCCGGCGGCGCACCTTCTTTTGCCCAAATGCAACACATTCTCCATCCGGACGACTGGGACTTGCTGAATGGTATGATCATCAGAGGCTCCAACCAAGGCGTCCCGTTCGATATCGAGGTTCGGTGCATCCGTCCCGACCGGAGTATCCGATGGGTGAACGTTAAGGGCTACCCCACCAAAAAGAGGGGTGGTGAATCTTTCAAAATGTTTGGCACTGCCCAGGACATCACCCAACGGAAACAAGCGGAAGCGAGAATTCATCGTCAAGGCACGCTGTTGGGTGCTATCAACTCCATATTGCGAGAGGCGTTGGAGTCGGAAAGCGATGCGGACATAGTCCGGACATGTCTGAGCGTGGCTGAGGAGATTACCGGCTCCAGGTTTGGATTCATAGGAGAGGTCAATAAGAATGGTTTTATGGATACGATTGCCCTTAGCGATCCGGGCTGGACGGAGTGCCGGATGCTAAAGGCAGACCTTCCACAGTTAATAAACAATATGGAAATCAGAGGAATCTGGGGATCGGTTCTCAAGAGCGAACAATCTTTGATAATCAACAACCCTGCTTCTCATCCCGACTCGGGAGGAGTTCCGGACGGTCACACTCCCATCACATCTTTCATGGGTATCCCACTGAAGCGTTCAGGCAAGACCTTCGGACTGATCGCTCTTGCCAACAAGCATGGTGGCTATGAACCTTCCGATGTGGCTGATATGGAAACGGTGTCCGGAGCCTTTGTCGAGGCCCTGGACAGGCAACGGGCCGAACGAGCCCTTCAGGTGAGCGAGGATAAATACCGTACTGTCGTAGAGAATATGCAGGATGTGTTCTATCGTACGGACATGGAAGGGACTATCACGATGCTGAGCCCGTCCGCGGCGGAAATGGCGGGTTATGACACTGTAGACCAGATGATCGGACTGAACGCTACCAAAGACTTGTATAAACATCCTGCCGACAGGGATCGTCTGCTCGCTGTTCTCGAGGAGAAAGGGAAAGTCTCCAACTTTGAAGTGGAGTTAGTAAGGAGAGACGGAGACACCCTCATAGTATCCACGAATAGTCACATCTATTATGACAAATCGGGGCGACCTCTGGGGATTGAAGGCGTCTTTACCGACATCACGGCACGTAAACGGGCGGAAAACGCCTTACGAGAATCAGAAGAAAAATATCGAATTCTGGTGGAAAACGCTAACGAAGGAATTTTTGTGGCTCAGGATGGAGTAATTAAGTTCCTCAATCCCAAAATGTCAGAGATGTTTGATTACAGTAAAGAAGAATTTATCTCCAATCCCATCACTGAATTCGTTCATCCTGACGACAGGGAGAGAATTCTTCAATCACATTTCCGGCGGTTGGCTGGAGATCAAGCTCCTACCCAGTATCCTTTCAGACTATTGAACAAGGATGGTCAGATACAATGGGCTGAGCTTGTTGTCGCACGGATCACGTGGGAAGGGAAACCTGCTGCCTTAGCATTCATAACAGACATTACCGAACGTAAGGCGATGGAAGAAGCCGTCAAGGAAAGCGAAGAATGGCACCGCTCGCTTGTCGAAAATAGTTTCGACGGCATCTTTGTTCAACAGGATAGGAAAATTATTTTTGCAAATTCCCGGCTTTATCAAATGCTCGGCTATTCTCCCGGGGAATTGGAAGGGATGGAGCATTGGCGGGTTTACTATGGCGAATATCAGCAAATCACCCGCGAGAGAGCTGCGGCTCGAATGAGAGGCGAGAAGATGCCGCCTCAATACGAGGTGATGCTGCAGCGTAAGGACGGCTCATTTTTTGAAGGAGAAGTAAGCGCCAAGGTTGTATACGTAAAAGGTAGGCCCGGAGTGCAAGCGTGGGTCAAGGATATTTCCAAGAAAAAACGAACTGAAGAAACACAACGACGTTTGGCCACGGTAGTGCAGCAAGCTTCAGAGGCAGTCGTTATTATGGATGCTAATAACAAGGTCCAGTATGTCAATCCGGCTTTTGAGAAGATTACCGGTTATTCACTCGATGACGTAATCGCTCAAACCCCAAAGATCTGGAAAGAGGCAGCCCATGATGACTTGTTGTACCAACGAATTTGGGAAACCGTCTCCAGTGGGGAGGTCTGGAGGGGACAACTTACCAACCGCAGGAAGGATGGGACATCGTATCTTGAGGATGTCACCGTTTCTCCCGTCCGAGACACTTCGGGTCAAATCATTAATTATGTCGCCATAAAAAGAGACATAAGCCGGGAGGTCCAACTGCAACAACAGCTTCTCCAATCCCAAAAGATGGAGGCCATCGGCACTCTTGCCGGAGGGATTGCCCATGACTTCAACAATCTGTTGACGGTAGTCATGGGGTATTCGGAATTGCTGTTGGCCGAAAAAGAGCGTGACCACCAGGAGCATGACGACCTGCAGACAATATTCCATGCTGCAAGGAACGGAGCCGAACTAGTGCAGCGGCTGCTCATGTTCAGCAGAAAGTCGGAGCCAAAGCCGGTCCCCATGAATCTCAACAAGCAAGTTGTGCAAGTTGAGAAGTTGCTGCGGCGTACCATTCCCAAGATGATCGATGTCAAGCTTGAGTTGTCGGCCGATCTTCCGCAGATCGATGCAGACCCGTCCCAAGTAGAACAGGTAATCATGAATTTGGCCGTGAATGCACGTGACTCCATGCCGGACAAAGGCAAACTCACCTTAAAGACGGATATCGTTACGCTCGACGAAGAGTATTGCAGGCTTCACGTTGAGGCCAGTCCCGGGGAACACGTAGTGCTGGTGGTCTCGGACACCGGCCAGGGGATGGACAAGGAAACCGTAGAGCACATCTTCGAGCCGTTTTTCACGACCAAAGAGATGGGACGGGGCACAGGGTTAGGACTGGCGATGGTGTACGGAATCATCAAACAGCACAATGGTCACATCACTGTCTACAGTGAGGTCGGCAAAGGAACCACCTTCAGGGTCTATCTCCCAGCCATACCGGCCGACGTGGAACCCAAGGTTGAAGACATTGGCATAATGCCCGCGTTTGGAACCGAGACCGTTCTGCTGGTGGACGATGAAGATTTCGTCAGGGAGCTAGGCGCTCGGATTCTCACCAAACACGGATACACAGTGCTCCAGGCGGTCAACGGCAGAGAGGGCCTCGATCTCTTCAAGAAGGAACGTTCACAGATATCCCTGGTGGTTCTCGACCTGATCATGCCCGAAATGGGCGGCCCGGAATGTCTCAAGGAACTCCTGAAAATTGATCCGAAGATGAAGATCCTTATAGCCAGCGGGTTTTCGGCGGATGCGTCAGTGAAAGAGACCATTCAAATTGGCGCAAAGGGCTTCGTCAACAAGCCGTTTCGGGTCAAAGAGATCCTCCGCGACGTTCGTCGGGTCTTGGACGAGGGCTGACAGGCCAATATCAACGTTTTACAGAATAGCCTGAATGGGAAAGCCTGTAACATGAGAGTTCGTGACCTGAGACAAGAATCAATTGGATCAAATCCGGTGTGCCTAGAACTCAAGGATAAAATAATCGCATCGACAACCAACCAATATCATTGGCTGATGAGAGAGCGTCTTACTATTGCGAATAGCGGGTTTGTGCTCGCCCGGGCGCCAAAAACCACAGTTTCCTTTGTGCCGATGAGAAATGTGCTGATTTGAATACACCCTGAGATCTGGTTACCATTATTATGGGAAATTGCGCTCTTGCCCGGTAGGCCCTTTTTCCCACAGCACCTTCAAGGCCGGAGGAAGAATCCGTGCCAGACCAATATGATAACAGTGCGGCGGCAAGTATCCTTATCTGTGAAGGCGGGCCTCTCCCTCCAGGGGCTTCGCCCAAACTCTCAAAAATCTCGCCTACGAAGTGGCTTGCGGTTCTCCTGGCCATAGAGGATGCCGCGGACTGGGGCGTATCATGACAACAGTCACAGATTCTGAGAACAAGATCTCGGAGCTTCGACGGCGTGCAGAGTCTGCTTTGGTTGAGAAGGCTGGAGATGCTTCGGACATATCAGCGCTGTCTCCCGAGGACGTGCAAAAGCTCGTTCACGAGTTGCAGGTCCACCAGATCGAACTGGAAATGCAGAACGAAGAACTGCGTCAGACGCAACTCGCACTAGAAGCGTCACGGGACAACTTTTCAGAGTTATATGACTTTGCTCCCGTTGGCTATGTCACGTTGAATGGGAAAGGACTTATTCTGGAAGGCAATCTAACCGCGGTCCGACTCCTCGGTGTAGCGAGACAGAGCTTTATCAAGAAGCCCTTTTCTCGCTTTGTCTCCCAAGAGTTCGGGGATCCTTTCTACTTGTATCTTAAGCAGGTCTTTGAGACTCAATCCAAGCAGACATGCGAAATCAAGCTGGCACGAAAAGACGGTACTGAATTCTATGTTCAACTGGAGTCCGTGGCAGTACAAGACGAAAACGGGCACTTCAACCGGTGTAGAACGGTCTTGTCGGACATCACAGAGCGCAAGCGGACAGAAGAAAATCTCCGCAATTCAGAGGCCCGTCTTTGGGACTTGTATGACAATGCTCCAAACGCATATTTTTCCGTGGGTACCGATGGGCTCATCAGGAAGTGTAATAAAGGTGCCGAGGAATTGCTCGCTTATCCCAGAGAAATGTTGGAAGGCAAACGGGTTTTTGACCTCTATGTGGATGGTCAGGAAGGTAAAGAGAAGGCGGCAAAGGTCTTTCAGAAGTTCATGTCTGGGGAACAGGTAACCAATGAAGAACTTCAAATGCAAAAAGCGAGCGGGTCGCCGATATGGATCAGTCTCTCGGTGAATGCGCTCCGGGATGCTGACGGAAAGATTGTTGAAAGCCGTTCCACGGTAGTGAACATCAATGAACGCAAGCGGGCGGAGAAGGCACTAAGGGAGAGTGAGGAACGCTTTCGGAAAATATTTGAACAAGGTCCACTTGGCGTAGCGATACTTGACCTGGATTATCGATGGGTCTCTGTCAATGCGAAACTGTGTGAAATGGTAGGATATACCGAGCAGGAACTCACGAAACTCACCTTCGTTGACATCACCCATCCGGACGACATCGAGGCGGATATTGAGCAGTCCAATAAATTGTTGTTTGGCCAAATTCCTGAGCACAAGATGGTAAAGCGCTACATAAAAAAGAATGGTGAAACTCTGTGGATTGGTCTTACGGGTACTCTCATTCGTGATGAACAAGGAGAACCAATCTACTTCTTGGCGATGATTGAGGACCTCACCGACCGCAAGAAGGCGGAAGAGGAGCGAGAAAGGTTGAGGCGCCAGCTTCTGCAGGCCCAAAAAATGGAAGCCATTGGAACCCTGACAGGGGGCATTGCCCATGACTTCAACAACCTCCTCACCATCATGAACGGCTATACGGAAATGATCCTCATGGACAAGACGGAGGATGATCCGATCTACGAGGACTTAAAGAAGATACTCGCAACCGGCCTCAAAGGAGCCGATATGGTTCAGAGACTCCTTTCCTTCACCAAGCAGGCCGCAACCAAGCCTGAGCATATGGATTTGAACCACCGGATTGATGAGACTAAGAAACTCATGAATAGAACCTTCCCCAAGACCATCGAGATCGAGACAAACTTGCCGGATGATCTTGGCATGGTCAATGCGGATGCCGGACAAATGGATCAACTTCTCATGAACCTGTGTGTTAATGCCAGGGACGCGATGCCTGATGGCGGTCGCCTGAGGATTGAAACGAGAAACACAACCGTGGATGAGGACTATTGCAGGCTCCATGTAGGAGCCACACCCGGACGGTACGTGCTCGTTGAAGTGTCTGATACAGGCACCGGGATGATTAGGGAAACGATGGATCGTGTCTTCGATCCCTTCTTCACCACCAAGGGATGGGATTTCAAGAAGGGAACCGGCCTTGGGTTGTCCGTGGCCAAGGGTATCGTGGAACAGCATGGTGGTTGGATCAACTGCGAGAGTGAACCCGGCCGGGGTACTACATTCAAGGTCTACTTTCCGGTCATTGAAGAGCCGCTGGCGGTTCGGAAGCTTGACCCAGTAGCAGAAACTGTCACAGGCACGGGAAAGATACTCTTGGTTGACGACGAAGAGTACGTCAGAGACCTGGGTAAAAGGATTCTTGAGCGCGCGGGCTATACGGTCATCACCGCTGCAAACGGTAAGGAGGCCCTGGACATTTACGCGAGAGAGCAGTCGAACATTGCTCTCGTCGTCCTTGATCTAATCATGCCGCAAATGGAAGGCAAGCAATGCCTTGAGGAACTGCTCAAGATCAACCCGGACGTCAAAGTGATTGTTTCAACGGGGCATTCCTTGGACGCACGAGAAAGCTTACTCCTCAGGGCATTGGTGAGAGGCTTTGTGAACAAACCTTATGAGGTGCGGCAGATGGTGCAAGCGATGAGAGAGGTTTTGGGCTTAGGAGGACCTACCGGGAGACCGGTCACCTGCTGACAAACCCTTAAGATGGTTAGAGCGTTGCGTTAGTCCGGTTTAGGGCGGTGACTCCAAAGCCCCACGGCTCAACACTGGTGACCAGCCTTAACAGGAAGGCATGGCTACCCACCCACGCGAAACCAAGAGGTACGAAAAATGGGCATTTCAAAGCTGCTCGCCTTGTTGTTGGTTCCCGCATATGTGGTCGTGATTGGCGTACTGGATACTCTGGAAATTAAGGCGGTATTCGAACCCCCTCTGCTGCTTCTTGTACTGAACACCCTTTTCCTCGGAATCGTCCCCGTGGCTGTAGCCTACATCGCTGCCAGAGTTTACTTGATGACCGGCTCTTCCAGCATTTTCTTGACGGGCTGTGGCATGCTCACCTTCGGGCTCTGTACCATACCGGCCGGCGGGCTCGTAGAAATGACTGGTGGGCCTAACCTCACTGTCACCATACACAATACGGGAGCCCTTGTCGGCGGATTTTTTCTCGCGATGGGATCAATCTTGAACCTTGTCGAGCGAAAGTCGCCGGATCAGTGGGGAACAGGGAAGCAGAAGGTAGCTACGGCTTATGGATGCGTTGGCATACTCGTAGTCATTTTCGTCTTTGTGACCGTGAAGGGTCTAGTCCCCTCATTTTTCATTCAAGGCGTTGGCCCCACCATCTTGAGCCAGGTAGTACTGGCCACTGCTGTCATCCTTTTTATTCTCTCCTCAGCATTTTTCATGCACATGTATGCGCAGTGGGAATCGGATTTCCTCTACTGGTATTCTTTTGGACTGGCTCTGATAGCGATAGGATTGTGCGCTATTTTCCTGCAAACTGCTGTTGGAAGCCCCATAGGGTGGTTGGGAAGGTCTGCTCAGTATCTTGGCGGGGTTTTCTCGTTGGTTGCTATTGTAACAGCCTGGAGGAGTGCGAGATCCAAGGGTCTGCCCATTGAGAGAATCATCGCCAACTTTCTCGCAGATGCGGAAGCCAGTTACAGGGATCTGGTGGAATCAGCACGTGACGCTATCATTTCGTTCGACCAAGAGGGCAGGATCATCGGCTGGAATTCCGCGGCTGAGGTGATGTTTGGCCATGCCAAGGGAGATGCCATTGGATGGCTTTTTTTTGATCTTCTAATACCCGAACAGCATGGCTCTGTCTTCAAAGCGGAGTTTGAAGCGGTCGTGGCCCAGCCCAAGAAGTCGCTGTCCGCAAGGTCCATTGAGATAGAAGGGAAACGGCGAGACAGCAGCGTCTTCCCTGTGGAGGTTTCGGTTTCAGCGAGAGAACTGCCAACCGGACGGGTGACCACCTGCATCATCCGGGACGTGACCGAACACAAGAAGGCCGAGGAGGAATTGAGGGAACAGACACACCTCAATCAAGTCCTTCTGGATGCTTTCCCGTGTGTAGCACTCCTCTTGCACCCCCAGACCAGGCAGATAGTCGCTTCGAATGCAGCAGCGGTCGAGGTCGGCGCTGTTCCCGGCGCCCGATGTTTTTCCACCTGGGGACAGCGTGAGAACCCATGTCCGTGGTGTCTGGCCCCCGAGGCATGGGCTACCGGAGAAGCGCGGCACTTGGAGGTCGAGGGATTGGGCATCGTCTGGGATGCTCACTGGATACCGGTAGGGCCTGATCTTTACATGCACTACGCCTTCGACGTTACCGACCGCAAGAAGGCGGAGAAGGCGCTGCGCCGAGAGCAGATCTTCACAGGCGCATTGCTTGAGAACATGGTCGATGGCGTGGTGGCGTGCGACGCAGACTTCAAACTTGCGCTGTTCAACAGAACAGCCCGCGAGTGGCACGGCCTTGATGCCAGGGCAGTCCCGGCCGAGAAGTGGGCGGATTACTACGATCTTTATTGTGCGGACGGCATCACTCCGATGACCGAGGCTACAGTCCCTCTCGCTCGGGCATTCCGGGGTGAGGTGCTGCGCGACGGAGGGATGGTGATTCGAGCCAAAGGTCAACCTGTGCGCCATATCCTAGCGAACTGTGCAACATTCTTCGATGAAACAGGCACAAAGCTCGGAGCGGTGGGAGTAATGCATGACATCACTGAACGCAAACGGGCTGAGGAAGAACTTCAGAAGCAAGTCTCACTCATGGAGTCCTTGCTTGAGGCAATACCCGCTCCCGTCTTTTTCAAGGACACCAATCATATTTACCTCGGCTGTAACAAGGCTTTCGCAGAGTTACTGGGACTGCCTAAAGAAAACGTCATTGGAAAATCAGTGCATGAGGTAGCTCCTATAGAACTCGCGGATGTTTACAGAACTCAGGACGAAGCTCTATTCAAAAACCCCATCCCACAGATTTATGAAACTTCGGTGAAAAGCAGTGATGGCACAACGCACGATGTGATATTTCACAAAGCTACCTTCGCAGACTCTTCAGGAGCCGTGGCAGGATTGATCGGCGTGATCCTGGACATCACCGACCGGAAGAAGGCTGAAGAAGCCTTGAGGGACAGCGAAGAGCGGTTTAGGTCGGCGATGGAGGCTGCCAATGACGGAGTTTGGGACTGGGACTTGAAGACGGATCACGTATTTCGCAGTCCAGGCTTCTTTTCTATGCTCGGGTATGGGGATGAAGAGTTCAGCGGGCGATTCCAAGAATGGCAGAACCTCGTACATCCGGAAGACCTTAAGGCGGTAATCCAAACTTTGAACGAGTATCTCAACGGCACAAGAGGGAATTACGAAGTTGAGTTTCGCATGTTCCACAAATCAGGTGGCACGGTGTGGATTCTTTCTCGGGGGAAAGTGATGGCTCGTGACGCGAATGGAGAACCTTTAAGAATGCTAGGTACACACACCGACATCACCGAGCGCAAGATCTCGGAGGAACTTATCCGCATACGTTTAGAATTACTGGAATTCGCTGCATCACATTCTCTTGAAGAACTGCTTCAGAAAACACTGGATGTGGTCGGTTCATTAACCGACAGTCCCATTGGCTTCTACCACTTTATCAGTGAGGATGAAAAAACCATTTCTCTCCAGGCTTGGTCAACCCGGACGGTTAATGAATTCTGCCAAGCAGAAGGGAAAGGGCGGCACTACCCGGTCGATCAGGCGGGAGTGTGGGTTGATGCCGTAAGGGAAAGACGTCCCATGATCCACAATGATTACGCGACACTCCCTCACCGCAAAGGAATGCCGGAAGGACATGCCATTGTCATCCGAGAACTGGTTGTGCCTATTATGAGATCAGGAAGGATCGTAGGTATCCTCGGTATTGGGAACAAGCCTTCGGATTACACTGAAAATGACGTTAAAGTCGTCTCCTACCTTGCAGATGTTGCCTGGGAAATTACCAAACGCAAGCGGGCGGAGGAGGCGCTTCGTGAAAACGAGGAGAAATACCGTACTCTATTTGCGGATTCGATAGATGCTCTCTTCATAGTGGCAGCAGACGGCACGCTCCTTGGCGCGAATCAAGCATATTTTGATCTAGTGGGTGGTAAGAAAGAGGAGAGACTAGGTCACAGTGTCCTCCGAGCCTACGCGGACCCGGCAGATCGCCCACCTTACCTTGAGGCATTGGCAGCCAAGGGATTTGTCAGAGACTATCCGCTCAGACTGGTCGGAAAAGATGGGCGGCAGATAGACTGTCTTATTTCCAGTCGGGTTGAACGGGACAAGGACGGAAACATCCTTGGTTCTCGGGGATTCATCCGGGACATTACAGAGCAGAAGAATCTTCAAAGGCAGCTTCTTCAATCCCAGAAAATGGAAGCCATCGGGACTCTTTCGGGAGGGATTGCCCATGACTTCAATAACCTCTTGACGGTAGTCATGGGTTTTTCGGAGTTGCTGCTCGCCGAAAAAGACCGAAAGCACCCGGAGTATGCAGACCTCCAAAAGATATTCCATGCGGCAAGGAGCGGAGCCGAGCTTGTGCAGCGGCTGCTCATGTTCAGCAGAAAGTCGGAGCCAAAACCTGTCCCCATGAATCTCAACAAGCGGATAGTGCAGGTTGAGAAGCTGCTGCGGCGTACCATTCCCAAGATGATCGATGTTAAGCTTGAGTTGTCGGCCGATCTTCCGCAGATCAATGCAGACCCGTCCCAAGTGGAACAGGTAATTATGAATTTGGCTGTGAATGCACGTGACGCCATGCCGGATAAAGGCAAACTCACCTTAAGGACGGACATCGTTACGCTCGACGAAGATTATTGCAGGCTTCATCTTGAGGCCAATCCCCGTAATTACGTTCTGCTGGAAATCTCGGACACCGGCCAGGGGATGGACAAGGAAACCGCCGAACGCATATTTGAGCCCTTTTTCACCACCAAGGAGATGGGACGGGGCACGGGGCTTGGCCTCGCGATGGTGTTCGGAATCATCAAACAGCACAACGGTCACATTACTGTCTACAGTGAGGTCGGCATAGGAACCACCTTCAGTGTCTATCTCCCAGCCATACCGGCCGAAGTGGAACCTGAGGTTGAAGACATTGGCATAATGCCCGCCTTTGGAACCGAGACAGTGCTGCTGGTGGACGATGAAGAGTTCGTCAGGGAGCTAGGCGCTCGGATTCTCACCAAACACGGATTCACGGTGCTCCAGGCGGTCAACGGCAGAGAGGGCCTCGATCTCTTCAAGAAGGAACGTTCACAGATATCCCTGGTGGTTCTCGACCTGATTATGCCCGAAATGGGCGGCACGGAATGTCTCAAGGAACTCCTGAAAATTGATCCGAAGGTGAAGATCCTTATAGCCAGCGGGTTTTCGGCGGATGCGTCAATAAGAGAGACCATTCAAATGGGCGCAAAGGGCTTCGTCAACAAGCCGTTTCGGGTCAAAGAGTTCCTCCGCGATGTTCGTAAGGTGCTCGACGAAAGCTGATAGACCTTCAGATGAAGCCCTGCATCCTGGTGTCATCAAGATGTGACCGGATGGCCTTAACAGGAAAGCCTGTATCGTGAGGCTTTGTGACCTTTGACAAAAATCGTTTGATCCCATGGCTTGCATGAAGACTGCGGTCCGGTACTCCACTTGTCTTAATGCCACTGAAAAGTCAAGTATCAATAAACAGCATTAACAAGAGTGCTAGGGCTACACAATGGTCTCGAGACCACTGTGTGTCGACGAACTTCCTTGAATATTGCAACGCTCCAATAGAACTATGAGACGGACACCATGGTTTCGGCTGTGGATCAACGAGCCCAGCCGCCGTTCTCCTCTCTAAGCCACTAAATTAGTGCTACAATTCGGTAACTTATCGATGACGCTTGTTGCTGCTCTTCTTTGGCACATTCTTTGCTCACTTAAGGTCGGAACACGGTTGACCGAGCAGGCCGGAGCATCCAGAGAGGAGAGAGGAACCATGAGAGTCCTTGTAGTAGATGATGATGCCATTACGCGAAAGCTTCTCCAGGCAAGCCTAATAAAGTTCGGATACGAGGTAATACTATGCTCGGACGGAACCCAAGCATGGCAGATTCTTCAGCAGGAAAACGCTCCTAATCTTGTCCTCCTGGACTGGGTAATGCCGGGAATGGACGGAGTAGAGGTTTGTCACCAAGTAAGAAGACTGGGAAGACACCCCTATGTATACATCATCCTCCTGACGGGAAGGAGCACCAAGGAAGATGTGGTGGAGGGCCTGGAGTCGGGGGCTGATGATTACCTTACAAAACCCTTCGATCCCAATGAGCTACACGTGAGGCTCCGAGCTGGCGCACGGATTGTGCAACTACAGGAAGACCTGCTTTCCGCACTCGACGCTTCACGGTTCGAGGCATCTCACGATCCTCTGACTCAGCTTTTGAACAGAGCGGCGATCATGGATATCGTCGATAAAGAAATAAGTCGGTCTAGTCGTGAAGGCATAAGCTTCAGTGTAATCATCGCGGACATTGACTATTTCAAACGTGTTAATGACCAATACGGCCACCTTGCCGGGGACGCGGTGCTCCGTGAGGTCGCGCACAGGATCTCGAGCTCGGTACGCCCTTATGACTCTGTTGGCCGCTATGGTGGAGAGGAGTTCATGGTTTGTCTCCCAGGATGCCACATAGGCGAGGCCGAGCGGATGGCGGAGAGACTGCGATTGGCCATTTGCGACAACCCAATAAGCGGTCCGGAGGGTGTCTTTCATGTCACGATCAGCCTAGGTGTGGCAAGCGTGGAACGTGGAATTGAGTGGACCGTGGAATCCATCATCCGAGCCGCGGACGAGGCGCTCTATCGTGCCAAGAATCGAGGTCGGAATCGAGTAGAACGCTCTGAATCAGTTGAGCCGTCAATACTGTCCGAGATGCCGTTAGCTACGATGCTACAAAGTAATGCCACAAGTCCTGCGATCGGTGAGGCGAATACCTGATTGGTTGTCATCGTGACATAACTTTTCGCAAGGGGAAACCATGCTGCCCTTCTGGACGAACACAATAATGCATAGGAACCGGCATGGTGGCGATCCCGAGTTGGTAGCCCTGCCTCGCCAGTGTGATAGATCAAGTTTCGTTGGGAATATTGATTCAAAGTTCCCAAAGAGTGCTTTCATGAGATGCTGATGACCGATTCTCTGAATATTTGACAACGGCGGAGGATTCAGGATGCAACCGAAGACAGGCAAGATTCTCATTGTGGATGATGAACAAGATATCTGCGAAATGTTGTCCCGCTGGCTTGGTTCAGAGGGATATGAATGCGCCTCCGCGTCCAGCGGAAAGGAAGCAATAGGGTTGCTGGAGAGCCAAACATTTCACTTGGTCTTCAGTGATGTGATGATGCCCGACATGACCGGAATCGAACTTCTCGAGATTATCAGGGGAAAATACTCCTACGTGGCCGTTCTGGTGGGAACCGGTTTCGATGACCGCGATACGGCAACAAAGGTCGTGGAGCTAGGAGCGTTCGGCTAGATGACCAAGCCGTTCAAGCGCCACGAGTTTCTGGCGAATGTGGCGAACTCGTTGGAGCGCCGGCGCCTAAGAATCATCAATGAAGAAAATGCGCGGAGCTTGGAAACCAGAGTGATCGAGAGGACCCAACAGGTCCTGGAGCATCAAGATGCTCTGCAATCGAGCGAGCGATTGTTGAAAGGCATTTTGTTGGCTGCCCCCTTGGGGATAGCGTACGTTGAACAAGGAAAGCTTATATGGACAAACCAAAGAATGGCCGACATTTTCGGACATAGAGATGAAACGGATTACCTGAAAGCGGGTGTCAGAGAGCATTATGAATCGGAAGACGAATATAAACGAGTTCAAAAATTCTTGTACGAGCGCCTTAAAGACGGGAAAGTGGCCGAAACTGAGGCCAAATTTCGTCGAAAAGACGGATCGATCTTCTGGGGCCAATTGAGGATAAGTGCTCCGGATCCTTCCGACCCAAAGAAGGGCACAATCACTACGATTTCCGATATAACCGAACGGAAACGGGCCGAGGAGGTCCTCAGAGAATCGGAAGAAAAGTATCGTGTTCTAGTTCAGACCGCCCACGAAGGAATTCATGTTGTTCAGGATGGAATCTTCAAGTTTGTAAATTCCGCCCTGGTAGAAATCTACGAGCGCAGTGAGGAGGAATTGCTCTCTAGGCCCTTCACGGAATTCCTCCACCCGGATGACAGGGCAATGGTCCGGGACCGTGCAGCGCGACGAGCGAGAGGAGAAAAACTCCCGAGCCGCTATGCACACAGAATATTGACCCCGGACGGAAAAACAAAGTGGATTGAAATCGATTCTGCTGCAATTTCATGGGCTGGCAAGCCCGCCGTGCTCGTTTGAGCGGCTGACATCACCGAGCGAAAATTGGCTGAGGAGCAATTAGCTCGTGCCAACGAGTTCAAGGACCAGTTGCTGTCAACTGCGGCCACGGGAATCTTTACGGTCAGCCCGAATCGTACTGTTACTGATGTAAACGAGGAGTTTTGCTTGACGACCGGTTTCGCGAGAGAAGAGGTGGTTGGAAAACACTGTTCGGTCTTCTGCCAAGAGCCCTGTACTGAGGGTTGCGGCCTTTTTGAGTCCCGGAACGGCGACAAAATCTCTCGACGCCAGGCCACGATAAAAGCCAAAGACGGACAAACCATAACCGTCTTAAAGAACGCATCCCGCGTGTTGGATTCTGAAGGAAGAGTCGCAAGCGGAATAGAATCCTTTGTGGATGTCAGTGAACTCATAGAAGCTCGCAGAGCCGCGGAGGAGGCAAGTCGAACTAAGAGCGAGTTCCTTGCCAGAATGAGCCATGAGATTCGCACTCCAATGAATGGCATCATTGGCATGACAGAACTTGCCCTCGGCTCTGAACTCGCGCCGGAGCCGCGTGATTATCTGGAATGGGTGAGAGTATCAGCAGACTCCCTCTTGGGGTTGATAAACGACATACTGGATTTTTCCAAAATTGAAGCGAACAAGCTGGAATTATTCCATACTGACTTTGACATTCGCGATTGCATTGCTGATACCATGAACACACTTGCTATACAGGCGCACGCAAAAGGCCTTGAGCTGGCCTATGACATACTCAAAGATGTTCCGGAACAGGTGGTTGGTGATCCAGGGCGGCTGCGTCAGGTTCTGGTGAATATGGTGGGCAACTCGATCAAGTTCACGGAAAGCGGTGAGGTTGTTGTCACAGTCGAGAAACAGATGGAAACCGACAAGGAACTTTTCTTGCATTTTGCAGTCACGGATACCGGCATTGGGATTCCTGTTGAAAAACAAGACAAAATCTTTAAGGCTTTTGAACAGGCCGATGGATCCACAACGAGAAAATATGGAGGCACTGGGCTTGGTTTGGCGATATCCAAGCAGCTCGTTCAAATGATGGGCGGGAGGATCTGGCTTGAAAGCGAACCTGGCAGGGGGAGTACTTTCCATTTCAATATTGTTTTCAATCCTGAAACAGGTCCTTCAAAGAGACCCGTAATAGCGCAAATGAAGGACTTGAAAGACTTGGCTGTACTGGTGGTTGACGACAATGCCACTAACAGGAGAATCATGCAAGAAACGCTTTTCACTTGGGGGATGAAGCCAACCGTTGCCGAGAGCGGACGAGAGGCATTGGATGCTTTGGTAAAGGCTGAAACCGAGGGCACGCCTTTCGATATGGCCCTGATCGATTGCATGATGCCGGAAATGGACGGTTTTGAACTGGCCGAACGTGTCAAGAAGACCCCGAATCTGGCGCCGACAACATCAATGATAATGCTCACATCAGGCGGCCAACGTGGTGACGCAGCCCGTTGCGAAGAAGTGGGCATCGCCGGATACTTGCACAAGCCGGTTAAGCAATCGGAACTTCTTTTTGCCATTAGAAGGGTATTGAAGGTCCCTGCCGAAGGCGAGCCTGGTGCGTCATTGGTGACTCGACACACGATAAGGGAAAGTGAACGAACGTTGAACATACTCCTCGCCGAAGATAACGCGGTTAACCAGAAACTGGCTGTGAAGTTGCTCGAAAAGAGAGGATACAACACTCGTGTTGCAGGCAACGGAAAAGAGGCACTGGAAGCTTTCCGGAAGGAGACTTTCGACCTGATCTTGATGGACGTGGAAATGCCTGAAATGAATGGCCTGGAAACTACTGGCCTGATCAGGGAAACCGAGAAGAAAACAGGTACTCACATCCCGATAGTGGCCATGACAGCCCATGCGATGAAAGGAGACAAAGAGCGCTGTCTTGATGCCGGTATGGACGGATACGTGTCCAAGCCCATAAACTCGAAAGAACTGTTCGAAACCATAGAGAGTTTCGTCAAAGGCCCTTCTGTCGGGCAGACACCTGTTCCTACTTCGGGCGATGACAGGCATAGGCTGGACAAAGCAGCTTTACTTGACCGGGTTGGAGGCGACATGGAGCTTCTTGGGGAACTCGCAACACTCTTCAGCGACGACTGCCCGAGACTTTTGGATGAGATACGAGAGGCGGTTCGGCTCGCAGACCCTGAGACATTGGCGAGAACTGCTCACACGCTCAAGGGTTCGGTGGGTAATTTTGCTGCTGAGGATGCCTTTCAAGCGGCCCTGCGACTTGAGAAAATTGGCCGTGGAGGAGAAATGCCCCTCGCTCAAGAGGCGCTGGAAGGGCTGGAAAAAGAGATTCAGGGTGTTCTCGATGAGTTGTCCGAGTTCTTGGCAAAGGATTGAGGAGGCGAATTTCATGGTTGCTCAGCTTGCTCGCATCCTCATTGTGGATGACGAGCAGGATATTTGCGAGCTTCTCTTCCGTCTGCTCGAAAGGGCTGGTTTCCTGCCCATTCTGGCCCACGACGGCTACACGGCACTTGAAATGATTCGCCGAGGCATGCCGGACATTGTGGTATCGGACGTCAGGATGGCGGGTATGGACGGTATGGATCTCCTCAGACGGGCCAAACAGCTTGATTCCAATCTCCCCGTCATCATGATTACAGGTTGGGGTGGCATCGACGGGGCTGTGGAGGCTGTCAAACACGGGGCCTACGATTACCTGGCCAAACCTCTGGACGGCGGACAGCTGGTTGCCAAAATCAAACAAGCTCTTCAAGACAGGGGGCCCGGTCTCGGAAAGCGGGTCATTTGCGACCCTACCCAGAACGAAGCCATTTCCAAGCTTCAGCAAATGATGGGACCCAGTGTGGCTGTCCTGAGAATTATCTCTGAAGTTGCGCTGGTTGCTCCATCGAACTTCGCTGTAATCATTCAAGGAGAAACCGGAACAGGAAAGGAACTGATCGCTGGCACAATTCATAAGGCAAGCTTGAGATCAGAAGCGCCGATAGTGCCTGTAGACTGTGGAGCCATTGCTGAGACGCTGTTTGAGAGCGAGTTGTTCGGCTATGAAAAAGGTGCCTTCACCGGAGCCGGCACGCCTAAACCAGGGAAGTTCGAGATAGCCCAGAGAGGTACGCTATTTCTGGACGAGATATCAAATATGCCGATGAAGTCTCAGGTCAAACTCTTGCGTTCAATTCAGGAGAAGAGCTTCTTCCCTATTGGCGGTAGAAAGGCGGTTACTGTCGATGTTCGTCTGATCGTGGCAACTAACGAAGATTTGAATGCCGCGGTGTGTGAAGGCTCGTTTTCCCGAGATCTATTTTATCGCTTAAGCGAGTTTACTATAGGAATTCCGCCGTTAAGGGAGCGCAAGGAGGACATCCTCCACATCGCCAATAATATATTACAAACAACTAATACTGAACTCAGCAAGACGGTTAGGGGGTTTTCCGAGTCTGCCGTGGAGGCTCTGCTGGATTACACTTGGCCAGGAAATGTCCGTCAGCTCAGGTCAGCCATTCGAAGAGGAGTTCTGCTGGCTGAAGATTGGATAGCGCTGGATCATCTGGGGCTGGATGACTGTTCCAACGGCGACGCGGGTCCGGCGGCAAGAGACTCTGACTCCCTGATCGAGAGCCTGCCCCTTAAAGAAATGGTACGCAGGAGTACAATTGAACTGGAGAAGCATGCTTTGACGGAAGCGCTCCGTCGCACGGGCGGAAACAAAGCCAAAGCGGCCCGCCTACTCCAAATGGACTACACGACCATTCATGCGAAAATCAAGCATTACCGGATCAAAGGGGGCCGTGAGAATTAGTGAGACATTTGTTCGGGGTTCATGGGGTTCTCTCCTCACTAAGTGAAGGCTCCTCCGCCTGTAAGGCGGTGGAGCCTTCACTGGGCAATAATCCAAGTCCGAATTGATTACTATCAAGACATTGGCGCTGAAGATGGCCCGCTGATTATAAGGCGTACATCTAACTGCTGGGGCTTAACCACTTCTGTCAAGAAACAGATCTATAGTTTCGGCCAGACAGGAGAAGGAGGTGCCGAGTCCAGTGTGCTGGCTCATGCGTGTCGGTCCTCTCTCAGCTACTTTACTGGAGTGGAGACGGGAAATGTATGTGCGTATTTCCAACATTGTGGACACGCAACCCCCACCGTAATCATATCCCCTCATAATCACAAAAATAAGTTTATTGGTTAATGCGCAAATCCTTGAGGGATTGACCTAATCAAAAGCGAGACGGGATGTGCCTATCAAAGTGCTGTCCCATATGGCATCCCGTCCTTGAGCATTTTTTGATACAGACTTCGGGCGAAACGCCCCCATTAATCCGAGCAGGTCTTGAGATGCAAGGATAGGATTGCAAAGGCCGCATTGTGCCTTGAACTTGTTTTACGGATCGGACGAGCGGAACGATCGTTTTTTAAGGCAAGACCGAAAGAGAGACCGAATGAGAGTGTGCCGATTTGCGAGTCCCGAAGAATAGCGTTCCGTGGTTGTGTGGGGGCGGCTGCCCTTCCGATTGCCGACTCGTTGGGGAAATCTCCTCTGGATCTCTTGATGCTTCATTCCTTCGCTCCGTGGAGTTTGAGGAGTGCTATAATCCCCTTATGCCCGTGTGAACGTGCGCGTTTCAGAGCCGTGAATCCCATCTTGTCCCGTACGTTCACATCGGCGCCCTTCTCCAATAGCAGTCTTGCCATGTTTTGGTGACCTTTTGTAGCTGCCCACATTAGTGCCCTGCGGTCCTTGTCGTCTTTCGCGTTGACGTCAGCCCTTTTCTCAATAAGCAGGCTTGCCACTTGCACGTGACCCTTATCAGCACCCCACATTAATGGCGTGAGACCGCAATCATCCCTTGCGTTGACGTCGGCACCTTTCTCCACGTGCCGTTTCGCGGCTGCCAAAAGACCTGTTTTGGCGGCCAACATTAAAGTCGTTTCGCCCTGGTTGTCTCTTACATTGACATCGGCTCCTTTGTCGAGGAGCAGTTCGGCCTCTTCGTTGCGACCCTTATTAAGAGCCCACCCCAGTGCGGTCTGGCCGAGCCTGTTCTTTGCATTGACGTCAGCGCCCTCTTTCAAGAGCAAGCTAACCATCTCCACGGGACCCTTTACTACAGCCCACATAAGGTCGGTCCAACCTCGTTCGTCCTGTGCATTGACATAAGCCCCTGGCGATAGAAGCACTGCTGCCTCGTCCACATGCTCTTTCTGGGCAGCCCCGATGAGTGCTGTATTGCCACCATGGGCTCTTGCATTGACATCAGCGCCCTTGTTCAGAAGCGCCTTCACCACTTCGAAGTACCCACCCCAAGAAGCGCCTCATAAGGCAGTCCATCCCTCGTTGTCTTTCGCATTTGGATCAGTGTCTCTGTCCAGAAGAAGATTCATTGTTTCCAAGTGACCTTCCTCTGCACTCGCCATGAGAGCGGTTGTGCCTTTTTCGTCCTTCGCCTTGACATCAGCACCTCTCTCCAAAAGGGTTTTGACCCGCTGCAAATCGCCACGCCGAGCGGCACCCATGAGCGCTTCATCGAGAGGGAATGAGGCCTGCGCTGAGCAGACCAACGGCAGCAGCCCAAAAATCAAAATCAAGGCTAGCCATGGCTTTACGATCATGGGAATCCCCTGAATTGTCATGTGGATCTCCGTAAAAGCCAGCAAAAAATCATCGATAAACACGTGAGGGTTATCAGGTGGTGACCACTACAGTTTACATTGTGGATCTACTCCGCGTGGCCGGCATCATCGTGGAAAGTCTATTCCGTCATTGCGTGTGCTTTGAGCGCTTCCACGATCCGACTGTGGCCTTTCTTGGAAGCCCTCATCAAAGCTGTATTGCCTCTGTTAGCCTTTGCGTTTACGTCGGTTCCTTTTTGCAGGAGCAGTTCGACAGTAGAACCTTACTCTGTGAGAGAAAAGTTGCGGACATCTTGGGAAATACCAGGGGAAAAGACAATACCCCCTACCAGTGAGCATGGTACAAGAAAAATCCTTAACAATCCACTGAAATGCCTATGGTCACGCCGTCATGGAATGCGAAGGTGCGCCCGATATTCTCCCCTCTTTCTATATTTAAGGGTGGGTAAATCCTTGAGGGATTGAAAAAAAGAAATGCATCATACGCACGAAAGGAATTTTCACATGAACGGTCAGCAAGAACAAGATGGCATTGGGCTTGGATGGATCATGTTGCTTGTGATTTCCTAACTTTTGTTTAGCCCTAGTCCTGGTCCCTTCGACGATTCCAGGGGCCCAGGCCCTAGCGTTTTTCAGCCGTTCTGAAAAGGCGGGTGAAAAAAATGTGAAAAACCGATAAGTCAGTATCCGCCCAGTTAGGAGGGACGTGGATTTGTCATTGTCCCGCGTTCCGCGGGAAAGCAGTCCCCAAAGCGGCGAGATTGCTTCACTCCGCTCGCAATGACAGGTCTCGGTCTACGCTCTCGCATGACAGGCCCCAACTTGTCATTGCGAGGAGCAAAGCGACGAAGCAATCCCGGATTTGTTCCTGCCATGCATGAGAATAGAGATTGCTTCGCTCCGCTTGCAATGACTTTCTTTGGCCGCCTGTAACTGAAGGGTTACGGAAGTCGAGTGGTTTGTATTTGTTCATTGGGAGGAATCGAGTATCGTGGCTTTCGGCCTGACCCAGTCTGCATTTAGACCCTTAGAAATGATTACCCTAGAATATGCTGGAGGGAAAAATGGAGCTTTACTACTGAAATGGTCTGACAATTTTTGCCTAAACTCTTCGGGAGTCATATCAACAGGCCTGTAAACCTCCATTTTAGAACTGGAAAGCTCAGGTTGTTTCTCCGGCACAAAAGCCCTGTCCAGAGGACTATTAGGATGTCGCTTACTGACTAATAGTTCACCTCCGCGACGTGTCAGGAACGACGGTTATGCCCGTGTGCCAGTCGGCATCTAATCTTCTGGAGCGTCCTTATTGAGTGCTTGTTTGAGCATCGATACTCCGCAATGCAGCCTCGTCATCGATGACCTGAAAACCCAGCGTGATCGACAGTATTCGTCAAACCGCTGTTGCTGCACACTATTGAACTGTAATGTCTCATATGTGGCCTGCGCCCACCGATGGAGCGCTTCTGAATCAGACGGGTGCACGCTCGACCCATCCTCAATCAGCCGTAATATCTGAATCTTGGTCTGTGCTGGAATTCTCATGGACACCCCCACAATTGCGAATATCGTTCCTGCGTAATGTCTCGGCCTCAATTGTCGTGTCATCGCCCCAATGGGCTGATGAGATCTCACGCAGGCATTGTACGGTGAGTTGTCCCGTAGTACCCACCAACCCGTAGGTGTCAAGGATCAAAGGGAATAACCCACGTCCTAATTATGTCGAGTGGCACCCATTCATCTAGCGATGAGCATTGCACAAGCGGGCCCGCCCCCTGTCTTCCGGATGTTTTGATATCAGCGGGATTATCTGCGCCCCTGTTCTTTGGGCTATCCTTGGGGGCCAAGGAATCCGGTTGGAGGGCGGGTACCTCAATCATCCTAATGACGTCGGGCGGCAACAATTCGTTTGCATAAGAGTGCGGTACAAGCACCAGGGCAAGTGCTGCAACAACCAACAGCTTCAATGTACGGTTCATTTTAATCCCCCCTTTTCGTGGTTGTGCCCCTCAGGGCAGTTCGCTCAACATGGAACTACAATGTGACTTTCCCCCTCAAATCAGTGTCAACCCAATCGTTAGCGTTTAGCTCCTAATTCTCATAAGTGGTCTTCTAGGGAAAAGACCTCGTGCGCGGCTGTGGTCCCCCGAACAAGTGGCTTTACGGCTTTGTCCTAATCATGAACTGTGCCAACTTTAAATGGCAGCCTTCGGAAAGTTAATTAGCTAAAATTAAACCTAAAATGGCTAAGCGAACTTGAGTTGCTTGCAGAAGAGGAGATTCAGGCAGGCGGATTAATGGGGAATTTTCCCCAATGCGTGCTTAGAAACAAAAGAATCCAAATACTTAGAAAATGGGGAATCCTACCCAACTTGGGGATTTTGACGTATTAATAGTCCAGGTCAAATATTTCGATCTGATGTCTGAGAACGTCTCTGGATATACCTAAAACGCGAGCCGCAGCCGAGACATTTCCATGGGTCCGCTTTAAGGCTTCGGCTATTAATATTTTTTTTGCGGTTTGGATTTGATCCGTCAGCGAAGATGATGGTGATACGTTAAGTGTGTAACTTAGCTCACCTTCAAGTCTGTGGAGATGGGCAGCATCAGTCGAAGTCTCTATATTCAGGTGGGACGGCGTAATCTTGTCTCCATCACAAAGGATCAAGGCACGTTCGAGAACATTCATCAGCTCTCGGATATTTCCCGGCCAGTCATAGCTACAGAGGAGGTCCAGACTCTTTCTGTCTATCAGAGGCAGTTGACCCCGACCCAATCTATTCCCGATCTTTTTCAACAATTGAATGCAGAGTTTCGGAATATCTTCAAAGCGATCTCGTAACGGAGGTATATTGATCGTGAACACATTAATTCGATGATACAGATCCGCTCTGAATTGCCCTGTTTGAACATCCTTTTCCAGATCCCGGTTGGTTGCCGCAATTATGCGACTATCCACCATAATTGCTTTTTCGCCTCCGACCCGGGTAATCTTTCGAGTATCAAGGAATGTGAGCAGTTTGGCTTGAGAGGTCAAAGGGAGTTCCCCAATTTCGTTGAGAAGCAGGGTCCCGCCTTCAGACAGTTCCAGTAGTCCGCGTTTCCTGCGACTGGCACCGGTAAATGCTCCGGGCTCATGCCCGAACAGCTCCGATTCTACGATATGAGTTGCTAGTGCCGAGCAATTCACACTATGAAAAGGCCCTTTTGATCGTCGCGAATGCTCATGTATCCATTGAGCCCAGTAATCTTTTCCGCTGCCGCTCTCTCCCAGAAGCAGTACGGTGGAATCATTGGGAGCAACGCGGGCAAGGTGCGGGAAAATGGCCTTAGTTACTTGCGATTGATATGCGGCGGTTGCATCATCGGAGATTAAAATGGCGAGAGTATGATTCCTGATCTCTCGTCCAATGCAGCAAAGACCGATTATCCTGGCCGAATCGTCCCGCATGGGAAACCGAGACATTTTGTAAGTGCGTGCTTCATTACCGATATGAATGACGTGCTCTGATTCCACTGACTGGCCCGCCAATACTCTAAGCTCCAAGTCATTGAAATACCGAGCATCCTCGGGTGGGAAAAAGTCAATATCGATTTTACCCACAACATCCTGTTCCGAGCGCCCCAACAATTCCAGCATCGCCGGGTTGGCGTGAGTGTACTTCAGATCCAAATCTTTGATGAAGATGCAATCTTCGGCGTTGGCGATAAGCGCCCTGAGCCGTTGCTCATTCAGGACCAACTCAGACTGCATGGCGCTGCATCGGTCAATGAGCATCAAGAGTTTCCTATTGGATTTGTCCAGTTCTGTAACGAGGAACTTGCCGACGGTCTTGTGGAGAGGAGATTTTGACTGAGAAATACGTTTGGCCATCAGATCGGCAACAAATTCCCGAATAGCCGGATACGCGAGACACAGCGCATCAAATTCAACCCGGCTTATGCGCCACAGAGACATATCAGTCTCCGCCTCCACATGTGCCGTCCTCGTCTCACCAGTGAGCATTGCCATTTCACCGACAAGTTCGCCTGATGTACGGCGAGCAACCACTCTGCTTTCTCCGCTCCTTTCCTCGACAATGGAGCACGAGCCTTTCTGTATAATATACAGACAATCACCTTCACTCCCCTGGCGAATGAATCGGTCGCCGGCTCTAACGGTCACGGGATTCAGACATGCCAATATTTCCTCTCTGGTCTCCTGCGGAACAGCCGCGAAGAGATCGGTGCTCATAAGGTATGCCGAATCTTCGGGAGTAACTGTTCTCTTTTGTTGGCTTTTTGACCGGCTTGACATTCCAACTTGCTCACTGCAGGTGCTTCGTGCTGATTTAAACGATATACTTCTTAGTGTATTTCATTCAACTTAAAGATGTTAGTTATTATTTTCTATTTCGAGTTGGAGTGGAACCTTTGATATTAGGAGATCGAAACGTGGATTTGAGTTTTTGCGGCCTCAGGGTATGCTATTTCGGACGGCAGCGTTCGATTCTGACCTGCATGAACTGCAAGCGACCCCATGGATGAGACACCTTACTTGTTGTCTTTAACAGCCTTTTGCTCGTAGCCGCTGGCGAGTTCTTGAACCGTCGCAAAGAAGTTGTCTTCGCCCAACAAATTGGTGAGTCCATAGCGATCCAGCTTTGCTTTCACCTCTTCTGAAACCCCTGCGAACACGAGTTGTATCCCACGGTCTTTCAAAATTGTGTACGTCGAACGGAGAGTTTCCGCGGCAGTGAAGTCAACATCATCCACTCCTGATACATCGATGCCAAACCATTTTAGAGGCGGTTGCGCTCCCCGCACCAAATCCGAGACCTGTTGGAGGAACCAGCCGGCGTTGGCATAGTACATGCCATGCGTGAAACGGTAGATTAGGAGTCCTGGGGCGGCCTGGGCAGGTGTGGAAACCGGTACTCTCTGCCATCCGCCGTGTGGAGCCCTTACAATTACCCCATTTTTCGGTCTATATCCGTGGCGAGTATGTGCGATAAGGGAGAGGGCCATGGCGAATACGATGCCCCGCTCCACACCGGCGAAGACCACCACCGCGGCAGTGAGCAGCGCTACCCAAAACTCGACCGGTGCCTGAGCATGGATCTTTCGCATTCCTTTGATATCAATTAGATTCACACCAATAAGGAGAACGATGGCAGACAGGGCGGCCTTCGGCAAGTATTCCAGTGGACCCGTAAGGAACAGCAATATGAGAAGCACAATAACAACCGTAGTAATTTGTGCAAGCTGGCTCTGACCTCCGGCGCTATCCACCATCTCCGTCTTAGTCGGGCTCCCATTTACGACAAATGTTCCGGAGAGCCCTGCACCAAGATTGGCTATACCGAGGCCGACCAGATCCGTATCCTCGCTGAAACGCTCGTTGTACCTGGCCGCAAATGCCTGGGAAGTGGCAGCGCTTTGGGTAAGGATCACCACAAAAATTGAGAACGCCAGTGGAAGGAGATCCCACGTGAGATTCCAGGACCAATCCACGTTCGGTAGGCCAAGCGTTGGGAGTCCACCAGGGACCACCCCCAGAGTGGAAACTCCATAAGACGCGAGGTTCAGTATCCGGCTTGTGACGATTGCACCGATTACCGCGATGAGTGCTCCAGGGACTTTCTTCGAGATCATCTTGAAAGCGACGACGATTACAAGCACAACGATCCCGACTGCGAAATGGACGCTATTCGCCTGTTCAATGTGCTGGGCACTGTGCACAAGCCGTGTGATGATGTCGCTCCCGACACTCCGAATTCCTAGAAGCCTTGGAAACTCACCGAGGGCGACCTGGATGCCAACCCCGGTGAAGAAGCCGACGAGTACGGTACGCGACAGGAAATCCGCCAATAATCCTAGACCAACGACACGTGCAACTATGAGCAGAACTCCGGCCATAATTGCTGACATGCCGGCCAAGGCCAGGTACTCGGTGGACCCAGTGACAGCGAGGCCGGCGAGACCCGATGCCAACATGGCCGCCGTCGCAGAGTCAGCCCCCACCACCAGATGCCGGGACGATCCAAACAGGGCATACAGGCCCATGGGGATGAGAATGGTATACAGACCGGTGATTACTGGTGTGCCGGCGATCTCTGTGTATCCCATGACCTCGGGGATGGCTAGCGCAGCCAGCGTAATGCCCGCCACCACTTCGGTCGGCAACTGCGAACCTCTGATCGGTAGCACGCCCTGGAGTATGGAAAAATCGGAACCACGTCCCTTTAGATCAGTTTCGGTCATGCGACGCTCCAGGCTTAGCCGTTCCCCTTCTGCATGATTCTTCCAATTCAGTCCGACTCGCTTTCGACATTGAACAGTAGAGCGCTATTATTCCCTTTAAAACCCGATCATGACGAATAATCGTCATAGACCATAATCCTTCTGTTGCCAACATCGAAGAAGCAATCACGTCGGCAGCTCCAGATTGTGCGTTTTCAGGCACACTGCCGTCGTACCGGGTCTTGCTTTGACTGACCTGCCCCCGGTTTATGTACCACTTGTTAAGTTAGAGGTATAGTACGTTTTCCTCTTGAGAGGCAGTTTTGCCTTGGCCGGTTGAGAACTTTTTCTCTGTGACCCAACCGTCCCAAAGAGTGGATTCGCCAGGCATTTTCTGGGGACTTTCGTTCGTAGGCGGAACGACTGGGGTCTAAAAAGGCTTGCCTATCTTGCAGAAAAGCGGGACAAAGAACCAAGCGGAAAATCAACACGTGATTCCTCTAGGCCTTTCTTAAAGATAAGGAGTTCAACATGGAGTGCTTTTCGAGTGGTCCATCAATCGAGCAGCAACTCAAAGATGTTTATGTTCCTACATTAATACAAAGCGGAATGTCTGTCTCCCAGGCGAATGAGCTGTTCTCCGCCTGGCTCAGCCTGGCAAAAGAAGAGTCCAGAAAAGAAGACATGGACAATCTGCCTCAGAACTTTGGTGATTTGCTTCTTCAAAAGGAAGCCACAGGTCCAAACATAAAAGCCTGGCTGGCCAAGGTGCGGAGAGAAGGCGGCACAGATGAAGATATCCGCAATTGGTGGAATCTAAATGACCTTGAAAGGCGCATCATGCTCAAAAATGATGAGAATTCCCGCATGGCTGTCGTCATGGATCAATTGGGCAAAATGGGAGCTGCGAAGGAAACTATGCAGGAATCAATGGACAAGGCAGTAGCTCACGCACGCAAGTATTTCCCATTTTGGGGTGATCCTGATGACTGCGCTCATCTTTCCGGTGATGATCGCCCTTTGCCTGAAGAGCTGAAATGCAGAGTTAACCAATGGATTCAAAGAAAACAGTCCGATCCCAATTACGAAGAGGAGGTTGAACGTTCAACGACGTTCAACGCACTAATCAGAAGAGAAATTAGTGAAGGCAATCTTTAATCCTCAAAACCTGTAGCACATGATACACCGCCAGAAAGCTGGTTGCCTCGTTTCAGAGGGACCCCGCGAATCGCGGGGAGGCGGTAACCCGCGACGTGTCATTTCGAGCGCAGCGAAGCAATTTCTGTTCTCGTGCGTGGCGTGAACAAATCCGAGATTGCTTTCCCGCGAAACGCGGGACTTCGCTCCTGGCAATGACAAGTTGGGGGACTGCCGCGGCAAGTTTTCATGACGTTGGCTATGCAGCGGCCACAGGACGCCCTACCATTACTTGCATTAACCTTTGATATACCGCTAGCCATATGAAAGTTCTTGCCGGAGGGCCCGGGCCCACTGGGCGTGGCGCCAACATGCATCGTGAAGCTGAGAGCCGATGATACGCTCCGATGTTGCACTATGCATGCTCGCCGTGCGCGAAGCACTTCAAGAAGCGGGTTCCCGGTCTTTCTTCCCTTCCCGCGGCCGGCTCATTGTGTTTATTTCTCGAAAAGCTTCACGTAATCGCCATAGCCTTCTTTTTCCAGGTCTTCTTTGGGAATGAACCGCAGCGCCGCGGAATTCATGCAGTAACGGAGTCCTGTCGGCGGCGGACCATCATTGAACACATGCCCCAAGTGGGAGTCTCCGTGCTTACTTCTCACCTCGGTGCGTGTCATAAAGAAGCCTTTATCCTCCTTTTCCTTTACATTTCCAGGCTCCAGCGGCTTCGCAAAGCTGGGCCATCCGGTGCCTGAATCATACTTGTCCTGCGAGCTAAAGAGCGGTTCTCCGGACACGACATCTACGTAGATCCCGGGTTTCTTGTTGTCCCAGTACTCGTTTCGGAACGCGGGCTCTGTGCCCTCTTCCTGGGTAACCGTGTACTGCAACAGTGTTAACTTGCTCTTCAGTTCTTCCTTGCTCGGCTTTTCGGATTTAAGGCTGCTCTGCTTCATTTCTTTTTCGTCCTTTTCGTGACCCCAGATCTTTTCCAAATATTCATCTCTACCGGACCTGAACCGATAGTACTTGTATCGGACCGGATTCTTCTTGTAGTAGTCCTGGTGATACTCTTCCGCCATGTAAAAGGTGGTCCCTTTGACGATTTCAGTTACTATAGGTTTCTCGAATCTCCCTGATTTCTCGAGGTCTGCTTTTGATTTCTCAGCTAAGCTCTTTTGTTCCTGGTTGTGGTAGAAGATCGCTGAACGGTATTGAGGTCCGCGATCGACAAATTGTCCACCGGCGTCCGTGGGGTTTATTTGCCTCCAAAAGACATCTAGAAGCGTATTATAAGATATGATTGATGGATCATACGTTATCTGAACCGCTTCGATGTGACCTTTGCTTGCGTAGTCTTCGTACGTAGGGTTCTCGCCGGTTCCGCCCGTATAACCCGACGCCACATCCGACACGCCCTTGAGCTTTTCGAATGGAGGTTCCATGCACCAAAAGCACCCGCCCGCGAAGGTCGCTGCCTCGTTTTTCGTCTGTGCGCTTGCAAGCCCAGCCAGGGCCCCAAGCAGATAAAGGCTCACAATGAAAGCCGTTATGAATTTAGTCATGCTAACATCCTCACTTCTATGCGCTCCGTACACTCATACAGAGCCAGCGTCCGGTTTCGTTGCTTCGATGCACCGATCAATGGAATCCAAAGAATTTCTTTCGATTCTGGACCATATGCATCAGCCTCTTGTTTGCTTCCGCGGACAGTCCAAGGCTGTCCAATTCCGTTCCCAACGATTCCGTGGTTCCGTACCCGTCCAGATACCCGTTTACGCGAGCCGCTGCGGTTGAATTTACAAAATCGTCATCGGATGGATACATCGCATTGAACTCTTCCATCAGGTCCCTATCCTGTCGCAGCCTGTACTTCTGGTGATACGACTCGGCCCGGTAGAAGTCCGTAGCAGGGAGAATCTCGGTGGTAATGCTACTGTTTCGTCTGGCCGCTTCCCGGTCTCGAGTTTCTATTGCCAGCTTCTTTTGGTCTTCGTTGTGATAGAATATCGCTGCCTTGTACTGAGTTGACCAGGCCCTCTGCACGGGACTGTGACTGGACCAGAAGATTTCCAGGAGCTTCTCGTATGAAATCATGGTCGGATCATAGTCAATCTGGATCGATTCAGAGTGATCCCCGAGACTGTGATAGGTCGGGTTCTTCTTTTTTCCGCCTGTATATCCCACGCGGGTTCGAATCACACCTTTGATGCTCCCGAACCGGGAGTCCGGCCCCCAAAATCAGCCCAGCGCAAACGTGGCGGTTTCAATTCTGGCAGGCACGGACAAATCAATAGGGGCTATTCCTCGATTAATTACAGAATTTTGCTTTGTAAGAAACATCGCTTCGTTCCTTTCGGTTGTTGTTGGCTCTTCCGAGCCTTTGCTCATGGTCGTGATACCATAGACGAGGGAGGCTATACCCAAAGCGACCGTTAATATTTTAAGAATCATGTGCCGGTTGGAAAAGATGTCCCTGGAACCGCTGTTATTCGGGACAACTAACGAATGTGCTTCTTTGCCGAACATCTGTGTCCTCGCTTTCGTGTGGCAAACCACCGATCGAGCAATGGTTTTTTTCATGAACAAACAATAAGCACTGATCTTAAAGGTGGTATAAAGGAATGTTAAAGAATAGGTAAAGATTCGGAGACGAGCCCAAAAATCAGATTGGAAGAGAAAACCATATGGTTGTCCGGTTATCGGAAATATCAGCCCCTACCCTGCCGTTGTGGGCATCTATCAACTCTTTTACTATGGCCAGGCCGATTCCTGCGCCGCCGTGTTCACGGGAACGTGACTTTTCACCGCGATAAAACCGCTCGAAAATGAACGGGAGATCATTTTCGGACAACTCTCCGCCGGAATTGGCGAGGATAACCCGAAGTTGTCCCTGCGACAGTTCCGTGGAAATTTTCAGCGATCCGCCATGCTCAGTGTATTGGACCGCATTCTGAAAAAGGTTGCCGACCACCTGTGAAAGCTTGTCCGCATCGCCCTGCAATAGCGGGTCATGATCGAAATGGCATTCCACTCCGATCTGTTTGGCATCGATTTGGGGCCGAAAAGCCTCCAACGCCTGCTCAGTCAGACGACGGATGCGGATCTCGGTTTTACGAAGGTCCACCCTCGCTGCATCGGCCTTGGCCAGACGCAAGATGCTCTCCACCAGATCAACGAGCCGCATGGTCTCCTCCTGGAGCAGTTGAAAGTTGTCCTTGGATGGAGGCACGACCCCGTCCACCATGGCTTCGAGGTATCCTTGAATGTTTGTCAACGGGGTCCGCAGTTCGTGGGCCACATTTATCATTAATGTCTTGCGAAGACTCTCGATCGCCTGAAGGCTCTCAGCCATACGGTTGAACGCCTCTCCCAATTTCCCCACTTCATCTCGAGGTCCGAGAGGCACTCTGCTGGAATAGCCACCCGACGCTATTTGTCTCGTGATATCCGCCATTTGCGTGAGCGGCGCCAGCACGCGTTTCAGCATCAAGAAGTTAAGAGCAAGCGCCAGCACAACCGCTGCGAGTGTTGCCCAAATGAGGTACCTGTGGACCGAATGGAGAAACATATTATGGCTGGTGACCGGCGAGATGTTGTACTGCTTCATCAAGGTGGCAAAATAGTGTGCGGCCAGGTAGTCAATAGACATCCACACAATGATTATGACAAACCCGATAATCAAAGTATTGATCCCGATGAGTTTCCAAAGAAAGCTTCTTCTCACGGCCCCCTCCCGGCATTCAGTTTTCGCTTGTCTCCGAGAGCTGGTATCCAACCCCGCGGACCGTCAGAATCTGTGCGGGATTCGAGGGATCTTGTTCGATCTTTTGCCTGAGCTTGCCGATGTGAACATCTACCACCCGATCGATGACTGCAACATCGTGGGCGGGGTAAAGCCGCCTCAAAAGCTCATCGCGAGTGAATACTTTTCCGGGCGCGGACATGAGAGTTCGCAGTAAATTGAATTCGTGTGGAGTAAGCTGAACCGGATGCCCGCTCAAGGTGACCTTGCGCTTTTCCGGATCCAAGACCAGGTCTCCATGGGAGAGCACTTGTTCATCGCCAGTCCGCCCTAATCGCCCCCGCCGGAGAATCGCCTTTACGCGAGCAACCAATTCTCGTGGACTGAAAGGCTTTACGACGTAATCATCCGCTCCCAAGGTCAGGCCCGATACACGGTCTATCTCTTCTTCCCGGGCGCTGAGAATGAGTATCGGCACATCGGATGACCGCCTCAGTTCCCTGCAAACCTCCCAACCGTCCAGCAATGGAAGCATCAGGTCGAGGATCACAAAAATCGGACTGTGGCGCCGGGCCAATTCCAGGGCCTGCTTCCCGTCGTACGCAATAATTGTCTTGAAACCCTCTCGCTCAAGATAAAGGGCAACCAGGGATGCGGTCTTCTTGTCGTCTTCTGCAATAAGAATCGGAGGCATCTACATTTTGACCTCTCTCAAGCTTCTCAGTTCATTTCCAGCTCCGAGCCGGCGCAATAGTGCGCTCCATGCCTTGTCTGTCGCTCATCGCGTCGTAAAAACCACATTATGTTCGCGGAAATCGCCAATCGTATTATTCAGTCGATTAGCAGGGCTTCGATTGGGAACCTATTTCTGGGCGCGGGGTTTTCGTCCGGGAAACCTACCACCAATAAGGCAACAACATAGATCTCATCGTCCCAACCAAAGATATTTCGTATCATCTCAGCATCGATCAGCCTCATCCAGCAAGTTCCCAACTCAAAATCCAATGCTCTCAAAACCATATGTTCTACGGCAATTGCGACGTTTACAGCAAGCCAAGATCCCATTTCATCTATGGTATAGGATTTCATTCGTCCCGCTCTGTCTATCAATATTTTAACTATCCTGTCTTCGAGCGCCCCAATTCTTCCGAGATCTTGAGCACTGGAGACCGTGCCATCCAAAAAGCCTTTAATATCCGCACAACAGACGATTACGACAGGAGCTTTAGTAATAAATAGTTGATTGTGTGCCGCGTGAGCCAACTTTAATTTGATTTCCTCGTCTTTGACGATCTTGAACCGCCAGGGTTGCGCATTAGATCCTGATGGCGCCAATCTCGCAGCGTTTAATAATTCATTGATGTATTCGTCAGGAATCGCATCGGGCTTAAATTTTCTTATGCTGCGCCTCTTTTCTATCGCTTCTTTGGTCGTGAGCAAGAATTGTCTCCTATAGTCCTAAATCCTGATTCCAAGGATCAGAATCCGCAATAAGATGCATCTTGATCAGTTCCCCCGTTTTCAGTATGCCTTACCGCTGCCGTCTCAATCAAACGTAATTTTTCGCGATGCTGCCGGGAGGGGGAAGAGTAATCGGGGAGGCAGGGGAAGGTAAAGAGTTATCGGGGAGGATGTTTTTGCAAAAACACCCTCCCCGAACCCCACCCCAAAAACTCTTAAATGGCTGGCGGCGCATCGGGAGGGTCGCTTCGCCCAATATTCTTGGTCAACGGAGAGGCGTTTACAGTGCATTACTGGCCCCACGGCGAGTGGACCGGACCCCTGCCCACCTTGAGGTTCTTCCTTGTTTTCCTGGGCGTCTTCAGGGTTAAGAGAATAGTCGCATTTACTTTTTGTCCAAATGACCCACTCTCGACTTTCCCAATCGGAGAAAATGCCTCAGAATTCATTTGACGAAGCCTCGGCGGGTTTCCTGTTGCGCCTTCAACTTTCTTTTTAAAACATCCGCCTATGATGTACCCCAAGCCACTTCGGGTTCTTGCCGGAGAGTTAGGGCTTTCTGGGCGTGGCGCCACGGGACTTGCCGGGAAAACCTTTTTTGGAATCCCGCGTTCTGCGCGGGACCCGAACCCTTTCCCAAATCCCGCGGCACGCGGGACAAAAAAGCCGGTTCCCGAAATGCTTGATCCCTCTTTCCTTACTGCCCAAAAAAAGATGGCCGGGAGCCATGTTTCGAGAGAGGCATCCGGCCATTCAAGTTTATTTGACTGAAATTACCTGTGGCGCCCGCCTGTGCCGGCACTGAATCCACGTGCGCTGAATCCCGTAGAAGGTCTGACTCCGCTGCTGAGCATAGAAAAAGTACGCGGGCTAGAGAAGTTTCGAACCGTATGCGGAGTTGAGAAAGTCCGTGTCGGAGTTGAGAAGCTTCGCGAACGAAACGTATTTACAGATCCTGAACGGAATGTATTCGGAGTCGACAGAGTTCGCGAGCGCAACGTGTTCGTAGATCCTGAAGGGAATCGATTGGCATTGAATCGGTTTACATTGGAAAGATTGGAACGATTAGTGACAACATTTCTGTTCGTTCCTGACCTTACAAAGTTATTGAATGCAGTGGCGTTCCAGGGTCTCCTACCGTGATGACCATCCCGCCACCACCAGGCTTGATGGCCATGATGCCACCACCACGGATGGAATCTGTACCATACTCCGATATTATAAAAGAATATCGGTATTCCCGAATACCAGTACGTATCATACCCATAATACGGCAAGTATCCCCAATCATAATAATCCGGTACCACTTCCTGCGTCACAACGTAACTTGGGCTCCTGGAATAAGCGGTTTGAGGCGGACGCAAATCAGTTTGGATCTGCGGTCCGTAAACCCACCTGTTATCAGCAAGTTGAGCCCAATCATTCGATGCCCAGACGCCGGTAATCTGCAATTGGTCTCCCATATTGGCGCACCCGATCACGTCATAGGAGTTTCCGGGACCGCTCCTGATTCGAAGGCAGTTCTCAGGCTGATCGACTCCAATAACCGTGGCGATTCCGCCTACCGGCTGGGGAACCTGACCACCTGTTTGGCCGGCCTGTGCTAGACTTTGGCCGGGAACACTTATGGCGAATGTCACTACAGCTAGCATAGCGACAATGATTTTCAGTATATTCATAATCTCTCCCTTTTTTTGATTCTGAGGTCCCGTGAAAAGCCCATTCCCAGGAATAACAGGTGCACT
Source organism: Desulfomonilaceae bacterium (assembly GCA_052144015.1). Lineage (GTDB taxonomy): Bacteria > Desulfobacterota > Desulfomonilia > Desulfomonilales > Desulfomonilaceae > DATJPW01. The sequence goes on from JBKQRG010000169.1 coordinate 70,531, forward strand.
ATCTTACCCGAATTTGCTTCTATGTAATTGTTAGACGGTCCGGATATTTATTTGTTAAAATGGAATCCGCGATTTTTGAAAAACCAGCTGCCATCTTGTTATTTAGACCGAACGCCAGTAAGGTGATTTTTATAGAGAAAACCGTCCTAAAATAGTTTGACGGGAACCTGCTCCAGCTTGCTGAACAAACCGCGCCGTCCGCCCGTTGTACCGATTGGCTTTGGGCCTAAGCGCCGATGATCATTACCGATACCTCATCCTTTTGCTTACTTAGAGATCCTTTCGAATTCGGGGGACACGAGCATTATGAAAACGCCGATCAAACATCCTTCCATCTGGATTCTGATTTGTGCCTTATCCGTACTGCTCGCATCACTCGGTTCGGCAATTAGTGCCGAGTCTCCAAACAACCAGGATACGGATACGCTAATGAAAGAAAGCCCGAAATATGACGATTCGGCAGCGCTTCCGGATGATATAAGTATCCAATTGAAACTGAATCTACCTTTTGTTCCTGCTGTAATTTCTTCAGGATAACCCAGTGGGATGATGCAATCGTCCACTCGCGCCTCATCACAGGACTTGAACTCAGTATGTGTTTTCTTGCACACCCCGTCTGCCTGGCATGTTACACAGTATGCTCCCTTGAGGTCCTCTCTAGCGGGGACTAATCTTCCAATAACCCATTTCGTCTCCTCAGTGAGACTGACTTTGGCAAATTTCAGAATTTCCGGATTCTGCCATTCCTAAATTGTCATATTATTTTGAGGAAGTAATTTTAGTTTAGAACGTAATCGAAGGAGCCGAATTATGGAAATCAAACCTTTGAAAGGGATGAAAATTGCTATTTTGGTTACCGACGGATTCGAACAAGTTGAAATGACTGAACCAAGAGAAGCCCTGGAACAAGCGGGCGCAAATACAATGATTTTATCCCCCAAACCTGACAACGTTCAGGGTTTTAATCATGTTGACAAAGCCGATTCATTCAAAGTCGATATGCCGATTAAACAAGCGAATCCCGATGATTTCGACGGGGTTCTATTACCCGGAGGAGCAATTAACGCGGATGCGCTCCGTGTAGTTCCCGAAGCGCAAGATTTTGTGAGAAGAATAGATGAACAAAATAAGCCCGTTGCCGTCATATGCCATGGTCCGTGGTTACTTGTATCCGCGGATTTGGTCAAAGGTAAAACCATTACAAGTTATCACACCATTCAGGATGATATTCGTAATGCAGGGGCAAATTGGGTAGATCAAGAAACCGTCGTCGATGGGAATTGGGTAAGTAGCCGAAGTCCCAAAGATATACCCGCTTTCAACGAAGTCGTCATCGATTTGTTCTCGCAGTATGGCGGAGGTCAAGCCGCTCGGTATAAACCGATGTCGAGTGAAGAAGAAAGGCGACTGCACTGATCGAACTCTGACGTGGGAGATGCTTGGGTGTCTCCCACCATTTCGGCTAACGTTCTCTCATGGGCGAAAGGCTAGAGACCACACCGCCTCTGACAAACCGAGAGTCACTCTTGCGAGCGCGGAATAATTCAGCTTGTCAGGAGTGTCCGTAGCCTGGTGATAATGTTTGTACCTCAGGTAAACAGTGTCAGTAACCATTACTGCATTGAAACCTGCCTTCCAAAAGCACACGTTGTCGGACAACGTGAGGTCCGGGATAAGGTCCTCGGGCGCTGCCAAACCTTCGGAAGGGAAGTGACAGTGTTCCCTGAATGCTTGCAAAAGCATTTTTAAGAATCCCGTAGATTCTGGATTACTGCAAAACAATATGAAATTGCCGATGTCGTTTTGATAGGCAAGGCTCAGCAATCCCGGAACCTGTTGACTACTTTTTTCAGTGGAGTAGCAGCCCATTGTCTCCAGACATATCATCCCGAGCAGATCTTCGTTACGTTTGCGAAGTTCCTGGGCGTATCTCCAACTTCCCATATCCTTGCTCCCGAAATAGGGCGGTTCTTCGTTCGCAAATGCGACAAAGCGTATCGTGTGCCTTGGTTGTTCGGCACGCCTGGAAACCGCGGAAGCTATTTCCAACATGGCAGCAACAGCGCTGGCGTTATCATTCGCTCCGGGGCAATCAACCGTGTCGTAATGCGCCCCAATGACCAGGGAACCTGCTCCAAATCCTTTGATTATGGCTTCTATGTTCTCGGCCCGATGTCCGTCGCCGCTTTGGAACCACTGAGATGTTACCGCTAGCCCGAAACCTTTGAATGTCTCTTGTATATAGTCGGTTGCCAATTCCAGAGCCTCAGGCCGCGAATGGTTTCGCTCTCCGATTTCCGAAGCCAGTCGCCACACATGTTTTTGCAGAGCTTCGCGAATCGACTCTTCGGACTCTGAAAGGCGAAGTTCCTCTGTATACGATTTCCCCCACGTATCAATGAACAGACCGGGGTTCGACATCGGTGGCCTCCAGGAGCTCGATTCATTTGCTTGAGAAGATCTGAATACCAGGATGCATGCTGGAATTCGGTTTTTCTTCGCTTCACAATTTGTCAATCCTCGTGATCCGACGGCGTCGCTATCTTAGTATCGCAGTAACGTTCAGTGGTTTCAGTTTCCTTAATTTTTCCTGATGACGGATCAACCGTAAGGATTCTCCAAATCCGAAGATTTGCTCCTTCTTGACAAGTTGAATATGACCAGATGAGGTCGCCATTTCCCTTAAATTCGACAGGATCCCAAGCGATACTCTCCTCGGGTGGATCACACTTGCAGTAATCGGTAACCTCAACAATTTTCCTTTCCTCCTTGTTTATGAGCGACCATTCCCATAGCTGATACACCTTGCTCTCATCCCTACCCCTCCTCGACATAAATATCCTCGAGGAATCCGTAGACCATGCTGGATAATCGCCTGAAAAGAAATATATTCGTTTTCCAGAGGCTGTTTTGAATACCTCAATTACGCCACCGTCATACCATGTCGACCAGAAGCAATTACAATCCGGGCTGAAAATGGCCATCTTCCCGTTTCCTAACTTGAGAACTTTGCCTTTTTTTGTTTCGAAGTATGCTGTGGCATAAGCCCTTGCAGATTTCCAAAACAACTCTATACCGGGACAGTCTATCCCATAGGGCCATCCATCCACGCCAAAGAACCTCGCCTTTGATGTAGCGGGATCTGGAGCTTGAGACGCCCCATGCTGTTTGGCATCATGAGTGCTATCATCTTGATAAGGTGGTTCGTTCTTGTCCGGCTTCTCCTTTGCGTCAACTTCAGTATCTTCGTCCAAGAGTCGCCAGATAAAAGCCAAATTGCCTTCCCTGACATTCTCAACCAGCGCGGTGTAGTCCTCCTTGCTTTTCGTCACGACGTAAAGCCCCTGGTCTAAAAGGGCTCTCAATATTTCCAGGCGACCGTCCATCGCAGCCTCGACTACTGCTCTCCGGCTCAGCCTGGCCTTTCCGCTCACCTCGGCCCCTTTTTCCAAAAGCGCTTTCACCACGTCCCACTGACGGAATCTAAGCGCCCATGCGAGTGTGGTCCAGCCTTCCCGATCCTTTGCATTAACATTAGCACCACTGTCCAGCAGGCGCTTCACTTGTTCCAGATCACCCTTGATACTAGCCAGGATGAGGTCACGATCCTTATCGTCCGCTTGCGCCACAAGTTCCCCGGTTAGCAGCGCCACGACCGAGACGGTAGTGAACAACACGGCTATGACTACTTTTAGAATTCGGGCATATTGTAGTGCCATGACATGCCTTTCAGCGTCATCGGGTTAATGCCTGTGTTCCGGAGCGAAATTTTACAAATCGCGGAGCCCATCCTACCAATACACCAAAATGTATAATATCATGAACGCGCCGCCCGTTCCTAAGTAGAATGAAAAAAGGATTTGGCAGTTCAACAATCCTTTTTGAACTCCTGGCACTCGAACGAGAGTCGAACTCGCACACCGCCGCGGGCATAACTTGACGACCGGCAGAAAAGCGGTTAAAGCGGCGCCGAATCGAGAGTTGATAACAGCTTCTTATGCAAGTGTGGCGCCCCTGGCCATGGAGGTTGGCAGCATGCCAAAAAGCCGGAGCAAATCATTTGATGTGATCATCGTAGGCGCTGGGCCCGCCGGAATCTTTTGCACTCTTAAGCTACTCGACTGTGGCATTCGGAACGTTCTCCTCGTAGATATGGGGAAGGACATCGCCGGCAGAGAGAGGAAGGGCAAGGACATCCTGTGCGGGTGGGGAGGAGCCGGGGCTTTTAGCGACGGGAAGATCCTCCTTTCTCCGGAGGTAGGAGGATTTCTCGCGGATCTCATAGATCGGGAAACTTTGCTGAGAATTCTGGACGAAGCGGATCGTCTTTATCTGCAATTCGGAGCCCCGGCGCAGATTTACTGTGAAGAATCTGACGCCCTGGATGACCTCATTAAGGAAGCTCGTAGGGCGGGTATGGAACTTGTTCCCAGCAGGGTGCGCCACATAGGAACCGAAAACTGTTACCTCTTGCTCAAGAGAATACGAGAGACATTGGACGGAACTGTGGATGTGTTGACCGAGACCCGCGTAGAGAAGATTCTCGTCGAGCAAGGCAGAGTCGCAGGCGTGATTACTGAAAAGAACGAGAAGATCACAGCTCCCATCGTAGTGTGCGCTCCGGGAAGGGTCATGGCAAGATGGATGCGAGACGAGGCCAAGAGGCTTCAGCTCAACTCCAGGCCAAACCCGGCGGACATAGGGGTGCGCATCGAGACCCAGGCTTCCATCCTGACCAAGTTTACCGAGACATGTTATGAGGCTAAGCTGGTCGCCTATTCACGAACCTTTGAAGACCGCATACGGACGTTCTGCATGAATCCGTACGGCGAAGTTGTGACGGAGGAAATGGACGGGTTGCTCACCGTAAACGGCCATTCCTACTCGGGTAAGCGAACCGACAACACGAATTTTGCTCTACTTGTGAGTGCATCTTTCACCGAGCCGTTCGATAACCCGATCCGCTACGGCAGATATATTGCCGAGCTTGCCAATATGCTTGGCCATGGCGTAATGGTTCAGCGGCTTGGTGACCTCCTCCAGGGGAGGCGCTCCAATCATGCGAGGCTTGCACGATCGACTACCCGGCCTACTCTCGAAACAGCTGTTCCCGGTGACCTGAGTTTTGTTCTGCCCTATCGCATTCTCACAAGCATCATGGAGATGCTGGAAGCGCTGGATAAGCTTACGCCCGGTATCTACTCTCGGGATACGTTGCTCTATGGCGTGGAAGTGAAGTTCTATTCGAACAGAATCTCGCTTTCTCCGGAGCTGGAGACAGAAATTCCCAACCTCTTTGCAGTGGGTGATGGAGCCGGCATAACGCGGGGTCTTCTTCAGGCTTCGGCCAGCGGGCTGAGGGCCGGAGAGGCCATCGCAGATCGCCTCGCTGGAGACAGGCCTTCTCGGAAGACCGGTTAGATCTCCTGCGCCGGCAGATGGAAGAGGGAAAGTTTTCGGGAACCCGCTTTTTGTGGTGCTCCGCGCGCGGCGAGCATGCATAACGCAACATCGGAGCGTATCAACGGCTCTCAGCCTGACGATGCATGTTGGCGCCACGCCCAGTGGGCCCGAACCCTCCGGCAATCCCGCGCTCTGCGCGGGACTAATATTTTCACGGTTAACTGGGAATGCGCCATTGTCGTGTGCGGTCGCCCCACCTCCTTGCCCCCCAACAGAATGGGAGATTTCTGAACGTGTCCCCTTGGTCCACACCAAGGACGAAGGCCGGGTCACCGCCAGCCATACGAGAGTTTTTGGGGGATAGGTTCGGTCCACTCGGCGTGGGGCCAATCCTGCGCCGGAAACGCCTCTCCGTCGAGCAGCATCAGGCCCCTGTTGGTTCATTCTCGCCGTGCGCGGAGCACTTTTTGCAAGGACGTCCCTTCCCGATTCCAGGAGGGCAACGGGCTACACCTCTAATTTAAGATGTGGTACAAATCTGGGAGCAGGTCAATACTGCAGCCGTATTCAAGAAAAGAGATCAGAGGAGAAGAGCATGAAGGTGGTCGGATTCAATGGTAGCCCAAGGAAGGATGGAAACACTGCTGTGTTGATCCGGAAGGTCTTTCGTGAGCTGGAGAATGAGGGAATAGAAACGGAGTTTGTTCAACTTTCTCACAAGACTATTCATGGCTGCGCATCGTGTTACCAGTGTGTGGAGAAGAAAAATGGACAATGCGCTGTTCACGATGATTCGGCAAATGAGTATATCGAAAAAATCAAGCAGGCACAGGGCGTCGTATTGGGATCTCCTGTGTACTTTATGGATGTCACACCTGAGATGAAGGCGCTGATCGACCGGGTGGGTTTTGTTTCCAGAGCCAATGGTGGGATGTTCAGGAACAAGGTGGGCGCCCTGGTGGCTGCGGCGCGGCGGACGGGCGCCGTGCACACCCTGGACACCATGAGTCATTTCTTCATGAGCATGGATATGATCATTGTCGGCCGTGCCATCGGCATAGGCCGTGACAAGGGGGATGTGGAAAAGGATCAGGAAGGCATGCAGCTCGCAGAGGTTCTGGGGAAAAGGATGGCATGGACGTTAAAGAAGATTAACGGGTGAGTAGATCCACATTTCGTCGATTCGCTTTCCAGAAGTTGTGGGGCCAAGTCTGCCCTTGACTCACCTTTAAGAGCCAAGAGCAGACTCGCCCCCGCGTCAGCGCGCGGACACTCTCGGTTTTACGTTGAACATTAATGGCTAGAGGAACTGAGTTGAGACTATTGTCAGTATATGCCTGGATCAGCAATGTACCCACTTTGAGCACCTGATACCGGGTCCAAAGCGTCGTGGAGCACTGGCAAAAATAAATAGTGTTCAGAATTACCGGAAATTACTAGACTTCTCTCCGACCGGAGCGGAGGCCGCGCCGCTACCGTAATTTGAACCGAATGCGCGCTGGTAGAGGTGGCGACCGGCTTACGTGCCGGGCTCCTTCTGCAAGTTGGCGCTGGCTACACTCACGAGAACTCAGGGGAACGCCATATCTGTGTCCATCTTGCAGTTCGGGTAGCGGCCAGCGTCCCTGCCGGTCGATTAGTCCGGTACCAGGAATTTCCAGCAAGGCCGCATCCCCTCGGTTACGCGGAGGCTCGTTCTAACATCTACAATTGCCAGGAGCGTTAGTACCGCAGAACGCTGGATGGCAATCCCTGAAGTTCAGGAGATTGCTTCGCTTCGCTCGCAATGACATGACCGTAACCATGTGTTTCACGATCTTTCCCACACGTGGCTAAATGACTACGCAAGAACTTGCATATGGCCAGGACAGCGCTCGCTTGACGATCAAGACATTCCGGTTGACGGAGTTTCCGGGGATGAAGTATTCTCGCAAGCGGGAACGAGAGAAGCTTTTCCATCCACGACGGGGGTTTTGTGGGTGTCGGGCCTTCTGGCTGACCATCTGCGGGCTTATTCGGCGCGCCAAGAGGACGTGCCTGGTACGCGATTTCGCCTCAAACAGCCTGGATTAAGCAGACCGGAGCATAGCTCCGACCAGTTTCTGCTTCCATTCGAAACACCTCGTGGAAGGTGATTTTGCGATAAAGGCGGGAATGACAATCCGGCTCAGGGCGATCGCTCCGAATTCTTTGCGGAACCTTCCCTGAGCAGGGTGACTCTTCCTTGCACAAAATTTGCACAAAATCTTCACGAATTCTTCTCATCGTTGCCATCACAGTTGCACGAACCGATGTCATGCTGGGCACAGAGCGACAAAGCAATTCACTCTGGACTTAGTACCGACTGGAGGGATTGTGAGGGGAGCATTTTGGAATCGGACAAACCATTGTTTCAGTATTCCACACACCTGTCTTGAATGTCTTGGGGAGGTTACACCATGAAAACAGGATTTCAGCGCAAGATCGCCGTTGCCGCAATGTACGCCCTTTTTCTGTGCTCAATTTCAGCGAGCTGTCTTGCGAGCGAATTGACCTTGCGAGCTTACAACGACACTCGGAGCATCCAAGGAAGTCCGGGCTATTGGACGGTTAGTCTCCGATCTAACCATCCGGTATTTCCCAGCAGCCTCAAGAACGCCACCAAAGTCTTTGTGAACGGTGATGAGCAGCAATTCGAGCTTCGAGATTCGCAGTCGGATCAAAAGGCTTCCGCAGCTGCGAAAGAATTCAAAATCGTGCCGTCGAGGCGGAGTCGAGTGGCGGCCTCAGTGAAGGTTGTCGTAGACAAGACTTTGTCTGATGCGTCGGGCCGCAATCTGATGGCACGTGAGTACACCTATCAGTTTTTCTACGGTCAGAACATCACGGTCAGCTCCTTGACTACGTTCTTCAGGTCCCGGAGCGACAAAGGGCTGAAGTTGGAACTCTCTGCGGCGGTCGATCAAAACGAGCTGACGGCTGCGATGCACATATTCCCGTCGGTGACGAATATGAGCGTCACACGAAGCGGCGAGTTCAGATACCAGATTACCGGCGACTTTGAATATGGCCGGGAATATGTGCTTCAGATTGCTAGTGTCCCCTTGAATAGCGGGCAAGCTGTGCTTGTAGAGGGAAAACATCATTTCCACGGTCCGGGAATCGAGCCGTTGCTAGCCGTCCGGACCGAACGGTCCGTAGTAGAGCTGAGAGGGAAACAGCTTCTGCCACTGACGCTTGCCGACGTGACCAAAGTCAGATGCAAGCTCACCCGAATACCGCCTTACCTGGCTCCGCAGTTGCTGTCAGATATCCCGGTCGAAAAGGTGCGCCATCCCGAGCCACAGCCCGATGAGCTAGAAGACAGGGATCCCGATGAGCCGGAGGAAGACCGTCAAGCCCCTCAGGCTCCTCGCAAAATTGAAAGACCATCGAGAGCTATTGAGCCGATTCAATCGGTGGAAAGAAACAAAGCGCTTCAGAGCCTTACTGGAACGGGTCGTGTTTTCGCCGGGTTCCTCGGTGAATTCACGGGAGCCTCGGAAGCCTTCTTTGCCCCCGAGGCTCGGGATCGTACATTGGGCTATTCACTGCCTCTCTCGTTCCGTGCTTCCCCCGATAAGGGCGGAATCTGGGTGGCGAGTCTTTCCGATCCGGACAGTAATTTCAAAGGGGAAACTTCCCGAGTTGTTCAGGTGACAGACCTGTCGGTCACCTACAAGGTGTCGGCCAAGAACTTGCTGTTGTGGGTGACTTCGCTCCACACCGGACAACCGGTTCCTGGTGTCGAGCTGATGCTGGATCGTGCCGATGGTTTCCGGAGTTTTGTCGGTAAGACGGACAAAGGCGGGGTACTGTTCTTACGAGAAGGCGACAAGTTCCCGTCCGTGCAGGTCGGCCAGGAAAGCTCAGGCATTACAAACCAGCCGCTTTCCCTGACGCAGGTCAAGTGGGCCATTGCAGCAACGAACGCGGACGCATGCGCAGTGCAATTAAATGACCTTCGTCTCAAACCTCGCGGCGTGAATCAGGCCAAGGACGTGCAGGATGCGCCCGATGCCCGCACCGGGTACCTGTTCACGGAACGGGGAGTCTACAGACCTGGTGAAACCGTGCAGTTCAAGTTCTTTGCTCGCGCTTACAGAAACGACCAAATTGTCGCGCCGTCCGGAGAAAAGCCAAAACTTGAGATTGTCGGGCCGCGTGAAGATATAGTGTACAGCAAAGAACTGACGCTCAGCGAGTTCGGCACCTGCCATGATACTTTCAAGCTGGAGAGCTACTTTCCTGTAGGCACTTACCTGAGTTTTCCCCGGGGGGTTGCAAATGCGTGATAACTTAGGGATATAATTGCTTAATATAATATAGTTAGTGTATGTATAGAAATTGTTCTACGTCACTGAGTTTGAAGGCCTCCCACAGTTTG
>JBKQRG010000170.1:0-22100 GCA_052144015.1 Desulfomonilaceae bacterium
CAGGATTCTTGGTGTTCCCTGACCCCCGGTTTTCGCCAAGTCTCGACGAAAAATCCAGGGAATCTAGCGGCAGAGCCAAACGACTCTGACCACGTCCAAAGGACGTGGGTTTTTAAGTTGAACTAAACAAAAACAGGGAAGCTCACTTGTTTAGTCTCCCCTGTCGTTTCACTCGGTTTTGTGGCGGGAGCGACGAGACTCGAACTTGCGATTTGAGGTGTGACAGGCCGAAGCCGGCTTCAGCATAAACGATGTGCTGACTACGTGTTATTGTTAATTTTAACATAGGCCGGGGATGAATTTTTAAGATAGTTGCTGGACATGACCTCGGATGATTTTGGCATATTTGCGACCACACCTTCCTCCGATGACTGCATTTTGAAACCGCACCATGTATCTATGGAGCGTTCGCCCAAGGAAGGAGCCGTGCGAGTAAAGACGGCGAGTGTATTCCCCCTTTTCTTAAAGTTCTCCACCTTCTGGCCTAGTTCCAGGACGATGCCCTTCTCCTTCAGATGAGCCTGAACGATGGCTGCCATTGCAGGGTCCAGAGCCCTCATGACCTGGACCTGGTCGGCCAGCTCCACTATCGTTGTTTGTACTCCCCTGATGAAGAGGTTCTCCGCCATCTCTGGTGAGCTTCATAAAAAGCAAAAAGGCCTCTTGCGCTTTACGATTTTAAGATTCCTCCTTGCGAGTAACTAGTTGGTGCTGGTTTTCCTATTGACATTCTGCTGGCAGGCGTCGAAGATCTGGTGATGCGTGATGTGGGTTGATATTTCACGTAATGAAACATAGTGCAGCAGGATATCTGATCTTAGCCGCCTAAAATCAGGCATGAAACCAGAACCGTCCCCAAACAGAAAGCTCTATCGAGTCCAATCTTTGGACCGGGCGCTTGACATAATAGGGTGTTTTGATTCTCAGAATCGCGAATTCTCCCTTGCCACGATTGCTCAACGGACAGGACTGAACAAAAGTACCGTTTTTCGGCTAAGCTCCAATCTGGTAAACCGTGGGTACCTGAAATTCAACCCAGAGTCCCGCACCTATTGCCTTGGCATGAAACTTTTCGAACTTGGCAGCATTGTCTTTTCTTCATTTTCCTTACGCAAGGCCGCGTCTAGTCATATGACGGACCTCCAAGAAGAGATTTCGGCGACTGTCCTCCTAGGGATCCTCGTAGACGATGAACTTGTTTATGTTGACAGACGAGAGCCCGAAGGCATGGTCAGAATAGCCGCTAATATTGGATGGCGGCATGCTCCCCATCATGGAATGCTGGGAATGGTCCTGATGGCCTGGCTACCACCGGACCGAAGGGACGATCTACTGAACAAGTATCCCCTCCTCCCCGTCACATCCAGAACAATTACCGATGCCGAAGGTTTCCAGTCGAGGCTGTCCAAAATAGTCAGCGACGGCTATGTGGTTGAGCGCGGAGAAGCAATTGAAGGCAGTATAGGAGTGGCAGCCCCGATACGCGACTATTCTCGTAATGTCATTGCAGCCGTCGGGGCCGCAATCCTGGAAGCTCAACACGATGATACGTCTGTTGCACGAACCGTCCAAGCGGTGTGCACTGCAGCGGAGAAAATCAGCGCCGAGTTAGGCTATTGAGAAACTTCTGAAGATCGAAAAGGCAAGTGAAAAGGGTAGCGGGGGTCGGTTCACCAGCCTAAAGCAAGTCCTTGTAGTCCGAGAGTATATTTTTTTGCAATGGTAACAAAGAGGGGCTGGAGAGATGGAGGGCTTTGTTCCTAAGTCGGCGAAATTTGCCCCAAAAATACCGTGCGGCCGGCTATTGGCTCGACAAACTATCAGCGAGGGAAGAAAGTCTGGCCAGCTTTCAGTCCCGAACTGCCTTAACTTAATTGTGGTTAATGGGGAGAGGTTCACTTACGGAGAGTTGGGACATCTGTCAACTCGCTTTGCCTTCGGCGTCGATTCTCGGCAAAAGAATCTGCAGGAGGGGTTAAGAAGAAAAGACTAGGCTATCGCTGGACGCGCCCCGAAGCGTCTCCGGTCATGAGGGTTCTTACCTCGTCGGTGGTCGCATGGTTCTCGTCGCCCTCAATGGAATGTTTGAGACAAGACGCTGCGACCGCGAATTCTAGGCTGTCCTTGTCGCCGTAGCCATTGAGGAAAGCGTAAATCAGACCCGCCGCAAAGGCGTCGCCGCCGCCCACCCGATCCACGATATGGATGGGGTAGTTGCGGGAAAAATAGTGTTCCCCGTTCTTACAGAGCATGGCTGACCAGTTGTTATCAGAGGCGGAAATGCTTCCCCTGAGTGTAATCGCTACTACCTGAAACCCAAATCGGTCTTTGAGCTGCCTGGCCACCGCCTTATATCCCTCATGACTCAGCACCCCGCCGGTGACATCGCTATCGGCCGCCCTAATGCCAAAAACCTTGTCCGCGTCTTCTTCGTTCGCGATGCAAACGTCGACATTGGGCATAAAGGTCGCCATTACCTTCCCGGCTTTCTCACTAGACCAGAGATTCTTGCGGAAGTTCAAGTCACAGCTAACCGTAAGGCCGGCGGCTTTGGCTGCTCTGCAAGCATCAAACACGACTTCAGCCACATTGTCGCCCAGAGCCGGCGTGATACCGGTGAAATGAAACCAGTCTGCACCGGAGAAGATAGTTTGCCAGTCGAAATCTTTCTTCTGTGCTTGAGATATGGCCGAGAGTTTCCGGTCGTATACCACCTTCGAGGGCCGCTGCGAGGCACCCTTCTCCAAAAAGTAGATGCCCAGCCGCTCGCCGCCCTTCTGCATGAATCGCGTATCAACGCCGTAGCGTCGCATTTCGTTGATGGCTGCCTGGCCGATGGGATTCGCAGGGACTTTCGTCACGAAGTATACATCGAGCCCGTAATTGGCGAGCGATACGGCCACGTTGGCCTCACCACCACCGTACACTACGTCGAAAGATTGCGCCTGCTCAAAACGGAGATACCCTGGCGGACTGAGCCGCAGCATGATCTCCCCACAACAGACTACCTTCTTGCTCATCGGCTTACCCCTCCATTTAACGTTCACGGGCCTCGCGGATCCTGATCATGAACTGTTTCGCACGAGCGGTGATCGAAGGGTAGTCACCCTTTTTTGCCCCGGCCGTCAGGTCGCCGCCTACGCCGACCGCAACACAGCCCGCTTTGATCCAATCGCCGGCGTTGTCAAGGCTCACCCCGCCGGTAGGCATAAGCGAGGCTTGAGGCAACGGGCCCCTGACCGCCTTTATGAAGCTAGGGCCCAAAGTCTCACCGGGGAAGACCTTGACGATGTCGGCACCCGCTTCCATGGCCTCGACGATCTCCTTTACGTTGCCGGCCCCTGGCATACAGGGAACTTGATAGCGATTGCACAGCTTCACGGTGTGAATGTTAAGGCATGGACTGACCACGTACTGAGCGCCGGCCAAGATGGCGATGCGCGCGGTCTCTGGATCAAGGACAGTCCCCGCACCAATGATGATTTCACCAGAATGACACGTGTCGGCAACTTCTCTTATAATTTCAGCCGCTCCAGGAACGGTGAAGGTTATTTCTATAGCCGCTACTCCACCCTGGATACAGGCGTCGGTAATCTTCTTGGCTTGCTCAGCCGATTCAGCCCTGACAACAGCCACAAGCCCGCCTTCAACAATCTTTTGTAACACGGTATATTTCGGTAACAAGCTGTATCACCCTTTCCCATGTGATTAATCGTGCGCTATTCGAATGGATAAGCCTGATTTCTCTTACCTACTTTCCCGCAAGGCGGGGTCCGAATCAAGCATCGGTAGGCATTCTGACTAGGGCGACTCAAAGGACCTCATTTTCTTTATGAACCGAGTGGTTTAGCCCGCCACATCAGGTGCAGGATGTTGCCCTCGGGGTCCTGGAAAAAGATTAATCTATTCTCTTCCGATTGTCGGGAATCGAAAAACTGATCGATGCCTTGCTCCCGCAAATAGTTCAGGGCCGCGTCGAAATCGGTGACCGTCAGCGCAAGATGTCGAAACCCTAGTTGCGCTTGGTCATACTTCATCCTTTCGCCACAAGTGGCAGGCAGGATCTCGATCACTGAACCGTCTGGAGCTTTTAAAAGGTACGTCGGAGGAACCTTGCCGTTATCGTATACCACCAGCAGGCCGAACATTTTGATGTACCAATCCGCCAGATTCTTGCTGTCATGAGCAGCGATTGCCGCATGCTCGAAGCCTGAGAACATCTTCATCTCCTCTTGCGGTCGCATTATACTTATCGTCACCCGGTCGAGTCTAGTGTTCTTCGTGCATCGCCAGTCGAGCACCCTTCCACGCAGGCTGGGCATTGGTTGCGTATAGGGCGAGTATGCCCCTCGTCTCACGCGGAGCCGGCTTGCGCCATGCCTTGAGCCTCTCTTCCAGGTCGTCGATTAGAAGCGACAGTTCCCGCTTGGGCATGCTGATATGAATCATGTCCCCGTCTTTTATGACTGCAAGCGGTCCGCCGACTGCCGCTTCCGGAGAAATCTGACAGACGCCTAAACCGCGCGCAAAACCGGAGAACCGGCCATCCGTCACCACAGCCACCTTTCCTTCCAGCCCGCGGCCCACTACTGATGCAAGCACCGCGTAGGTGTCCGGCATGCCGGGCGCGCCTTTCGGTCCGGCATGCCGGACCACGATCACATCACCTTCCACAATCTTTCCGCTGTTGATGCCTGCGATGGCATCTTCTTGGCAATCAAAGCATTTTGCAGGCCCGGAATGTTCCGGGATGGTATTGTTGAGGCGGCGGGCAACAGAGCCGAGTGGCGCCAGATTACCCCTGAGAATGGCGATGCCACCAGTACTGGCGACCGGATTGGTCCGGGGACGGATTACCTGCAGCTTATCCAGGATTACGTCCTTTTTGGCCTCTCCGATCAACTCTCCTATCGTCATTCCTGTCACGGTAGGAACGTTGAGATGCAGCTCTCCTTCTAAAGCCTCCAGAATCTTAGGGACCCCACCGGAGCGATGCAGGTCAGGCATATAGTAGTGCCCTGTGGGTGTCACATCCACCAAGCAAGGTGTGGTATTACTGAACTCATTGATAAGATCCAGGTCGATCTGTTCCCCGAGTCCCAATTCGTGTGCAATTGCCAGGATATGGAGCACCGCGTTGGTCGACCCGCCGATTGTCATCTGAGTGCGGATCATGTTTTCCAGTGCTTCCTTCGTCATGATTTTCCGCGCAGTCACGCGGGCGACAATCAGATCCATCACTTTATTCCCGGCCAATTTAGCCAGTCGCAATTGCTCGCCCGACATGGCATAGCAGGTGCCGCTTCCGGGCATCGCCATCCCAACGGCCTCCACCAGGCACTGCATCGTGTTTGCGGTACCAAGGATCGGGCAGGCTCCGGGTCCCGGACAAACCTCGTCCTCCAGAAAAAGGATCTCCTCCGCCGACACCTTTCCCATCTGAAAAGAGCCCCATACCTTTTCATCCAGATCGGCGAGCGAGACAGGCTTACCCTCATACCTTCCCACCGGCATGATGCCGCCCGGCACCACGATAAACGGCATGTCGAGGCGGGCAGCAGCCATTAACGCCCCAGGGATGGTCTTATCACAAGTCACAATAACAACGACCGCATCGAATATCTGGGTCTCAACGATTGTCTCTATATCGAAAGCTAGCAAGTCCCTCGCGGGAAGGTCATAGCGCATGGAGGCGAGCCCAAGCGACGGGGTCGCACACTGTGAAATGGAGGTAAATTCCATCGGCGTCCCGCCTGCCTGCCAGACGCCCGCTTTCACCGCGTCCGCAACCGACTTCAAATGGAAATGGCCGGGACAGACCTCACTCGGCGTGTTCACGACAGCCACGAGAGGTTTTCTCATATCGTCGTCGGTGTACCCCATGCCCTTGTAGGCCGCACGGCGATGGGTCCCCTCGACGCCATGAAAATATTGTGCTGTTTTCAGCTTATCCACCAAGCTTCTCCCTTTGTTATGGCTTGAGCACGACCTTCACTGGCTTCTCTTTGGGGTCTAACGCCGCTTTTAGCGCCTTGTCGACATCAGCCAGCGTAAATACGTGTGAAACAAGCCTGCCCAGGTCGATCACATTAGTTAACTCCAGCGCGGTTTCGAAATCCCAGCAATAGCCCTGTGATCCTTGCACGGTGATCTCCTGGGAAACGAACATGGTCACTGGGATCCGAATTGCAGGCTGTTCAAAGATGCCCACAATAGTGGCGAAACCTCCCTTGCAGAGGCATTGCATCGACTGTACAAAGGTCTCTTCAGTGCCAGCGCATTCGAAACTTCTGCCGACCCCGCGACCGCCGGTGCATTGGCGAACCACGTCGACTAGCGATTCTTTGCGCGAATTGAGCGTCTTGGTTGCCCCCATGAGCGATGCGGTCTCCAGCCGCGCGTCCGCGATGTCACTGACAATGATCTCCTGCGCCCCTGCCGCTCTGCAGACCGCCGTCACCAGGAGACCGATAGGTCCCGCGCCGATGATAGCGACCTTGTCACCTAAACCGATTTTGGCCCTTCTCGCCGCATGGACCGCCACAGCCAGCGGCTCAATCATCGCCCCCGCCTCGTAGGATACGTGAACGGGAAGCTTGTAGACGTAACGCTGGTCAGCCACGAAGTAGTCAGCTAAAGCCCCCTGGCCCTGCCGATAATGGAAGCTCAAGTTATCGCAATAACCATATTCTCCTCGTCTGCAAGGAGGGCACTGATCGCAGGCGATCACCGGTTCTACCGTCACCCGATCGCCAACGGCCACCAAATCCACCTTGGACCCGATCCTGATCACTTCACCTGCCAGTTCATGGCCGAGCGCCATAGGCAAAGGAGCCGACGGGTGCTTTCCTTTGTAGATATGTAGGTCACCGCCGCAGATACTGCTAGCCTTAATCGCGATGACCACCTGGGTTTCTTGATGCCGTGGCACGTCACGTTCCACCAGATCGACCGCTCCGGCCACGTGAACCATTGCCATCCTATTCTTCACGATCCTCTTCCTCATGGAGCAGGTATTGCTCCTTTGGCCCGAACAGTCTGTACTGCCCTGCCATTTCCCGTAGTTCGTCAGAGATGACGAAAACCTGCGCCGGACATCCCGGGACATAGTGCCTCATTGCCCTGTGTCGCTTGAGGCACCGCCCGACGACCAAATCGTTCTCACCTGTCACGGAGCCTTTTTCCCCGACGACAACGGTAAGAGGCGGCAGTTTATCCAGAAGTCCGGCGGTTTTGACACGCCCTAGGGCGATTCGAACGCCGTCAAGGCATCCCGGGCACGCTCCGCCGTCTATGAGGGTAATGCCGGGAATATCGGGAAACTTCCTGGACGCAGGCTGGAAGACCCTCCTGATTTTGTCAATCGGCACACCGGTAAGCGCGATGTCTGCCTCGTGCCAGACTCCTATCTTCTGCTTCTTTGCGTAATTGAAGCACTTAAATTTCCAAGGATCCAGCCCCATGACCCGCGTGGCGATGAGGTCTGTCGCGACTGGGTCAGTTCCCGCCAGGAGCACACCAAGGTGCACCGGTGTGCCCTGCATCGGTCCGTCCCCTTCCATGGCGACGGTCGCGTCGACGACGCATAGGTGCGGTTTTACGATGGAGTTGAGGTCGGTAACAAACTCGTTAACCCCAAGAAAATGGGAGCGCCGCTTTTCGTTTTCCGGAAGGACGCCCTTCAGGTTCTTCAGGCATAAGCTCACCCCTGTTGCGACATGGGTTTTCATCGTCGGCACATTGATTAGAAAATCGGCTTCTAAAACTCTTTTGGCCACTTTGATCTCTTTGGCTACCATGCCGTTCTTGACAGGAGTAGGGACGAACTCTTCGTCATAGAGATCGACAATTCGCACGCCTGTGCGGACCGCGACTTCTTCAAACCCGTTTTCTCGGAAGGCCTTCTTGTTATCCAGGCCGCAGGCGGTTGCTTCGGCGATGATGATTTCGGCTGGTGCAGCTTTCTGCACGTAACGGATGATGCCTTCCACGGTGTAGGGACTGGTGACGATACCATCCTGCCATAGCTTGGTATCGGCAGTCAGATTCGGTTTGATGACCACTTTGGAGCCTGGATATATAACCTGTGGTGCCGCTTGCAGGGCTTCCAGTGTCCCGATGACCTCCCTGACCACTGCCTCCCTGTTCATCGCGTCACTTACCCGCCCGATATGAACTGTCGCCTTCATCAAACCGTACCTCCCTTTATTCACTCCCGGCTTGCGGATCGCGAATTTCCAGCCTCATTCCTCGCGCGTCCTGGCCTATTACTATATATTTGCACCAGCGGGTATCATCGCGGGCAATCGGTAGGTTATCCTCGTAGCGATTAAACCGCAAGTGCGGCCCCCGACTCTCGTCGCGTAAGGCCGCGGCAGCCAACACCATCTCCGCCACCAAGAGCATACCCTTGGTCTCGAGCAGGAAGGAAAAACCGTGACGGTCAACAGACGCTCTTAAGCCTTTGAGTTCTCTGATCTGAGCCAAACCACTCGAGAGGCCCTCGGCGGTACGGATGATGCCTGCCCTTTGCTCCATGATCTGCCGAAGTCTGAGGCGGAGCGTGGAAGCATTAATCTCACCCGATACCAGCCCAGCGACATGGTTGCCGGAGCGTTGAAGCTCTCTATTGTAGAAAGCGGAGTCCCGCGCCTTCAAGAAAGGGGCCGCCCGGGCCGCCTCGACACCTGCTATCTTCCCAAAAACCTGACAATCTAGCAGGGCGTTACCTCCCGGTCTATTGGCCCCGTGCTGGCCACCGGCTGCTTCACCGGCAGCCCATAGCCCGGCCACGGTAGTTCGGGCCTGTTCGTCGATTTTCACCCCGCCCTGGAAGTGCTGGGCGCATTCCGCCACCTCGACGGGATCGCCGTTGGCGAGGTCGATACCCCGCTCCTTGAACCAATGAATCGAATCAGGATTGATCTCCATCAAACGGTATAGCGGGGATTCGTGCCGTTTCTCTTCACCTATATCGTTGCGGATCTCTGACAGGTAGCGTACGCGCACGTCTCGCGTGAGCAAATCGAAGGAAAAGCCTGTCGGGTTGCTGCTGTAGTCAAGGTATACCTTACGACCGCTCTGCCGTTCCTTGTACAGGGCGATGTCGATAATATGCGTCTTGTGTTCGTAGCTGACAGGCCACGAGGCACCCTTTTTGAACAGGGTGTTGAATCTTTCAGCCGCCGGCGTTCCGCCATCAAAATACTTGTCAAGGATCTCATCGCCTGTGTCATTTATGAGCCGGGGAATGGCGCGCATCATGCTGCCGGAGCAGTTGAACTTCGTCTTCGTCGAGGCAATGCCGATCTGGATGAACTCCATGCTCACGAGCTCCGCCCCTGCCTCATAGGCCATGGCGTAGCCGTCACCTGTCATCCCCGCAGGAAAGACGTGGTGCCCATAGATAAGTCCCGCGCCGCCAGTGGCCAAGATGACAGTCGGGACTGCAAACGCGAGCAGGGCCTTATCAAGGGCCTTTTCCCTGGTATTCAAAGCCAGGGCGCCGGCTATTGCTCTTTCTCTGACAAGCAATTTATATATAGCGGTAAACTCGAATAGGTCGACGGACAGCGTGTGAAATTTCCGTAAGAGCGCTTCTTCGATATGAAGCGCTGTTTTGGGGCCGGTGTAGCAGGCCCTGGCAAATTTCGAGCCGTCTGTGACAAACTGATCGGCCAGGCCGTTTTTTTTGACAAATGGCACGCCCAGCGCATCGAGATAGAGAAAGGCCTCCTTACCTCCTTTCGCCAGGATGTCCGCCAGAGTGCGGTCAGAGACCATACCGCCAATGCCGTAGATGTCATCTGCATGATATTTCCAGGCATCATCGCCGCCGGGCTCCGTGTGGTCGAGGGCCGCATGAAAGGCCATCCGGTCGGAACATGCATTCGCCGTTACGCCGCTCTTTCCGAGCCTCCCTTTCGTTGCCAGTGCTACCTGAAGGTCGGAGTTGGCCTCTTTCGCGGCGATGGCAGCACGCAGGGCAGCCGACCCTCCTCCGATGACCAGGACATCGCACGATGCTATCCTCATCCTTTTCCCTCCGCAGTCTCGAACTCCTGCAGATGCTGGTCGACGACGCCCTTCGAGGCATCTGGAAAACACTTTTACCAACCTGATTTATTAACACTCACCCAGATAAGCATTTCTTACGGCTTCATCACACAACAGCTCTCTACCCTGGCCTCGCATCGCGATTCTGCCGTTTTCCAGCACATAAGCATAATCGCAAAGGGCCAGGGCTTTCCTCGCATTCTGCTCTACCAGGAGAACCGTTATCCCCTGCTCCTTAATCTGCCTTATCAGCTGGAATACGCCGTTGACGATGATCGGACCCAATCCCAATGAAGGCTCATCGAGAAGGATCACTTTCGGCTCGGCCATCAGTCCCCTACAGATCGCCAGCATCTGCTGTTCGCCACCGCTGAGAGTGCCGGCCTGCTGATTCTGCCGTTCCCTTAGTATTGGGTACAGGCCAAACATTTTTTCCATGTTTCCCTGAAGGCGGGGCCCGTCAGTCAACGTGTACCCTCCTGCCATCAGGTTTTCCGTGACAGTGAGGCCAGCAAAGACCTTGCGCCCTTCCGGAACCTGCACGATGCCCAGCTTCACGACTTGGTGAGCGAAACGGCTCAGCTCCTCGCCCTCGAGTTTTATCGTTCCATTCTTCTGGCGGACCAGGGCGCAAATGGTGTTCAGTAGGGTAGTCTTGCCGGCTCCATTAGACCCGATGATGCTTATGATCTGCCCCTTGGGCACCTCCAAGCTGACCCCCCTAAGGGCCTGAATGGGACCGTACGAAACGTGCAGATTCTCTATGCTGAGCACTCGATCTCCTCTTCCCCAAGGTATGCTTCAGTGACCGCCTTCTGGCAGATGATCTCGGCCGGGGTGCCGCTAGCCAGCAATTTCCCGAAGTTGAGCACATAGACTTTGGACGACAACTCCATCACTACTTCTAGACGATGTTCGATGATGATGATCGAAAACTGAAATTGGCTGTGAATAGTGCAGACCAAGTCAATAAACGCACGCACCTCGCTCGGGTTGAGCCCCGCCGCTGGTTCGTCCAGCAGCAGCACCTTGGGATGAGTCGCGAGCGCCCTTGCCAGTTCCAGCTTGCGCTGCAAACCGTAAGGGAGGCTCTCCGGTCTTTCTTTTTCGTACTCTATCAGCCCGACAGTATCGAGATAATTCCTGCTGAGGTCTCTCACCGCGTGCTCGCGGCGGCGTTTACGCGGGGTGAAGAAGCAGACATCGAGAAGGTTATAATTCGAATAGGGATCGGCAGCCGTCATCACGTTCTCGAGCACCGTGAGACCCTGGAATAGCCGAATGTTCTGAAAGGTCCGTGCGATACCCGCCAGGGCGATTGCATGCTGGGGCAGGCCCGTCAGGTCCTTGCCATCCAGAATGACTTTTCCTGCATCTAGTCGGTAAACACCCGTGAGGAGGTTGAAAACGGTTGTCTTGCCCGCGCCGTTAGGACCGATAATCCCCACAATGTCGTGACCGCCCACCTCAAAGGAAAAATCGTCTATCGCTGTCACTCCACCGAATGCCTTTGAGATGCCCTTAACTTCAAGCAAACTCACGTTGCCTTGGCTCCTTTTCGAAAGAGCTGTCGCAGAAAGCGCAGCGAAATTTCATACCTGCCGAATATACCGCTGGGGCGGAAGTTGAGGATCAACAGCACGATGATGCAGTAGATCGCGATGCGCCACTCGGAAGCAAATCTCAGGAACTCGGGCAGCCCGGTTAGAAGCACTGTCGCAACCACTGCGCCCGTAAGGCTGTTCACTCCTCCCACGAACACGATGATCATCCATTCGGCTGATACAACCCACCCGAAGGCTCCTGGCTCGACATACGTTGTATAAAAGACAAAGAGGACACCTGCAAAACTGGTCATGACGCTGGCAATCAAAAAAGTGACGAGTTTCAATCTTTCCGCATTGATGCCCATAGACTTGGCCGCGAGTTCGTCGGTGCGAACTGCAAGGCACTGCCGCCCGTACTTCGAATTCTTGAAGCTGATGACGATAGCTATACATGCAAGGACGCTGACCAAGACCAGGAGAAAACTGGTGCGTTGAGGCACGCCGGATAGGCCCATCGCACCGCCGGTGATGTTGGTGGTGTTATTCAGCACAGCGATAATCGCCTCGCCAAAACCAAAAGTGACCAGCGAAATGTAATCGCGGCGCAGGCGGACCGTGGGAAGACCGACGATCAGGCCCGCAGCTAGTCCGGCGAGCACAGCCACAAGTGCGGCAAGCGGCAATGGTAGACCAAGGTTTTTGTAGAGGACGGCGGAAACATAAGCGCCGATCGCCAGGAATGCCGCTTGGCCGAAGGAGAAGAGGCCGATCAGACCCGTCACCATGTAGACCCCCAGCACACCTATCAGAGTTATGCCAGTAAACGTGAGCGTTGAGACAAGGTATTCCACACGGCCCCCTTCAAGCCCTCTCCTGCACGATCACGCCCGATATGCCGCGCGGCCGCAGAAGCAGAAAGACCAGCATGATGAGGAAGATAACTACAGGAGACCAACCCGCACCAACGATGTTGATCAGGAATATCTCGACAATCCCCAGCAGGACCGCACCGATGAGCGCACCCCCGATGCTGCCGAGGCCACCGATTACGGAGGCAACGAACCCTTTTACGATAAGCTGCCCGAGCTGTGGATAAAGTGTGTAGTTGATTCCGAGAAAGACACCAGCGACGCCGCCCAGAACCCCCGATGCAAAGAAGGCCGCGGCCACGACCGCGTTGGGGTCCATGCCCATTAGTTTTGCCGTACTCGTGTCGAAGGACGTGCAGCGAATTGCCAACCCGATCTTTGTGCGAAAGAGGACCACGAGGAGGATGACCAGAGCTGAAGCCGACAAAAGAAGCGTGAGAAGGTCGGGAACCGCGACGCTCAGCGCCCCGAACCTGATCACGGACGTGGGAAAGAATGTCGGATAGGAATAAAAGTTGCTGCTCGCGAAAATCGTGACGGAGTTCTCCATCAAAATGCCCATAGTGATAGAGGAGATGAAATAGTAGATAACCGAACTGTTGCTATTACGCAGACGTCTAAACGCAACCAGTTCAACTACGAGAGCAAGCAGCCCGCCGCCTAAGGCCGCAGCGAACAGCGTAACTACAAACAACGGCAGGGCCTTGATATAACTTCCTAGCGCTACGCATGCAAGATAGCCGATATAGGCGGTCACTGACATGAGGCCGCCGTGCGAAAAATTAGAGAACTTGAGTATATTGAAGATTAAGGCAAAGCCTACCGCGACCAGCGCGTATACCGAACCTAGAGAAATGCCGTTGATCAACAACTGAAGCGTCACGATTTTCGGTCCTGTTTCGTGTTCCCCTGTCCTAACGCCTTTATACGATTCACTCAAAACCCGGAGCCCTGCGTGTCCGTGTTAAAGACGCACATGGGAATACTTTCGAGCAGCCCTAATTACTTCTGCTGCTTATGCGCGGCGGGGATATAACGGCCAAGGTCCTTATATACCCCGTGATCAATCTGGTACATGACCATGGACAAACCGACAGGCTGATGGTTCTTAGGTGAGATAGTGATGACCCCTGTCGTTCCCTGCAGGTCGTTTACCTTGTTGAGTCCTTCGATGATCTTATCAGGCGTGGCTCCGCCGCCCTTCTTGATCCCTTCCACGACGACCAGCATTTTGTCATAGCCAAGATAAACCTTATTGATGGGATCTTCGTTGTATTTAGCCCTATAGGCCTCTCTCACTTCCGTCAACTGCGGTTCACTATCAGAGTAATTGTTAGCAAAGTAGATATTGTTGGCGGCCTCCGGGTCATTCACCAACGAGGCAAATGGCGCTGCGTAGTCGAGAGCGCCGACGAAAGGAAGCGTCAAACCCAGCTGCTTGGCCTGTTTAGCCGTTATTACCAACCCCTGGATATAATTGGGGGCAAACACGCAGTCCGCGCCCGAATCCTTGATCTTCGCGAGCTGAGTCCTGTAATCTCTATCCGTCTTTCCGTAGACCTCCTCGTCGACTATCTTGGCGCCGACCGACTGGGCATAAGCCTTGAAGGGGCCGACCAGCGAGACGGCATAGGCATTCGACTGATCGTAGAGGATGGCAATCTTCTTGAGACCAAGTTTCTCAACGGCATAACTGGCCATTATCTCCCCGTACTGCACGGTGCTCGGCTGAATGAGGAACATGGAAGGATGCACCTTTCCATCTTCACCCACAGTTGCTCGAGGGTCGGCAAAACTGCCGACAAAGGCGACTTTCTTCGAGTCGGCAATCGGAGCGAGGCCTATGCCGATGTTGCTGATCGGAGGGCCTATCACCGCCACGGCCTTTTCCTGGTCGACCAAGCGATTAAAGGCTTTGATCGCCTCTTGTACGTCGCCTTTGGTATCAAGATTTATCAACCTGATTTTGGCTCCGCCGATGCCACCTTGACCATTTATTTTCTCAGCCGCGAGTCCCGCGCCGCGGGTCACGGCATTGCCCCACACGGATGTGGGACCGCTAAGATCCTGCAGGTTCCCGATAAGGATCTCCTTTGCGGGAGCCCCCATGACCGGGCTGATTCCCGTAATGAGGGCCATACCAGCCACAAGCACAGCAACCAAAACTACTGGGAAACACTTTTTCATTTTCATTCTCCCTTGTCTCTCGTAATCCTTGTCAGATGTCTCACATGTAACCTATTTTTCATCGAAAACCGCGATCGGAAAAAGCCGACGGTTTGAAAGACTATTGAGGGTCACGCCACTTCGTGTTTGCCCAACTTATATGCGGAACATCCCACGCTAGAGTTTCGCTTGAGGGATAAGCACAGACTTCAACGCCTCACGGCTCTCCATCGCTGCAAGCGCCTCATTGGCTTCCTCGAGCTTGAACCGGTGCGTGATCATTTTACCGAACAGTTCCTGCTGCTTTTCAATCAGGCTGAGCGCCTGAAAGGTATGGCGCGTGCCGCTGACCCAAACGCCTTGGATTTTCACGTTCTTCTTAACAATCTCCCGAAAAAAGTCGACATGACAATCGCCGGGTGGTTGCGAAAAGCCTATCGATAGGTATGTCCCACCCGGCCGCAGCAGCGGAAGGCCCTCGTGGACAGCGGACGGATCTCCTGCGGTCTCGACCACCACATCTACACCCCGACCACGGGTCCGGCTGAGGATATTTTCCCTACGTTCTTCGATGCTCGTCGTGCGTCGGTTCAGGACAGCAGTTGCTCCGAAATCCGTGCAGAGCTGCAAGCGATTTTCTGAACCGCCCGTCACCAGGATTTGACTGGCCCCAAGGTGCCTGGCGAAGGCCACCGCGTAGACTCCAAGGGGACCCGGTCCTTGTATCAGCACGACACTCCCATAAGGGAAATGGTGTTCATCAAAGGCGTGGGCCACAGTCGCCCCCGAGCACGATGCCGAAACGAGGATAGCCGGATCGATTTCACTATCGATCTTGAAGCTGTCTGTGGAAGCTGCCAGAACCAAATGCTCTGCATAGCAGCCGTTCACGCCGGGTGCCTCAGAAAGTGACCGATTTATCCCGTAGACCTTACGCGTGACGCAGAGCCACGGTTGGTTCAGCACAGTGCAGTAGTAACAGCCGTTGCAGCTAACGCCCCGGTTCCAGAGAATGCGATCTCCTGTCTTCACCGTCTCGCCAGTAACGTACCGTTTTACTCCCTTCAGGTCGATCACCGTGCCGACCCCTTCGTGACCGAGAACGATGGGCAAAGGCGTTCTTTCATCCTCACCCTTCCACATATGCACATCGGAGCCGCAGACCCCGGCCGCATCGATCTTTACCAGCACCTCGGAATCCTGCAGCACCGGTATCTCAAGCTCCCGCATCTTAAGGGGAACTTTAAAGGCTTCCAACACCATGGCCTTCGTTTTCAAGAAAAGCCCCGTCCTTTCAGAGATTAGAGATGCTCCGCCACTCGGTCACTTTCGATGGGCGGTTTCCCTTCCCTTCCACTTTTGTAAATCGGGAGATACACCTCCTTATCCCGAGGCACACAGCCAGCGCATCCCCCGTCGCGCATGATTGTCGTGCATTGGCTGCAGGTGAGACACGTCCTGTTGGGATCAAGCGCCTCTTTCTTTAGGAGATTGGCAGCAAAATCGGGATAGGCGATCGCTTGGCGGCCAAACCCTGCGAGCTTCAGCCAACCTTGCTCGACGCATCCAGCCGCCACATTTGGTGAAAATTGGCGCAGCCAGCTAAAGCCAGCGCCCATGATAACGGCCTCAGGGGCTGCAGACTGCATCGCCTTTGCTGCGCCCAGGAGCCGGTGAATCCCTTCCAGCGGATGAACCGGGGGAATGTAGGTACCCTTATCATAAGGCCTAGTCAAATGCGGATTATAATAAGGATTCCCCAGGCTGATACTGAAAAGCTTAACACCTTTTTGCCACAACAGTTTAATAAGCCTGGCCGGTTCAGTGTAGTCCGGCACGCGATAGTCGTCTTTGTCGGCACCCCACGCGTAGGGGTGAGGCACCTGTTCGTAAACGCCGAGCCGAACCGCCAAAGTTATTTTATCTCCGACCTTTTCTCTGATCTTGTCAACTATAGAGCAGAGCGCACGGGTACGGTTTTCGAAGCTGCCCCCGTAACGGCCTTCCCTAGTGTGAGCGGACAGTAGTTCCGACAGAAGGTACCCGTGACACGCCTTGACATCCACCGCATCGAAACCCGCGTCCGCGGCTAGCTCGGCGGCCGAGACGAACCTCTCTTCCAGTCGTTCCAGTTCTTCGTCAGAAATTACGTTAACATCGGGAAGCCGGGCATCGAGAAAAGGATTGGGAACAGCGACGACAGGCGCCGGCACGTTGCCCGGCCTGCTGTAGCGCCCGGAGTGGGTAAGCTGGAGAACGGAATAAGGACGGCCATGCCCCGCTGCCTTTGCGGCCTCAAGCAATTCGGTGAGAGTTGCGGCGACATCTGCCCTTGTCTCCCCGTTTATCTGCAACTGACGCGGGTTTGCCCTCCCTTCGTTTACAACGGCAGTAGCCTCGTACCAGACGAGACCGGCTCCGCCATTACCAAAACGTCTGTAGCGGCGGCGGGTAAGGTCGCTTGGCTTCCCCTCTGGCGTGCCGTCACAACCCTCCATCGGATTGATCGCCAGGCGGTTGGGCACTACCTTATTACCGATGTTTATCGGCCGGAGAAGAACAGCAAGGTCTGCTGACATAGGAATATCGAGGCCTCTCTTTGCTACATCATCTTTCAATTCATCCAAGCTCTTATAATGAAAACGATCATGCTTCGCCATGTCTATCCTCCATCTTTCCGCATCTCATTTCGACTACCTTTGCTCCTCAACAATTCTCGGCCAATGTAACTTGCGGTTCTGACACCCATGCTCTCCAAATCGATTGCCAATCCTTTATTATCACAGATTTTTGACTGCGAGGAGGGCCCTCAAAATCGAGGCACAAATCGCGATCGAAATGGCCGCTTGCGCCGTTCAGTGTTAAACGGAATGTCCTTAAGCCAGTTGTCCTTTCAGGTGTGGATCTAGCCTACTACTTCCTCACGCACAACGCAATGACTTCAAGGAGAATTCAAAGTCGGATTGCTAATCAGTAAGCTTGACTCATGAACGGCTATCCCACTTGTTTTGCGCGTACTTTACAGCTTCCCGGTCAGTTAATAGTTTTCTTTGCCTCTGTTGCTCACCCGAAGACGGCCTGGAGTTGGCCAGACACCCCAACGTCGCAAGGCACATAAACGTGCAGTTGAGAAATGTGATACAGTAGCTAAAGAAAATGCTTCGTTGGTTGACGGCGTTGCACCATCGCATATTCTGGTCCTCCTGGCCTCAACCTGCGGGCGTTCTCTACGCTATTTTAGTCATCTTGGACACGAGGCTGCCGATTTGTGGGTGTCGTGAATATTCAGTTTGGAGGTAACGTGATCAAGCAGGTTGAATACTTTGAGAAGCCCGGTAAGGGAAACACTCCTCGGTGTTTAGAAATAGTCTCGGGGCTGGCGGATGAGGGTTTCTCTCATCTCGTCGTCGCCACTACGGCTGGCGAAACCGGGTTGTTGTTCGCCAAGAAACTTAAGGGCAAAGCCTTGAATATGGTGGCGGTCACCCATAACGTTGGCTATGCGGGGCAAAATCTGGATGAATGCCCTTCTGAAGCGAGGCAAGAGTTGATCCGTCTTGGTGTCAAGATCTTCACCGGTACCATTCTGAGTCGAGGGATCGAGGCCTCATTCATGCAAAAGCATCAGGGAGTCTATTTAGGCTACATTGTCGCCCAAACTCTGAGACTGCTCGGCCAGGGCCTAAAGGTCTGCGTTGAGATCGTTGTGGAAGCCTGCGACGCAGGCATGGTCCCTGAAGGGGAAGACATCATCGCGGTTGCCGGAACCGGAAAAGGAGCGGACACTGTGGCCATAGTCCAGGCTCATCCCTCCGACCGCTTTCTTGACGTTCGGGTCAGACAAATCTTGGCCAAGCCTTTGTGATACGAAGCTGTAGCCTGAGAGCCACGCGGCTTGAAGCAGGACGGGGGATCTTCTTTCTTAGCATGACGATTCTATCGGATCTGTGTCCCAACTCATCAAAGGAGTGGCCTGTGGACCTTCATTTGGGGGCCCTATAGTTTCGAACGATTTTGAGGCGTGCGACCCCGGCAGGGAATGGTGTCGCATATATCGAATTGGCCTGTATTTTGCCTGATTCCTGATGACTGTCGACGGGAATTTAGTCG
Source organism: Desulfomonilaceae bacterium (assembly GCA_052144015.1). Lineage (GTDB taxonomy): Bacteria > Desulfobacterota > Desulfomonilia > Desulfomonilales > Desulfomonilaceae > DATJPW01. Next base: position 18,749 of record JBKQRG010000170.1, read on the forward strand.
ATTTTTACCTGGAATCGTCTCGCGGCACAGCAAAGATGCGCGGCTATGTTGAGCGGCAGTTATGCTTAAGCCGCGACCTAACCGCTGTTTTCAACTCGTCCGGAGCAAAAAGCGCCCCAAGCGAGCGCCCCAAGTATGACACAGAGCTAGACAATGAAGGCTAACCCTATGAATTCATTGGCGGGAGCGACGAGACTCGAACTCGTGACCTCCGGCGTGACAGGCCGAATCAGGCCTTAAACATTTCAACGACTTGCTTCAAAGGCTTAACGATTTTGCCCTTTTTTCGCACAGTATACACCAGTAAAATCCAACATAGCACGGCATGGTGTTAGCAATTTGTTAGCATTTTTTAAAACGAGAAAGTAGAAGAGGTCACATGGTTTCATACGCTGGGGAGGACTGGTTCAACGTCTCTCCGCACCCCCGCCATGAACCTGCTCATCAAGCCCGCTGATTTGTCCCTAGAACTGCGAGAGCCCATGTCGACTGCTCTCACAGAACCGCTTAAAAACGATAAGATAAAAAAGTGTGTCCTCTAAGCAGCAACCGGTCCGCACGCCGTGTGGCGCCTTTCACATGGGCTCAAGTTCATGATTACCGAGGGAACTTTTGGAGTCAATCAAATTTTTGGCCAAAAATTGATAAATAGGGCTGATTGCCTTCAGCACTGCTTCACGAGTTCAAATACCGATTTTTCAACAGGATTTTTCCTGTTGCCTATTTATACTCAACGCTACTTGTGAAGCCTTTGTTATTTCTCTCGTCAAGCTCCTTTCATTGCACCGGTAAACTGACCTGACCTCCCTATTTAACGCAGGCCTTACTCCACACTGACTTAGAACCTGGACCAGCTTTTGCGGGGCAGGTCGATATGTGTCTAAGCTGTGCAAGGATTGAACCAGCAAGACACGCTTGCGGGAACTTTCTCTCAAGGTGGGTGACCATTATGTTTGATTGTGAAATTCGAATGCCAATAAGGGTCTGTTAATCGTGTGGGAGGGCATTGGCTTTCCCAGGTTTGACGTATCCAGAGACACTGGGAAATCACATTGAGCCACTTTCAAAGGTTCCAGCTTCTGCGAGTCATTGACTGAAGGCGGGGGCGCCTGCCGCGCATCCAAGACTTTCGCTTAACTGCCTAAGTCTTTGCCATGCCGCTCCCTTGGGTTTGTAGTCTTCAAAATACCTCGCATAAATACGGGGGGTATCGGCCATGAATGAACGATCAGTGAGAAATCTCCATTACCGCGTGGGTATCACCATCGTGGTTTTGTTGCTAGTTCAAGCATTTACTGGCTCGTTACTTGGCCTGGGAACGCTGGCCTCGGTCACCGGGTCCAAGTGGTTTCAGATTCTAGAAATTATACACACTAATTGGGATCCCCTGGGGAGTTTGTATCGAATTTTTCTAGGTCTGGGAACAGCCGTCCAGTGCGTCTTAGGGATTATCATTATCTCGCTGAGCCGAGCCCGTCACAAGAAGAAATAAGTGTGCTGACAGCGGTGGCTATCAACGTCGGTCGTTGCATTCATTTTATTTGCAAAAAAAACAGATTGCTAGGCAAAGCAAGAAAGGAGAGATGACGAAATGGACAGACGAGAATTCTTAAAGCTAGCGGGTATCGGCAGCGTTGTGCTCGTAACGGGACTGGATAATCTGGCAAGTGCTGCTGAGAAGACGCCTGGGAAGGATCACTTCATTTTCCTCCAATTGTCTGACACGCACTGGGGATTCAATGGCCCAGAAGTAAATCCGGATGCCACAGGCACTCTGAAAAAGGCAATTATGCACGTCAACAGCCTGGACTTTCATCCCGATTTCATCATGTTCACGGGGGATTTGACCCACACTACCGACGATGACAAGGAGCGGAGAAAACGTCTTGCCGAGTTTCGTGAGATTGTGAAACAACTCAAAGTAAAAACTGTCAAGTTCATGCCGGGAGAACATGACGCCGGCCTGGACAACGGTAAGGCTTTCCATGAGTCTTTCGGAAAATCGTATTACACCTTCGATCATAAGGGTGTTCACTTCATTGTCCTGGATAATGTTTCTGACCCCGGTGGAAGCATTGGTGACTCACAATTGCAGTGGCTGGGCACTGAGCTGAAGAAACTCAAGAAAGACCCGCCCATAGTGGTCTTCACTCATCGCCCCCTCTTCGATTTGGTCCCGGAATGGGATTGGGCGACTCGCGATGGGGCGAAGGCAGTGGACCTTCTGATGCCATACAGCAATGTCACAGTTTTTTATGGGCATATCCACCAGGAGCACGACCACATGACAGGTCATATAGCCCACCATGCTGCAAAAGGACTCATGTACCCCTTACCGGCTCCCCGCTCTGTCCCGAAGAAGGCCCCTGTCAAATGGGACCCCACTGCGCCGTATAAAGGATTGGGGTTCCGTAGCGTAAATGCCGACGTTAAGAAAGCGAAATACCAAATTAACGAATTTCCTGTGCAGAAAGGGTAAGGCTATGATCTTGTCGAAAAGCAGATTCGTGCTCACCGGCCCGATACTCGTTCTATTTGTCCTTGGCCTTGTTGGTGTTTTCGCAAACGCAGATGAAGCAGAGCAACTGATTCGAATTACTGCGAAAAGATTTGAGTACACACCTAGTGAGATCACACTAAAGAAGGGCGTCCCGGCCATCTTAGAATTTAAGTCAATGGACAGGTTGCACGGCTTCAACTGTCCAGATCTCGGCGTTCGTACCGACATTCATCCCGACAAGGTTACCAAAGTGCGGATTGTTCCACCGAAGGCCGGTACTTTCGAGTTCTACTGTGATAATTTTTGTGGCAGTGGCCATTCAGACATGAGGGGGAAAATTGTAGTTACGGAGTAGCCCAAATTGTTTCGAGTCGGCCCGGATTCTAGAGCAGGCATGCTAACTACGAGGTACCAAGAAGTGCCGCGATAAAATGCGATCTCGATGAGCCTGCAATTTGGTGCCAGATGACGCTATCTTTTGCCGTCCCATTTGCGAAGGATTGGATGAGGCAGATACCGGGCCCGCTCCGACCGACCGGTCATCCATCCTATTGTCGAGAAAGGATAAAAGACCAATGGGACAGTTGACACTATGGGGTTGTGCAACCAGCTCTGCAAAGCACACACTTGATTTAAAGAAAATTTTTCGGAGGAGGATTCAATGAGATACCGAACAATGATTGCAACTTTGGCATCCTGCGCTTTCGCCATGGTTTTTGTCTTGTACGCTTTCGGCCAGGAGATGAAGCCTATTCAACTACCCGAACCCAAATTGGACTCAAGTAAATCCCTGGCGCAGGCACTCAAAGATAGGAAAACCAGTCGGGAATACAGCGGTGACAAACTTCCCGA
>JBKQRG010000171.1:0-4932 GCA_052144015.1 Desulfomonilaceae bacterium
TGTTCAGGAAATGCCTCGTCGCCGCCGTACGCCTGGGCCGGCTGGGAAGGATTCCGGAAAAGAAATCCTCCGCTCGGCAGCAATGTGTGGTCTTAATGCGACATGCCACCATTCTGCTGTCAAGATACGACGTAGTATCTCTCCCTGTAGCGTGAAAACAGACTAGGCTCAGGCGACGGTTTCAAGAGTTTTACCCTTCGGTGATGGGTATTTTGCGGGGAACCGCCTTAGCCGACTTCGGCAAGGTCAGCTTTAAAACCCCATCTGAGATTGCAGCCGTAATTTTGCTTCTGTCTATATCCGCGGTGAGCCGAAATGTCCTAAAGTAGTTTCCGGTCCGGTACTCTGTGAGGAGAATTTGCCCCTCGGTCCCTTCGGAAGGCACTTTGCCCAATATGGACAACATGTCATCTCGAAGGTCTATGTCTACCTGGTCGGCTCGCACGCCTGGAATATCAGCTAGTAGAACAAGTTCCGTTTCGGTATTGTAGATGTCAACAGCCGGTGAAAAATAGGGTCCTTCCAGGGTCAGTTCCCCTCTTTCAGGACCAACTTCTTGCTTCTCATGGATCTGAAGCTCCTGGTCCGCCATCTTAACTATCCTCCTCTGTAAATTGCTATTCACTCGTTACAGGTATCTGTTTGGGCAAAGCCTCTTTTTCTTGCTGCAGGGTGATGGTCAGCACACCGTCTTTGTAGGTGGCCTTTACTTTTTCAGAATCGATTTTGGTAGGAAGCGTCAAGCTTCTTTGGAAAGTTCCCGTGGCCCGTTCGCGACGGTGATAGCTGGCTCCTTCCGTCAGGTCATGAGGTTTTCGTTCACCTTTTAGGGTCAAGGTGTCCCCTTCGATCTTGATTTCCAGGTCGTCGGTTTTCATTCCTGCGACTTCTGCGGTTATCACATATGAGTGTTCAACTTGCTTAAGATTCAGCAAGGGGAAAAGCCGGGCGTGCCGCCAAGGGGTTTCCAAGTTAGGCTTCCGGTAACCTGCAAGTGCGTTGTACAATTCGTCCCTCTCTCGCTGCAGGCGATCAACTTCACTCCAGATCGGACCTCTATCTATTGTCCATCCAAACATGTTTTATCCCTCCTCGGTGGTGATGACTTTTCGTCGCAATTGACAACCGAACGAATTTCGAGTCGCAATTTTTTGAGTTTAAGAACACTCCCCCTTTCCCCCGCCGAAACAGCAAATTCGGGACAAACCCGTTGGAGCGCATGTGCGTAAGTCTGACGAAGCATGGGCAATTGCCGTCTAATCTTGACATCGATTCTGAGATATTCATCATCATCCGATTGTCAACCGGCTCGCCCTAAGCCCAGAAAAGGTTTTGCTGAAACCTTGGTCCGCAAGCAAAGTGGATGTTACTCCGCTGAAAGCTTGAGCCGTGGATGTGTTCGTCCGAAGAGAAATCGGAAGATGATCTGCCCGGTCTTGCGCCAAATGGAAGCCCATTGATACACGACCTGGTTCTTTTCCAGAGCGGTCCTCTGGTGAAATTGTGCTTGACCAGAGAGAAAACGGTGAGGTATGCTCAGGAACAGGATAAGGGGCTTTTTCAGCGACGTGACGACGGTTTTGCCTCTGCCGGTTGTTTGGGGAGGAGATACGGGGCCTTTTGGGCGGTACATGGAAACATTCCTCGACCGGTCACCGTGGCAAAGAACCCCGAAATGGCAAGACCGCAGCATAATTCCGGTTAATTAATGAATTGAGTCATGGACGAAGGGGGTTTTCCAAGCCAGCGATCAAAATATGCAGGTGCAGGTATGACAAGAAGCCAACTCGAAAACCCTGTATTGGTATCAGATCTCGACGTAGTTTACGTGGGGACATTCGTTCCAAGAACGTGCGGGATTGCGACATTCACCAACGATCTGGGTACTTCCATCGCGCAGGAATTGGGAGGCAAGCCGTATCGAGTCGTGGCCATAACTGATCGAGCAGGAGCGTACGACTATCCGCCTCAGGTCACCTTTGAGATCCGGCAGAACGTAATTCGTGATTACGCTCGTGCGGCCGAATATCTTAACGGTTCATCGGCTCAGATGGTGAGCCTGCAGCACGAATTCGGAATCTACGGAGGTGAAGCCGGCAAGTATCTTTCGGTGCTGCTGGGCCACCTTAAAAAGCCTGTAATAACAACCATGCACACGATTTTGGAAAATCCCCTTAAAGATTACCGGGAAGCCTTTGAGGATGTCATCAATTACTCTCAGCGACTTGTCACCATGAGTCAAAAAGGGGCCAGGATGCTCCAGGCGATATATGACGTTCCTCCAGACAAGATTTCGGTAATACATCATGGTGTTCATGACGTTCCTTTTGTTGATTCTAACTTCTATAAGGAAAAATTCAATGTGGAAGGCCTGACGGTGCTTCTTACATTCGGGTTGCTCAGTCCCAATAAAGGCATAGAAATTGCCCTGGAAGCACTACCTTATGTTGTGGAGAAATACCCGGATACGGTCTTCATTATTCTTGGCGCAACGCATCCTGAAGTCAAAAAGGTTTATGGTGAGCAATACCGCTTGTCCTTGGAACGAAAAGCCAGGGACCTGAAGATAGCGGACAATGTAGTGTTCCACAACAGATTTGTTGATCTGCAGGAATTGACCGAGTACATCTCTTGTTGTGATATATATTTGTCTCCGTATTTAGCCAAAGAACAAATAACCTCGGGCACACTTGCCTACGCTATGGGAATGGGCAAGGCCGTGGTGTCTACTCCCTATTGGTATGCAGAAGAATTGCTCTCGGATTCACGAGGAGTGCTGGTAGATTTCCGTGACGTCAAAGGTATGGCCAAGGCTCTGAACGACTTGATAGGCGACTCCGTGCGACGGAACAGGATGAGGAAGGCGGCTTATGAGTACGGGCGCGCAATGGTATGGCGAGAGGTGGGGCGTCAATATGTAGAAATGTTTCTACATATGCTCAGCGAGCGCGAAGACTTGGAGGTGAGATCGATCTGGAAACAAAAGATGCTTCCGCTGACTACCCTCCCAGAGATCAAACTGGATCATTTGATGTCTTTGTCGGACGACGTCGGTCTGTTGCAACGCGCCTGCTTTGGTATACCGGATCGTGATCAGGGGTACAGCGCCGATGATGTCGGTCGGGGACTTGCCGCAATAATGACCTGTTATAATCAACAGAAAGACCAGCAGATCCTTCCTTTGATTCACACTTACGTCAGCTTTCTGCGCCACTCGCAGACGGAAACGGGCCATTTCCACAATTTCATGTCTTATGATCGGAGATTCCTGGATCACGAGGAGAGCGACGATACACTGGGTAGGGTCCTTTGGGGTCTCGGGACCGTGGTTAGGTGGGGCCCAAAAGAGTCAATACGGGCTCTTGCCCAAAACATGATGGCGAAGGCCGCACCGAAAATACTTGAACTTGAAGCGCCTAGGGCCAAGGCATATGCCATTATGGGGATTTATCATCTTTTGCAAAAATTCGAAGGGGCGAGCCAATTCAAGCGACTTCTGATTCAGTTAGCGGACGATCTGGTTAACCTTTACAAAGAACACAAGAGCGCGGACTGGCAGTGGTTCGAGGATTTGATAACTTATGGAAACGCTAAAATCCCTGAGGCATTATTGCGTGCTTACCAAGTGACCAAAAGCGAAGAATACCTCAATGTTGCTTTGGAATCACTGGACTTCATTACCAAAAAACAATTGGATGGAGTGTATTTTGAGCTTATCGGCAACGAAGGTTGGTATCCGAAAGGTGGGGAAAAGGCCTTGTTTGGACAACAGCCCATAGACGCAGGCTATCTGGTGGAAGCCTACGTTGCAGCTTCACAAGTGACTAACGCATATAAGTACCTGGAACTCGCTCGGCTTGCCTTTGAATGGTTCCTGGGCCGCAACAGACTCAATGCCGCGCTCTATGATTTCGCTGACGGTTCGGTAGCCGACGGGATCGACTCCAACGGAATCAGTGCCAATCAGGGGGCGGAATCCGTGGTGTGCTACCTCCTTGCAGTCCTCGGTCTTTCTGAGCTAAATGCTCAAAGAATCCAGCCTTCAAAATGAGAATCCCTCCATTTTCAGGCTGTCTTATTGATTGATAGCGAACCTCTCACGAGGGATACTACTGAAGCTTGAAACCGTCCATACCTTCTCCTCTTTGTCACCAACTGACGAATGTTTTCCACGATCCTTGCCAGTTGCAAAAGGAGACTCGTTGGGGTAAGAGCGCCGTGAACGAAAAGGCTTGCCGGCAGCCGGCATACGAAGTCGCCGGAGAAACCGGGCAAGAATCTACATACAGTGGTAGAATACAGTCACATTCTTTTCGGCGAACCGGCCTGCCGCCTCAGACGTAAAGAAAAGGACTTTCGTTGAGCAATTCAGACCCTATAGTCATGATTTCGAGCTATCCTCCACGCCTGTGTGGAATCGCGACGTTCGCCGAGGAAGCAAGAGAATTCATCCAGAAGGCCAATCCTGGAAGGGAAGTATTGGTAATAAGTCATACTGACGGCCAAGGAGACGGCGTTCTTCCTATCATTGACCTCTCGAGAAGGGATTGGTGGAAGACTGTGGGCGGAAAAATACATGAATTGCGCCCGTACGCAGTCCATCTGCAACACGAATATGGTCTGTACGAACACCATGACTCAAGGGGACATGGAGACGGAAACGAAGGGTTCCTGGATCTACTCGACGCAATCAATGAATTTCCAACTATTGTTGAGCCCCATACCGTGCATGGTAGGCTGACGGATTTTGAGATAAATTTCGTCTACCAGATGTGCGAACGAGCAAGGGTAGTACTACTCAAGTACCATTATCAGAAATGGCGCTTGGACTGGACTTTCGCCGGGAAAGGCTGGGGAACGCCGAGGAACGTCATGGTTGTGCCTGAAGGCGCCAGGCCTGATAGGCGCTGGGGAATGGAGGATGTGCCAGCG
>JBKQRG010000172.1:0-14386 GCA_052144015.1 Desulfomonilaceae bacterium
CTGCCGCCTGTGGACGCCCCGACATTGTCAAGCTTCTGCTGCGATGCGGCGCGGATGTGACCCAAGCTGACGAGAACGGCAGGACGGGTCTAACGGCAGCAATAGAAGCAGGACAGGCCTCGGTCGCTCACGTCATACTAATCATTCGCGGAGATTCGAGTCTAAAGGACGAAGACAGGTTTTCTCTCTTAATTATGGCGGCTGAAGAGGGGCGGGCCGGTTTGGCAGAGATCGCTCTCCGGAGCTGGGAATCGCCAGACAACAAGATGGCCGCAATGAATCAGGCCTTATTACGGGCATCCAGTAGAGGGCGCCGCGATGTTGTTGAGATCCTCTTGAATCAAGGGGCCCCGGTCAATGCCCAGACCGAGCGCGGTAAGACACCGCTGATTATAGCTGCACGGAGAGGTTTCTCCGATATTGCAAGATTGCTCTTGGCACGCGGAGCAGCTGTTGATCATCGCACCTATTTTGGCAACACAGCATTAATCGCTGCAGCTGGCCAAGGCCATAAAGAGATAGTCGATCTGCTTCTCGCCAATGGAGCGACAGTCGGAATACGGAATCAAAATGGGCAATCTGCTCTTACAATGGCTCAACGCGTCGGCGAGTTCGAAATCCTCGAACTGCTTCATGCAAGAATTGTGTAACAACCCGTGAGGACTAGAAACACGTCAGGTTGCGCAGTCGCAACCCGGCGAGGAGACACGGGGCTCACGTCCTTCCGTGACTAGGTGGACCGAACGCATAATGAAGGACTCTACCACCGATAAAATAGCATTGGCTGCAGCCGAGCAAGTCCAGTTGGTTAATTCTCCGGCCCGTTTGGATAAATTTTTTGATGGGACCCAGACCATAGACATCAACAATCTGGTCTCAGAAAAACTCACAACTTCAGGTAGTTTTGACCTGCGTCAAGAAAGAATCGAAACGTTCGGAAAATTACTGGAAGCTCTGTCCATCCCCACTGTACTGATTGCGCGTTCCCACGACATTCGATTTGCAAACAAGTCATTCATAAGCATGTTAAGAGGATCCCAACCGGTAATAGGCATAAATTTCTCGTCTTTGTTTATGGATCCAAGCAATCGTAGTAGGGCCGACTTACTCCTGGAGGATGTATTTACCCGACGGCAACCGGCATTTACCGAAGCGAAGTTGAGAATTCATGAGGCGGGGGTATGGGGCCGGATACACTTGCGCACCATTCGGCTCGACGAAGATCGTATGGTGTTGGCCCAGATTGAAAATCTTTCGGCAGAGAAGGAACTCCAGGCGGTCCAGAAATACAAGAGTTTGATCAACATTGTTCCGTTCGGGGTGGCAGAATTTGGGCTGCGCTGGGGTGTTGACGGATCTTTACCGTGTGAGCAGTTGTTGGACAGCATTATCCATGCCCGGTTGATTGACGGCAACGGTGAGTTTGCGAGATCTTACAAATTTATGTCGATAAGAGATCTTGTGGGCGTAACGCTCGGGAGGTTGTTCCCTGTTCAAGGTAGACGGAAAGCGTTTTGCGAAAGGTGGATCCAGGATGGATTTCCCATACGCTCTTTTGAAACCCTGGAACGTCGCCTCGGAGGGTCTACCAGAGTCTTTGAATATACCTTGATAGCTCGCCTGAAAGGCGAAGAGTTGATCGGGCTTTGGCTTCTCAAAAAGGACACTTCCGAGAAACGGCGAACGGAGCAGGAGCTTCGGAAAGCCCAAAAACTCGAATCGCTGGGACTCCTAGCCGGTGGTCTTGCCCACGATTTCAATAACCTTCTTACTGCAATCATCGGTAACATTGAGCTTGGGACACAATATTGCAGCCTAAGTAACAAGTCTGTCGAAAGATTCGAAGCAGCAACAAAAGCTGTGCGGCGTGCGCAAGCCCTCACAGGTCAGTTGCTTACGTTTTCTCAAGGTGGCGAGCCGGTGAAGGCGGCCGCTTCGATCACAGACTTGCTGAAAGAATGTGCGGACTTCGCACTTCGGGGCTCGAATGTTCGCTGTGAATTATTGCTTCGGGAAGAAGTTTGGCCGGTGGAGGTAGACCCGGGACAGATTTCGCAGGTGGCCCATAACCTGCTCATCAATGCCATTCAGGCCATGCCCCAAGGCGGCATCCTTCTGGTGCGAGCCAAAAACGTCGAGATTCGTGAGGAGCGCTGGCCACCATTAGAACAAGGTAAGTACGTCAAAGTGACGATTGCGGATCAAGGTGTTGGAATTGCGAAAGAACACCTCCGAATGGTCTTTGATCCTTATTTTACTACCAAGGATCAAGGGTCAGGTTTGGGATTGGCAACGTGTTATTCAATAATCACCAAGCATGGAGGATCTATCACGTTGAAGTCGAGACAAGGGGTTGGCACCGCAGTTCATTTCTATTTGCCTGCTGGTCAAGCGAATGCCGTTAATATTGAACCGAGAAAACCGGCGTGTCGGACGGTCAGTGGAAAAATACTGGTCATGGATGATGAGGACGTGATCAGAGATCTCGCGGCCGAATTTCTCACCCTCAGCGGATGTGAGGTGACCGTCGCCAAAAATGGACGCGAAGCGATAAGGCGTTACACCCAGGCAATGCGGCAAGGCAAGAAGTTTGATGTCGTAATATTGGACTTGACTATACCCGGCGGGATGGGCGGGAAAGAAACTCTGGGAAGATTGTTGACCCTCGATCCCGAGGTGAGGGCCATCGCTTCCAGCGGATATTGTCACGATCCTATCATGTCCGATTTCAAACGTCATGGTTTCATGGCAGTATTGCCAAAACCATATAACGGTAGTCAAATTCAGGAAGTCGTGAGTCACGTGATCATGGCGCCCTGCCAGACGGAGTAGGTCGCATTTTTCAAAGCGGCTGAGCACGTGATCGCGTTTCAGAACTTTTTGTAGGGTCACTCGAGGCGGGTAACGGGTAAACATGATACGCAAAAGAAAAATAAGGCCTCGAGAAGTGCTCAATGAAATTCGCTCAGGGATCAGCGAGGCTGAGCTGAGGACAAAGTACCGTCTTTCCGCCAAAGGTGTTGAGAGACTTTTCAATTTGTTGGTGGACAATGGCACTATTGATCAATCAGAGCTCTTCCAAAAGTACCCGTTTTATGAGCGAAAAATTACTCATATTGAGCGACGTTGGGAGCCGCGGGTAAGCCTTAACGGCAACGTTTATATATACGATGTCCTGAGGTCATCGACCGGCACTTTGCGAGACATCTCGGAAAAAGGATTCCGTGCGGCAGGCATTCAATGTAACGTTGGCGAGTCCAAGAGCTTGTTGATCGATTTGCAGCCGTTCATCAAGTCAGACCCTGTGCTTGTGGTGGCGATATGCCGGTGGGCAGAGACCAGGGGCAACTCCCGAAAATACATTACCGCCGGATTTGAGATAATAGAAATTTCAGATAGAGATTCCGAGGTCCTTCGGTCTTTGATCCAGTCACTGCGCGGCCGTCCTCCAAAAAACGCTAAAGATCCTCAAAGCGTGACCTGTCAGGAACTGCCGTTGCAAGGCGAGCAGCATGACGGGGAAGTTACGCGGAAGCGCACTGTCCAAACAAGGGACATTGCCGAGGATATTCGCTCAGGCACCAATGATACTCTTCTCGAGAAAATATGACTAACTCCAACGCAACTCCACTGCATCCTGATGAGATTGATGCAGCACAGGTACCGTACTGCTTCCGGACAGAAAGAGCCCCTTCTAACGCTTATGAGCATTCTAGGATCATGCAGAACATACGGTAACAGAGGACATTGGACCGGAGAGAAATACTCTTACATAAGTCGGGAACAGATCAAGAGGTACTCATCGGCTATGCGGTAAGTCCCGAAGAGGCTCAACGTCTGCTTTAGGATCGGACCCGTCAAAGAAGCCGCAAAGGCGGTTCACCCCCACGTGCGTGGGGACAATTTGGGCATCGCTATTTGTGGCGCAGGTTGACGCGGTTCACCCCCACGTGCGTGGGGACAATCTGGCGAAACCGGAATACCGGACATCCTGGGTCGGTTCACCCCCACGTGCGTGGGGACAATGGATACGCTTGAAATGGCCAAACTCGACGGAACGGTTCACCCCCACGTGCGTGGGGACAATTAATTGTGCCATATTGCGGAGAATTCCCCCATCGGTTCACCCCCACGTGCGTGGGGACAATTCTTTAATTGCCTGTTGACGCTCGGCATGGTGCGGTTCACCCCCACGTGCGTGGGGACAATAGCCCCTGAGCCTTCACCTTGTTCTCTGAATCCGGTTCACCCCCACGTGCGTGGGGACAATGAAGGTGGGGAATTTTTTCTGACTTGGCTTATCGGTTCACCCCCACGTGCGTGGGGACAATCAATAGAGGGTTCCGAGAAAGTACCAGCAGAACGGTTCACCCCCACGTGCGTGGGGACAATAATTGTTAAGCCCAACGGAGTAATTGTTCTTCCGGTTCACCCCCACGTGCGTGGGGACAATTTGGACAGCCAACGAATTAGCAGGCCAATTTGCGGTTCACCCCCACGTGCGTGGGGACAATGCCAATCGGTCACTTTTATCGTTCGGATGGGTCGGTTCACCCCCACGTGCGTGGGGACAATGTCACGCGGGGCGGCGTGGCGTAGTATCCGAGCGGTTCACCCCCACGTGCGTGGGGACAATTTTGTAAGAGCCTCCTCCGCCACCTGTCCAGACGGTTCACCCCCACGTGCGTGGGGACAATTGTGCAACATAGACTGCCTTCCTGCCCCTGAACGGTTCACCCCCACGTGCGTGGGGACAATACTGCCGAAATCCGCATTATTAGGGGACTCGTATCAGAAAAAGACCCTCGAAGTCTTCAACCCCGCGTCTGGCCTCACCTGCCGTCCTTATAGCAAATCCCTGCTCCTTATTCGAGTCATGAATCATGACGCAACCGCCACCCCGTGAATCATTGCAGACCTTCTCCCACAACCGGTCTCGCACCATTCCGGACATGCTGCCCACGAAGACTCCGGCCTTGGGTTCGAGCATCCAGCGGGAAAGCTCACCCCTCAGGCCCGTCGGAACTTTCTCCAGAATCAGGACTACCATTTTCATCTCCGTCTGCGGCCAAGAATCCGAAGTTTTGTCCCCCGGCTACCGCTCCCTGGGACGGGTCCCACAGGCCTCCCGGCAGAGCCGCATCAGAATCGAAAAGGGAACGCTGGTCCAAGCGCTTGTCCGCCTGAAGGTCCAGAATAAATTGGATGTCGGAAACCATCTTCTTGAGCATTTGCCTGTCTCTGAATATGTCCCGACAGCCCTTACGAGACCGGGTCTCCAGATGATCCGTTCCTTCCGCCACCGCCTGAAACGCAACGGGAATGGACAGATCGGTCTTGTACAGATCGGCCACATCATAAACAAATGAAAGCATCTTGCCGGTGTGAATAAAGCCGAGCGCAGGCGACAACCCGAGCGCCAGAATGGCTGCCTGACAGATCCCGTACAAGCAGCTGTTCGCTGCTGAAAGGGCTCGATTCACCGGGTCCGCGGAATGCCAGGAATCTCGACTGTACGATCGTCCTTTCCATTCCACTCCGGTTTCGCGGCTCGCCCGAGCATAGGCTTCCCTCACCCGGATTCCTTCTTTCCCGCGTATTTGAGGTAATTCGAGCGACTCATCCAACTGCTCATCGAAGCGCATCCGATACATCTTGATCACCACATTCAAACGTGAGCGGCTGTCAGCCCAGAGTTTGGCTTGCCGCATGAGGTTGTCCGCGTTTCGAGTTTTCCCATTTCCGCACGCATAGAATCGGACGCCCTCTTCGCCGCACCAGTACACCAGGCAACCGTTGTCGCCCAGAGCTGTGACCGCCGCGTGACTGATTTTCGTGCCCGGCCCCAGCATCAGCAGGCAAAGCGTAGCGCATGGGACCGGCACTTTTCCTCGTGCATCGATAATGGCAATGGCCTTGTCTTGCTGTTCGATGATGCAGTGCTCGACGTACAGATAGCTCCAGCAATCCCTGAATTTCGGCAAGATGTGCAGATCCTGAATTCTCATCCGCCCCCTCCTTGATCAGGAGTTAACAGGCGCTATGGAGAGAAGCCCAAAACCATAAGCTTTACCGGAACCGATGCCTCTGGTAAGGGTTTCCCGGAAAGCGCCGGCGTCCGTGACTCGCAACAATCCATCGAAGCGAACCGCCAGATGCGTCATCTTGTAAGATCGCCCATTTTCCTTCTTCCGTCCTTCCTGTTTCCCTTCGCCATCGACGTTAACCCGAAAGATCTGCCTCAATTCGCCCTTCTGATCCTCAATTTCTCTCATGAGAATCTCGAAACCGCCGGGTCTATCCTTTTCCCGCGCTCGGCCTTTGCCGATCAACCATTCGACCTGCTTTTCTTCATGAACTAGTCCGACTCGCTTGCCTTTCAATTCAGGCCCGCCTTTAATGACCTTCCCTATGCGTTTGGTGGGATTGGCCCGCAAACGAAACGAGAAGACCTGCCCGTTTTGAATCTTGCGACATGCCGGCATAATGTCCTTATATTCGTATTCGGGCATTCCCATATCAGCGCATAAGTAATCATTGAGTTCATCGAGGAACGACCAGTTCGGCTCAATACGAGATTGGACATAGACCTTAACTGCATCCGGGAGGTCGTCAAGGTCGGCACGAAAAAGAACGCCGAATTCCTCCCGTGCCTTGGACTGTGCATCCTCCGCTGTGTGGGGAAAGGCCTTCATCAGTGTTCGGTGCATTTCATATGGATGCGCCATTTCGCTCATGACCTGCCGGGAGTGGGGGTTAAGAAGAAGGCGTGAAAGGTAAAGTGAAGCTATGGAGAACGTCGTCATTTCGCTTCTCCTATCTCCGCGAAATAACTTCGGAGAGATCGCGGTTTGAACTGACGTCTGCGGAAGCAAATGGGCGAGTCGTATTGGGTTCTTTCTCCGTCAGGCGTTTCCAGTACAATACGTCTTTTTGAACTTCCCGAAAACAGGTAATCCTCCAGCGTCCCCGGTTCAGGACGATCGGCAGGGCCGAGGGGCGGGACGGCAAGAGGGAAAGCCTTTCGCCCCAAAAACAAAGTCCAGGTAGGATTGCGCAACTTATCGGAAATTTTGTCGAGGAGACCCTTGTCTTCAGACTGCAAGCCGACAGTAAACGACGCATCCGAAAGGTAATCGCGGTAGGACACAACAGTCCCGCCTTTGGTGCCATCAGCTTTGAGAACATCCAAAGCTGTGTGATAGTCTCGTTCGGGTCTGCCATCCTTGTCGACACGCACCCCCATTCGGATCGTATCAAATTGGGATATGGGTTCCCCACGTGCAATGCCCATTGCAGCGCAGATCAGGCCGATGACCCCACTGCGGGTAGGTTCCAGTGCAGTATCGCGATAATCGAAGCGACTTCGGTAGCCCCATGACTGCATTGGTCCTTCGAGTCGCAACAGAAGGGTGAACGGTTCGTTCATGGCCGTTGATCCTTTTTTTCATCGTTCTCTGAACTTAGCACGGCTTCAATCGCCGCAGTGACCGAAAGAGAGTCGGGCTTCTCTGAATGCTGCTCGTCTTCAGGTTTGGCGGCATCAGCTTCATTTCTCTTTGGTACGGGGATTTGGACGAGGCCGTTCAAATTGTCTTCTTCTTGATCAACGTGAAAGAACGATAAGCGCTTAACCCCCTGATCACCATAAACCGTTTTTAGGGCATCCCAATGCTTCGTTAATCGATCCACCGACAGACCGACTAGATCATCGTCGTTCTTCGTCGGGTGAACGGGCTTGGCGAAGGCGTTGGCAAGCGAGATAGGGACACCGCCTTGTCTTCGGACGAACAGCCCGAAGGAAGGGAGATTCTGCGCGGCGAAGGAGTTCTGCTTGCCAGTGGGGATGGCATAGACGATAGCTTCGAGGAACGCTTTGATGACTTTGTCGGCCTCCTGGTAGTCATTGTCTTTGAGTTGTTGCACCCATTTACCGTTCTTGCGCTCCGTCTTACGCGCAAGATTCCGGGCGAGCTGATCGCGGTCCACGAGCGCATAGCGGTAAAAGCAGGCGCTATTGAAACCGACAACGCCCATCATCCCCGCGCCGGTTTCTCCCTCGGGATTGAGGTCATCCACGGCAGTGTAGAAATCCATCTCCATGTCGACTTTGTGGGTGGAAATGGGATGGGCCACCTGGCAGGCAGCTTCTACCTGCATGTTGTACTTCCCGAATGGTGTACTGCTCTTAACCTCCAGCATCCTACCAAACAGGGCGATATCGGGGGCTTTGACCGCTTCGAAAAGTATCTTGCCGATCTTGTCGACTGTTTCCTTTGTCTTTTCTTTGGCGTTGGTGAGATCGGCCCAGTTGTCTTTGAACACCTTCTTGAGCTCTCGCGAGGCGTCTTTGTCAATAAAGAGCAGAATCTTGGTAGTGTTCTTCGGTTCGGCGCTGTCCTCTCCTGGTCGTTCGAGTCCTCCTGCTTTAAATACCTCCGCTACGACATCAATGGTCTTTTGATCGGGTTCATCCTTCGCATCAATGGCCTTGGCGATCTCCACAATGAGCTGCCGCGTCCGCACTGCTCCCCGCTCTTCAAGAAGCTCGGCCATAGGCTCTTCCCGTCGCGTGATTCGTTTGCTGCTTTGGCTCGACATTCGCGCTCGTCGGAAACCGCCGAAGGTGGCGCTCTTGGGCTGGCCGGTGTCGTCGCGGTTCAGGTTGGACGGAGCGAAGTTCTGGATTAGGTGAACTTCGATTTTAACCCTTGAATCACTCATCGTCTTTTTCCTCCTTCTTGAATGAGGGCTCAGCTTTTATATTGCTTCGCGAGTCGGCTTTCTCCGCGGAACTCTGGTAGAAGTCGCGCGCCCACTGCAGTTGGACATAGCAATCCGGGTGGTCCCACTGGAGTATGTCCGCGAAGAGCTGAAACCAGTCGAGTGGCTCTTCGTACGTCTTCAGCAGCCTGACGGCGTGGCGGAGATGGTCGTCCAGGTCGTCGGGATGAGCATTGAGGACGGCGACGAACCGGGCTTCCATACTGTCGCTCTTCTTTTTCAGCGGACGAAATGCCGCGCCCAAGGAGCGACCTTTCCTATGTTGCGGGAACGCCCCAAAGAGCGTGGCCGTCAGGTAGTACCAGTGATCGCTGTAATTTTTCTCTGGAAGATATGGCACAACATGCTTATGAACGCGCGCCATCTCGCCAGGTTTCTTGGCCAGGCCACTGCGCAGGTCGGCAAGCGAGCCCCGGTCTATATCCCGGTAGCTCAAGACCCACGAACTCGTGGTCGGGTGCCATCGGTAACCCCCCAAGCGAAGCAGGTATTTGACGAGCTCGTCTCGCGACTCCTCGTCCCGCTGCTTCTGCGCTTGTTTTTCGATTGCACGAATTGTGCTCATTTCGTCTTGCCTCTTTTCGCTTTCTCTTTCGCCTCGGTCCCTTTGTGCGATAGGGGCTTGAGGTCGTCATCATTGAAATCAGTGCGGGCGCGCGCGACGGCCCGGATGGCCCGGGCGGTCGTGCCGAGGGAGCGGATGCTCTCCTTCAGTGCTCGTCCGGCCTCAATTTTCACATTCTCGCGCCAAGTGTTGGTGGCCAACTGTTGGTCATCGGGTTTCCAATCGCTGTTCGCCGCATCCCAGTCCCCCGGGAGGCTTTCGAGCAATTCAAAGAAATGCTTCTCCAGTCTCGCCCAATACGCAGGCCAGGGGTCTATCTTCTGAACCAGCGCCTCAATGTCCTCTTTCTCTTTCTTGTTGGGCTGTCGATCTGCAGGAACCCGGAAGAACCTCGCTATTTGCCATATACGGCGGAGTTGTTCCACGCCTGCCCGTTCCGCATTCTCGATGAGTCCGCCAAGCCGCTCGATCAGGTTGACATCGGCGAGCAATGCGGCCGGAACCGGCATCCGCTCGTGCCGCCAGAAAAGTATCTTTGCTGCTTCGTCACCCCGTGCGATTCCAGACACGTTCAGCCTGCGCACTGATATCCCACTGCGCGCCGCATGAGACAGAGCCAGAACTGTGCGGTTGCGGTTGGCCTGTATGGTCAAAAGGGAATGCAGGTCTCTCCAGGCAGCCTTATGACGCTGGAGACTGATTGGTTTGCCGTGTTGGTTGTAAGGTTTCATCGGATCAATGGGGTGCTGGCTCAACGCAAGGCCCTGGGTGAAATGGACGGTCTTAATCACCCCCCTCTCAGGTTTGGTCAAGCGGACAGCACGGCTCGGCCAGGTAAAGAGTTGAACAGGTCCAGTGGGTGACGCCTCCCTATAATCACCGACTTTCTTGCCGATCTTAATCTGTTTTCCGTCTTTGTCCAAGTCGCCTTCTTTGGCCTTCTCAGGCTGTCGAGATCGGAGGGAGTGCACGCTCAGGGGCTTTTCCCAAATGGGGACGTCGGTATGCGTCAGATCGTAGTCCACAAGGTTCAGCATCAGCGTTTCAAGCAGGTTGTCGCCTTCCAACCAGATAATGCATCCGGTGTACGCTGGCGCAAATGTGCGTCCGGTCGGCGAGTATTCAAGGTTTCCTACCGTGGCATTGCTTGTGTTACTGGCACTCGCACCGAAGGCCTGGCATGTCACGAGGTACAGGGCGGCCTCCTCGACTGAAGGGGACTGCGGTACGTGCTCCCAAAGCGAACTCGGCGTGCCGGCGAACTGCTCAAAGCCCAGTCTGGTCGCGGGCTCAGGTTGTTTGTCGCCCTGGCATTCGAGTCCTGCAACCTGAAAAAATGGGTACTTATCGTCAAAGAGCCGGAATCTATCACGGCATTGGCATTCATCAAGATAACGGTCAATCCACTGCAACGGTATGCCTTCGCTCCACACTTTCTGCAATGCCCGCCAGTTCCGGAACGAGTCCAGAGGCACACCGTTGGTAAAAGCCACGCGATAGCAGAATGCCAAGAGGAGTCGCAACGTGGCAATTCGCACCACTGGGGATTCGTGCTCGATTGATCGGATCTGGTGTGCGTTTTCCAGGGCTGATCGAATGCTGAAAAGCTTCGGTATGCTTTCCGGGGCAAGGCACGGTATCCAATCATTAATGAGGAGATCGAATTCGTTATTGCTCATTACATCTCTACCCCCAGCTCTTGGCTGACTTTGACATTAATATCTTTTGTTTTCCCTACTTCTACCAAACGGCAATGCCGCAAGTGAGCGTTGCTAAGCCATGCAGCAGGAATTTTCAGTGCGAGCAGTTTCGAGAAGAGCGATTTCTGTGATATTGATGCGGAGCGATCGAGGAGCCATCTCACTTCTTTAATTCCTATGCTCCTGGGAACCTTCTCATCGTCCATAAGAAACACGGTTCGGATGCTCGGTTCACCCTCACGAGTAGCTGCGCGGACTTTAAGGTCGGTGGCCGGATCATCATCTTCTTCCAGCTCCCGGTTGAACCGTTCAATGAGTTCGGCTGGATCATGCGGCTGACGGACTAGAAGATGGCGAGCATGACCTATGGAATCATCGGTAAGGACTTCGTGTCCTGCCAGAGCCTCATCAAGAGCCTCGGACCAGCCCTCGTTGCAGTCCAATGCCGATTCGCCATATACGGCCTCCACCAACGCCTCAATCTCGATTGGTACTTCGAGCTTCTCTCGCCCACGCAATGCCAGCCACGTGCGCAACAGGATGTAACGGTCGTAAACGAACTCAATGCTCTTGCCAAACGATTCGGGTGGGGGACCGGCCTCTTCGGCGTCACAGAGCACGATGAACTCCGGCGTTTCCAGACCCTCTGGGCGCCAACGCAGATGCCGATGTAACCGCCCTGAGCGCTGGAGCAGCAAGTCAACGGGCGCAATCTCCGAAACCATGAGATCGAAGTCCAGGTCAAGGCTTTGCTCGATTACCTGCGTTGCAACCAAGACGGCTCGCGTCGGGCGATGCGGGTTCGAGTAGGTACCATCGGGCTGCTTCTCACCCTTGCCGAACTTGCGGACGACTTCCATTTCGCGTTGTCGCCGCCACATTTGGAGCGTTCGCGCGTGGAAAAGCGAGCACTCAGTATCCGTCAGTCTGTCTCTCAAATGCTTATAAATCTCAATGGATCGGTCGACTGTGTTGCAGATAACAGCCGCGCA
The DNA here is from genome assembly GCA_052144015.1 of Desulfomonilaceae bacterium. GTDB lineage: Bacteria > Desulfobacterota > Desulfomonilia > Desulfomonilales > Desulfomonilaceae > DATJPW01. The sequence continues at coordinate 12,042 of JBKQRG010000172.1, forward strand.
GCCGCCATGCGCCAGTTGGCTGCTAAGGCGGGCGCTTAATGTTGGTAGATCCGTCGCGCCAAAGCGCAGCCTAACGGGTCGCGATGTCTCCATCGGGATCTCGGCACATATCAGGGAGCTATCTGTCTCTGCATCCGGATAATGACGTGCCCTGGCAAGAGTGATTCGCGGATAACGTTTGTACTCGCTATCGTTTCGACCTGAATATGCCTTGGCAAGTGCTATTCGTTTTGCCTCCGGTAGCGTCGCGGAAAGCAGGATCACGGTGCAGTCCACCTCTGCCAGCCAATACAGGAGCCGTTCGAGGATAGTACTCATGTAGGCATCGTAGGCGTGAACCTCGTCGAAGATGACTACCTTGCCCGCCAGGCCGAAGAGCCGCACGAACCAGTGCTTGGTTTGAAGCACGCTCAACAAGCTTTGGTCGATAGTGCCGACTCCGAACGGCGCGAGAAGGGGTCTTTTCTTTGCGGTGAACCAGGATTGGGCTTCCACATCTCCGTCGTCCCCAATGTCCTTTGGTTTGAAGTCTGGAATCTCACCTTCCTTCACTTGTTCCATTTGCGCAAGCAGGGCGTCTCCATGCACGAGCTGCAGGTTGAGTTTCCCCTTATGCCCGCGACGCTTGAGGTAGTCATCCAGGACTCGCCTGAACATCGCATTTCCAGTCGCCTGGGTCGGCATCGCTACATACATGCCACGTGCAAGACCTTTGCACATTGCCATGTCCGCGGCATAGAGCGCCGCTTCGGTCTTGCCTTGGCCCATTGGCGCTTCGATGATCATAAGATATGGGGAACTTTGTTCTGACACCAATTTGATTGCGGCAGTTTGGGGAGCGTTTGGAGTGAAATCGCTAAAGACGGTATCGAACCGCGCCTCATCGGCAAAGGTCACAGTTGGCAGCCAGCCCAACTTTTCAAGAGCCGCTTGCGCCTGATTTTGCGCACTCTTCCAATAGTCGGACGTACCGACTGTAACCGTAGTTCCACATTCAGCAATGCACGGAAAGAAATCCTGATTCGAACCGATCCAATCCACTACGGAGATGAATCCGGCGAGCGTGGGAACGACCGCCGGGTCCGTCATTTCACTCCCGCACTCGGTGACCTGGTTCAGTTCGTAATCCACGGTGTTGGCAAATTCTTGAAGCAGTTCCTGCCGGGCAGTTTTCCACGAATTGTTTCCAAGGGTGTCACGACCCATTAGCAGTTCCGCTGATCGCGGAAATACACCGTGATGGCCGCCGGCAATCTGTCCCAGAACGGCAGCAGCCGAGCCTGCGCCAAGCACTTCATTCAAGACATGGGCGCTGATGCACCCATGAGGACGGTCCTGGTCGTTTTCGGAAAAGGGGAGCCCGGAGTTCTCTGATAATTTTGGGACTTTCTTCTGGAAACCAGGACTAGCCTTGCCGATATCATGCGCCCCTGAGAGAAACACTATTTTGGCCCGCGCATCTGGCCCGAGTGATTCTTCCAGTCTCTTGCGAATCTGTGGCATAACACAATGATCCAAAACGAGACCCGCCACGGCGGCAACATCGAGCATATGGTAAAGCAATGGGTGATAGCGGCAATCGGCATGCGATTGCTTATTGCGGTCTTGATTAGTCTTGGCCCACAAGAGAGGCTGCAAAGGATCTTCGTTATTTCGTAAAATATTAGAGTTTCTTTTCATGGTCGGTTTCCCGCGACGTCTTCATTTATCCTTAGAACCGGAATCCACGGCTCAACAAGCAGGTTATACTCCATGGACGTGCTCCAATCTTTAATAAGAAAAGGAATAAATGGATTTGCAAAATTCCGGGGAGGTCATGCTGGTTCCCCCTTTTTGTTGAAGATCCGATTGGCGACTTGGCTCCGAACAACGGCGCACACGGTTTGAAAAGCATTCTCCGGTCAGTCGCAGGGGCTCTTTCTCCCAAAACGGCCCCCGGAACCTTTAGAATATTATTCGATTAACGCTATTTGCGGTGGCGAAACCGAAGCATACGAATTGTGGCGCGCCCCCTCGTCCCCAAAGGCACGAGATTGCTTCGCTACGCTCGCAATGACATTGTCTCGCTAGCTTGTGCCCTATGCGCAGTGGATGGAAGCTTCCTGAAGGTCATTTCTCCCACAAGCTAATCCAATCCCATACAACACTGTAATAAACCCATGTCAATGAATTTTCAAGAATAATTTCAACGAGGAACGCAAAAGACCGCCAACAACCCACGTCCGCAGCTGGAGGGAACGGCTAAGCGGGAAGGGACGTTTTTGCAAAAACGCCCCTCCCCGAACCTCTCCCCCAAAACCTCTTAAATAGCTAGCGGTTTATCGTGGACGGTCGGTTAAAATCTG
>JBKQRG010000173.1:0-5009 GCA_052144015.1 Desulfomonilaceae bacterium
AAAATGTTCGCTGGGAAGATTCCGGTAGGAGATTCATACTCTGCGAAACGGGTCTTTATCGGAAGGATCGACTTTGGCAGTCAGGTTAGCACTGACAAAACTCAGTTCTGAAGCGGATCGTTGATCGTTGGCAGGATTTCGGCGGGTCAATCGACATGAATGCCGGAAGGCCGCATAAAATCTCTATTTGAACTTTTGCTTCTCACATTGAAGGTCGCATCTTGGGGGGTCTTGAGGTCCGTGACCGCTCGGGGGACGGTTCCCTTGACCCCATTTTCCAGTTTCTCTTTCAAACGGGTCTCAGGTCATGGGCTGAGTTCCTCAGCTCCTTCAGCGGAAACCATCCCACCGGTTGACCAAACACCCTCCAGTCGGAAAAACAAGATCCTTGGGGCCGACTTTCTGATGAACCGAAAAACAGGCTGCAATGCACCTCTGATATGGTGAACGCCACCCGACCGGAAGGCGAGGCATCAGATGGACTTTTCCCAGCCTTGGCCGAAGTCAGCTAGCGGCCTGATTTCTTCTATCTTAAAGGTGATCGCAGCGTGAATCATTTTGGCAGCGCTCTCTCCGGCTGCCTCTGCGATACGTCCCTTCTCGGTGTCCAGTTTTTCTCCCGAAGTCTGGCAGTCAATCATCTTGAGATATACCCGGACCCCTTTCCATTCAGGAAGCTTACTGCCAGGCTCCATAATCAAGAAACAAGCATGGGGGTTTTCTTGAAGATTGGCAAAAGTTCGATTCTTGCCCAGCCCCATGGATATGGTCTTTTCATCGATCATCCGTGGTGACCCGAAATAGCCGGAATCGACCTTGCCATTCTTATCCGCTGTGCTCAAGATCCCTAGGCGCGGCTGCTTGTTGACATACTCCATCAATTCTTTTGACATCAAAACTTTCTCCTTGTCGTTGGTTATGCGAGACTCACTGGCCGCCTTCCGAAGTCCGGCCGTGGCAGACATAATTTTCCGTTGAAGAAAATCCGTATGGCCTTTAACCCTCTTTTTCAGTCTCCCCTCAGTCGGCTCACCTAGTACGATCCTGAATTATGCTGAGGTCTTGCCATTTCGGGCGTCGTGGTGCCGGTGAGGGGTCAGGGGATGGTTCCCCGGATCGCGAAAAGTCCGCTGTATGATCCACTCAAGACCCAACGGAGGTAGGACGGTCGCAACATTGCTGAAAAAAAGTATCTTTTCCTCCTCTTAAACTGTACGTTGGTGTATATCCTCCAGTCAATTAAAATTTTCTACGCGGTCCGTTGTCTGAACAGGACCGACTTTAAGACACCGAATAAATTTGTAACCTATTGATAACGCGAGGAGACAGGAATTCTATGGCCCGTTGTTAGGACACCTGCCCCTTTGTTGCCGACCCTGGGTATCTCACCCCACACTTAATCACTGTGGCTAACTAACTAACAGCACAGCCTTTACAGAAAACCTCCATCCATTGGCCATAGCTGGCACCTAAAATGCACAGATAGGCTGCAAGGGTTAAAACATCACGTCGAATTAACGCCAAGCGATTTCTCGGGTCGTCAAAAAACCTGGACGTGAGCATTTGGGTATGTTGATTACAGAAAGCCGTATAGAAGTTTTTTTGCTGAAGAGGAAACATCGGTATGTCATTTCGACAAAAATTGAGAGATGGATTCTTTTGTGTCGTTTTGGTGATCATCACAACAGTGCTTTTCATGAATTTCCAATATTTGGCAATTTTAAGCCCCGGCCATTAGCGAAAAGCATGGTCAATTAATAATGGCAGGGGGGACTAAATCGTGGAAAACTGGTTTCAGGTTTTACAAGATGAATTGAAACTTTTTCATCGATTCACTATGCTCCTCCCTTGGTCACTATCGGTTCCAATATAATCATCAACATTTATCTTCAGCACGGCTCAGGTGACGATCTACTTTTGTTTGGCCGACTCTTTTTCACCGGCCTTTGCTTTATCCTGAACCGCTGGTCCTGTCTGTTGGGCATCAATCTGGTCGACGGGTATCCGTTGAAGCTAAAAATCCCCCGAAATGTGGTCCCTCTTCATGATCCAGGTCCTGCCCGTGTCTGTGTCAATCATGAACGTGTGATCCTTGACGTTCGGAGAAACGAATATCTGAAACCTTCCCGTGACGGTTATGGTCGTCCCGGGTTCTCCAAGCTTGAGGGCCTGTTGAGCCACATCACGACCGAACGGCCACTCAGCGAGTGCAGTGCATGCAGTCGCCAGGCAGAGAATCAAAACCCCTATCCACCGAGTCACCCTATGCATCGTTCATCTCCCATCAGTTTTATCCTGATCTAATCCTGAATTATGCGGCTGTCTTGCCATTTTGGAGGTCTTTGGGCCGGTGACCCGTCGAACGATGATTCCTCTGACAACTAAAAGGCCCCCGCATGATCCTCATCCTGTATCATATTACCTGTTGGTCTGGATGAACATACTAAAATCTCAAGCCTAGATTCACCTAGAACTAGAAAAAACCAGTGCTCAAACTGGCAATAGGACTGAAACAAAAGTTACCCTTGCTCTCAAGGAAACGCAAAAGACAAAAAATGAACGTTTCATCGCTTGTTAATGATGTTCTCAAGGCCCTTACTTTGGCGTTTAACAATTCAATAAAGAGTGCGGCAAATGCCGCACTCTTTGAAGATGCTATTTTCTCAATGATCCCAAACAACTTGCTCTTATCGGACCTGCTACCGGAAATGAAACAAAGGGCGGGCGCATCTGTCTAAGAAAGTAATGCCATTATACCGGCCAGGTAACCCAAAATTTGGCAGAAAAGAAGGGATCGAAATTCGCCCTGTACCCCCTTAAATGCGGATCTCGATCCCATCCGTTTTTTGTTCGTTCAAAATCTCATGGCCTAGATCACCGGAACTTGTTCTTGCTCTCCTCTACACGTAAGAAACAAAAAACAAGGGTTTCAATCATTGAAAGAATGTCGTAACAAAAATTAGCTTCGTCACCACCTGCCTCTCCCGGGAGGAAAAGAGACTTTACCTCTAACTTAACCAGTGGTACATAATTCGGCGACAGGTCACTGGAAAGTGCGCCCTTATAATCATCTCAAGATGGCAGGTCATGGTAAAGGCTGACCGAAGATGATCCTCAAGGCTTCAGTCGGACTCTTCATTTCGCCAAGAGGAGAACTCTTCTCGGTGCAAGCCAGTCACATCAGCACGGTCATTGCTGACCCGGAGAGATTCGGTCTGACCTCCGAAGAGATTCGAGCCATTTATGACCAGCACGGGGAAATTATAGGGGTTGAAGGCGAAGCTCGCAGGGAGATTCTTCTGCAACTCATCAGCCAAGGATGGATTCGTATTCGACGATACCCGAACCGCCACTGGTCGGTGATAGTCAACACTCTCACCCCCGGAGTCACGGAACACCTTCGGGAGTAGGCTGTGAGAATGCTCGTTGGAGACGGCGGCATCCGAGAAGCGGACAGGTATATGCCCGTGAGAGTTTCGACTTACGAAGGAGAGACCGTCTGGACGATCAAAGACCTTGCTGCTGGCTCCTGTCACCTCTGACGGGGACTCCCCCTCATTTTCTCTTTGCAAAAACTGCTCTGGGGATCAATTTGCGTTGCCTTGACGTAGAATACCCCGTCCAAGATGCCCCACAGCGTCTCTGAAGACTAGGTCTCCTCTTGGCATATCCGGGGGTGGGGATTCCGAGGACACAAAATTATCCCGGAAGTCGGTGCTATTTAACCAAGGATGCCGCGCTAGAGACTCTGGTCGAGCATGCCGATGCTTCTCTTATTAACTCTGTGAGGCAGCATTATGATCAAGAAGCGCACCAAATCTTTTGTTTCTTGGAAGAGATTTGGAACGTCACTGGAGCTGCTCCCCAAAAACTGGTCCAGGTTCTAAGTTAGTATAGGGTAAGACTTGGTCCAAACACGGGGGTGAGGATGAAGCGGAATCGTTTTACTGTGGAGCAGATCATCAGGGCGCTTCCGCCCACTACTCTTCTTGTATTCTTACCGCTCGACATACCTGGATTACAGTAAACAACCTTCAAATTGTTCATGGATTGGAAAGCACTGTTAATCTTCGTTGCGTGCAACCGTTTCATTCATCCTCGGTCTCTCATTTACTGAATTGGCATCAGGGCAGTATCATCGGATACGATTATCCTTGCTCAACGTAACGGGATGACAAGCAAACCACCTCTGAATTATTGATCGGCTGGCGAAAGCACTCAGAATATTCGTAGAGGACAGCCATTTGATATAATACAAGGTTTATTTGCAAAAGGAGACTCGTTGAGGTAAAAGCGCCGTGAACGAAAAGGCTTGCCGGCAGCCGGCACAGGACGTCGCGGGAGAAACCGGGAAAGAATCTACATACGATGGTCGACCACAGTTACATTCCCTTGGGCGAACCGGCGTGCCTCAGACGTAAAGAAAGGGACTTTGGATGAGCAATTCAGACCCTATAGTCATGATTTCGAGCTATCCTCCACGCCTGTGTGGAATCGCGACGTTCGCCGAGGAAGCAAGAGAATTCATCCAGAAGGCCAACCCGGAAAGGGAAGTATTGGTAATAAGTCATACTGACGGCCAAGGGGAAGGCGTTCTTCCTATCATTGACATCTCGAGAAGGGATTGGTGGAAGACTGTGGCCGGAAAAATACATGAATTGCGCCCGTACGCAGTCCATCTGCAACACGAATATGGTCTGTACGAGCACCATGACTCAAGGGGACATGGAGACGGAAACGAAGGGTTCCTGGATCTACTCGACGCAATCAATGAATTTCCAACTATTGTTGAACCCCATACCGTGCATGGTAGGCTGACGGATTTTGAGATGAATTTCGTCTACCAGATGTGCGAACGAGCAAGGGTAGTACTACTCAAGTGCCATTATCAGAAATGGCGCTTGGACTGGACTTTCGCCGGGAAAGGCTGGGGAACGCCGAGGAACGTCATGGTTGTGCCTGAAGGCGCCAGGCCTGATAGGCGCTGGGGAATGGAGGATGTGCCAGCG
>JBKQRG010000174.1:0-42327 GCA_052144015.1 Desulfomonilaceae bacterium
TGACGGTCATCATCCCACCTCAGGCTTACGGTCACCTTACAACCGAGTTGGTCAATCATGGGGCGGTAGCAGTCGGATGTGACTCCGAAAGCCATTCGCCGCCGGCGTCGACTGGAGAAACTGACGGTATGCGCCTGAACATCCATTTTGTCCGGAGCAGATGAATCCCTTACCTTTACTTCCCCACATAAGTGCTACGCTGGGGCCTATCTTTCGCAGCTAACTTGCTGCGAGGCTTCACGAATAAACGTCTAATATCATCATTAGAGCTATTGGCTTGCTGCTTTTACTGGAAACGTGTCTCGTTGAGCTGGTCCGGGGTGGGCTTGAGCGAAAAACGTCTTGAATACCCGCCAATTACGAGAAATCTACATGAGCGTCACGACCTTAACGCTATGTTTTTCGAGGTGAGGATTTCCAATTGTCATAGCGGTATCAGAACTTGTAGCCCCGAGACGTGTCATAGTCGGTTAGTCCTTATCAAAACAATGAGTTTTCGTGTTTCAAGTTATGGACAGTTCCTCAGGATATCGATCACTCAAGACTACTGCACGGTGGCTAAACAGAATGGTTCCAGTCGGAATTGGGATTTTCATTCAACTTTTGCTGACCCCTGCTGTATGGAGCCAGAATTCGACTCAACCTGTTAAGGCCTTACAGGAATCTTTCAGAGCGGTTTCCAAGAGTGTCAAGCCTGCAGTGCTGAATGTCTCCACCGTGAGGATAGTGGAAGAAACGCGTTCCGGGCCGGATCTGGATCCATTCTTCCAGAATCATCCGTTTCGGGAGTTCTTCGGGGACGAATTCTTTCGGCGGTTCTTCGGTTCTCCTGGTAGTAGCAGGCGTTTTCGCCAACAGGGTCTTGGCTCAGGGTTCATAGTGGATCCGAGGGGATTCATCGTGACCAACAGGCATGTCATCAATGGAGCAGATGAAATTCAGGTGACGCTGGACGGTAAGAAAAAATATAAGGCACGAGTGATCTACGCTGATCCGAAAACCGATGTGGCGGTTATCAAGATTGACGGCAACAATTTTCCTTCCGCCAGGCTCGGGGATCCTCAGACGCTGGAAGTCGGGGATTTCGTGTTGGCTATCGGAAATCCGCTTGGCCTCATGCAGACCGTCACTTCCGGAATTGTCAGCGCAAAGGGGCGTTCGGGTCTGGGAATACTAGATGTCGAGGATTTTATTCAGACTGATGCGCCCATCAATGTCGGAAATTCCGGCGGACCACTGGTTAACATAGACAGCCAAGTGGTCGGCATGAATACCGCAATCGCCTCCGGTTCCGGTGGGAGCATACGGATCGGATTCGCCATACCGGCAAATGTGCTAAAACACGCACTAAATATTGCCTTGAACAAATCGTCCACGGCACAAAGTAAGCAAAAAAAGGTTCCGCAAACTGTTGCCCCGAGGAGCATCCCGAGGCTGGCCCACGAGGTTCGTCAACCCTTTCGGGTCCCACGTTCGATAGGTGGAGGTCGTATTTGATTCCAGAAAGTCTCTTCGGCCGCTCCCACTCAAAATATGAGTACCGTCGGGAATTATGCCGCCGTCTTGCCATTTGATCGGTCAGGGGTCCCCAGTACCTCCAAAATGGTAGGCACGCCACATAATTCCAGCTTCACTGGTGTTAATTACAGATATAGTGCTGGACACAATCACGGACAGGAGGTTTTTCATGAGCAGCAAGAGTTTGTGGCATTTAACAGGTGGTTGTTCGGTGGTGTTGGTATTTGTTGTACTGAGCGCGGTTCCGGGCTGGTGTGCGGGGGTGAATTTCACTTACTCAACGTTCTTTCCGGCTACGCACAGGAATGCGGTATTGGCTAGCGAGTGGTGCAAGGAGATAGAGAAACAGACCAACGGAGCGGTGAAGATCGACATGTTTGTGGGCGGTACCTTAACGCCGGCGGACCAGTGTTATGACGGCGTGGTGAAGGGGATTTCAGACATTGGTTTTTCGGTTTTGAGCTATACCAAAGGGAGGTTCCCGCTTATGGAGGTGCTTGATTTGGCTTTGGGCTCCAGGAGCGGGTACAAGTATACGAAGTTGTGCAATGCATTTTACGATAAGTTCCATCCCAAGGAGTTGGATGAGGTCAAGGTGATGTATCTGCACGGACACGGTCCGGGCATTCTCCATACCAAGAACAAGGCTGTGCACAAGCTTGAGGATTTGAAAGGCTTGAAGATTCGATGCACAGGCACGACCCAAAGAATAGTTTCTCACCTGGGCGCTTTACCGGTTGGTATGACTCAGACCGAGACATATGATGCGCTTTCCAAGGGGGTGGTGGACGGTCTGGTGTCCCCCTTGGAGACCCTGAAAGGGTTTAAGTTTGCTGAGGTGGTAAAGTACACGACAGAGGATTACGGGGCCTCCTATGGGATGTGCTTTTTTGTGGTGATGAACAAGAAGAAGTGGGAATCCCTGCCGAAAGATGTTCAGGCGACCATCGAGAAGATCAACCAGGAGTGGATCGAGAAGCAGGGCAAGGCATGGGATGAGATAGACATAGAAGGCAGGGAGTATGCTCTGTCCAAGGGGGTGCAGATGATACAACTCCCCAAGGAGGAGGACGAACGCTGGGCCAAGGCGGTGCAACCCTTGTTCGGAGAGTACATTAAGAACATGAAGGCGAAGGGTCTCCCCGGTGAAGAAGCCGTGGCTTTTTGTCGGGAGTGGCTGAGCAAGAATCAGTAAGGGTCTGCATTTTGTCCTGCTCTTCCCACCGGGAAGAGCAGGCGCATGAAGTCAGAGGTTATAATGATCGCTATTGAAGGACGGTTGTCTCGTGTGATGTTCGCCATCGCAGGTCTTGCCCTTGTTGGAAGCATGTTCCTGACGGTGGCAGATGCAACCTTGCGGTCCTTCGGGAGCCCGATTCTGGGGAGCGGGCTTATAGGCCTGGGCATCTTTGGATACATTGCATTCCCCATCCTTTTCCCCCACCATAAACGCATAACCTGGAGACGGAAATAACGTCGCTCAACACAAAACTCGCCGTAATAAGGAGATCGTACGATGCGGAAAGTGTCGTGGATACATCTTTGCCTTGGGCTGATAGCGTTTCTACTGATCCCCGGAGTCTCTGCACAGGCGGCGGAGCCGATAAAAGTCGGCATAATCGACACCTACAGCGGCCCTGCGAGCACTTACACCAATGATGTTCGGGACGGTTTCAAAATGGCCGTGGACAAGATCAACGCCAAGGGTGGAGTGCTCGGCAGGCCGATCACGTTCATGACCCGAGATGACAAATTCAAAGTGGACCTTGCGCTCCAGGCGGCTAAGGAACTGGTCATGCGGGAAAAGGTTGACCTTCTTATGGGGACCATCAATAGTGCCTCTGCGCTCGCTGTTTCGGACTTGGCCAAGAAAGAGAAGATCCCTTTCCTCGTCACATATTCGAAAAGTGATAAGATAACCGGGGCCAAAGGCCACGAATATGTCTTTTCCATGAACGAAAACACAGAGATGGCCGGCAAAGCCGCTGCTGTGGGCCTGGCTAAGAAACCCTTTGTCACTTACTGGATTGCCGGTGATGACTATGAATACGGACACGCCATTGCCGACGCAACCTGGAACCATCTGAAAAAACTGAGACCGGATGTCAAATTGTTGGATCAATCCTGGTGGAAGGTCGGTGAGCCTGACTTTACGCCTTATATCACGTCTATCCTCGCGGCAAAACCGGATGCAGCTATCATCGCTACCGGCGGCTCGGGTTGCGTTCCGTTTTTGAAGGCGGCAAAGGCCACCGGATTCAACGAGCGGGCCCCATTCTTCATGCACACTGCAACGGAGCTGTCCACGCTCAAGCCGTTGGGTCTGGATGCGCCTGAGGGCGTAATTGGAACCTCGAACTACTACTTTTACTATCCGGACACCCCGGAACAAAAGGCCTTTGTTGAAGAGTTCAGGAAAGCTTATGATAGATATCCTTCTTTTGGCAGCCTGCTAGGCTGGTTCACCGCTCAATTCATTGCCAAAGCCTATGAAAAAGCAGGGAAGATCGACCCACAGAAGTTTGCTGAAGCTTTGCCGGGGTTATCCATTGATAGCCCCATCGGCAAGTTGACCGTGAGAGCTGGGGATAATCAGGTGATGCTTCCCATGTTTATGGGCGTCACTAAAAAGGTGCCCGGTTATGATTTCCTTATCGCAACCGACATTACAACGATCCCGGCTGAAGAGGTGATGCCTTCGCTTGAAGAAATAAAGAAAGCTCGGGAGAAAGAGAAATAAACCTGAGTACCGTAAGATTGCTGCTCACAGCCTCGGGTTTGGAGGGTCGCAAACGGAGCGCCGAACACAGCACCTCCAACTGTTTAAAGGCCAACAATTTTTGGGCGCATGGGAATTAACTTAACCTTCAGGTAAAGGGTTTTTCACGGGGAACAGCAACTTCTATATTAAGTTAGCGCGCCTATGATCCATCGTGGCAGGCATTCATGACATTCGTAACCGAAAACCCCCCGCTCCGATGGGTCCAGAGCAGAACACGCAGGTCTTCAGCATGGAAATCGCGTCCCGCATTACTGTCTCTGCCGTCGCCGGGCAATTCCTGGTGGGATTGAGCCGGACGACAATTCTGTTCATTGTTTCATCAGGTTTGAGCCTTGTGTTGGGCGTGCTCAGGATTCCCAACCTTGCACATGGTTCGCTGTACATGATCGGAGCTTTCCTGGCCTATTCCGTAGCCGTATTTTTCGGGGGCGGTTCGACAGGGTTCTGGTTGGCCTTAGTTTTGGCTCCTTTGGGAGTAGCCTTGATAAGCCTTGCTGTAGAACGAGGTCTCTTCTGTCGTTTATATGAAAGAGAACACCTGATGTTGCTCCTGTTCACGTTTTCTTTCATGCTGCTCTTCCGTGATGTCGTAAAACTCATCTGGGGGTCTGATTACCGCTCATTGACGGCCCCTCCTGTTCTTCAAGGTTCGTTCTCGATTCTTGGCACGCCGTTTCCCCGGTACAGCCTTTTCCTGCTAATCATTGGTCCGCTGGTCGCTATCGGATTGTGGTTCTTGACGAACAAAACCAAAATAGGCAAGATGTCTCGGGCCGCGGCGGTGGACCGCGAGATGGTCGGGGCCGTGGGAATCAATGTAAGCTGGGTCTTTGCCTTCGTATTCGTAATTGGATGTTTCCTGGCTGGACTGGGAGGCGCCTTGGTGGCCCCCACTCAGAATATTAACCAGGGAATGGACCAGACTCTGATAATGGAAGCCTTCCTCATCGTCATAATCGGCGGTCTGGGAAACATGTGGGGAGCGCTATTGGGGGCATTGATCTTCGGACTTACCGATTCCATAGGCATCCTCGTATGGCCGCAATTTGCCATTGTCTTCCCTTATGTGGCGGTCATCATCGTCCTTCTGTTTCGGCCCAAAGGGATTCTGAAAGCAACCTGGTGAGGTGGCCGGCTTTTGTATAATGGATTGAAGAGTTGGACAGTGATTCTATCAGGGATGGGAGCCGTGATTATTATGGTCTTAGCGCCTCCGTTCCTGGCGACGTTCTACATTTATTTTGTAGCGTTGATACTGGTCACCGGCCTGCTGGCAACCAATCTGAACGTGGTATCTCTCCTTGCGACGTGAAAACCGGACCTTCAGCATAGCTCAGATAAGACGTAGTATGTTCAGCAGCGATCTCAATATTATCGTGATCTAGAGCCAACTCCCGAGAGACAGTTACTCTTTTTTTTGGGAAGGATACCTTGCTCGTCGTACAGCAGAATGTTTTTCGTCACGTATGAAACCCGGATTATTCCGCGGGTGAGGAGCTACCCGCAACATTGCGCTTGACCGGGTGGAGAGTTGTGAGGTACGCTTAGTAAGCCCATAAAACAGGCTTTTCCAACAACGTGACGACGGTCTTGCCGTCCTCCTGCCTCGTGCGGGAGCATCCGGGGGCCTCCTCGGTGTCAAAGGCGCCATACCCTGACCCCTCACTGGCTCCAAGCCGCCCGAAATGGCGAGACCGCCGCGCAATTCCGGAGGGAATTGCAGGTACTGGTCGGAAACGCGGAATTTACTGACTGGGACGGTGGAATGAAACCGGGCAATATCAAAAGATTAATGGAGTAGTTGGCTCATAACAGTGCTTCGGAACAGTGCGAAAATTTGAATTTAAACGATCTTGATTTACCGGATCGCACCAAGGATCTGATCCCACGCAAAGCAGGAGTTGTGGGGTACTCTGAAGGAGGCGTAATGCGAAGAATTGCAGGGCCCTCGGCGTTGTTCATGGCATTAGCTGTGGTCTCTCTAGGCATCACGGGGGTCTCTGGCTGTGAGGCATGGGCCTTTAATGAGGCGCCCACGCTTTCCAAGCAGGTGAAAGACGGTGCTCTTCCATCAGTGGACAAGAGGTTGCCCGAGTCACCTGTGATTGTCAAACCGGTAGACAAACCCGGCTCTTACGGTGGCACGTGGCGGCGAGCCTATTTGGGTTTGGCTGATCTGGTAGGTGCTCGGCGGATCCTTTACGACCCACTTGTGCGATGGAGTCCTGAATACAAGATTGAACCAAACCTGGCTTGGAAATGGGAGGTCGATCCGGAAGGACGAATTTTCACCTTTTATCTGGTGAAAGGAGTGAGATGGTCCGATGGAGAACCGTTCACAGCCGATGATATTGTTTTCTATTTTGAGGACATCCTCTTTGATAAGGAAGTGACACCGTCTGTGCCTATGTGGCTTGCACCGTCGGGGAACCCGCCGAAGGTGTCAAAAATTGACAATTACACGTTACGGATCGAGTTCGATCAACCGTACACTCTGTTCCTTGAGCGCCTCGCATGTCCCGACGGAATGGCCCTGGTCACGAAACCCAAGCACTATCTGAAAAAATTTCACAAGAAATATGCCAAGCCGGAAGACCTCGACTCTCTTATAAAGCAAAAAAATACAACGAGCTGGGCAAAGCTTTTCCAGGAGGTCTCTGACCCTCAGAGGTCTCTTTTTGTGGAAACGGGGTTGCCATCCATATGTGCGTGGATCACCCCAGTGCCCGCGCCCGCCAACCGATTTATCATGCAGAGGAACCCCTATTACTGGAAAGCGGACACACAGGGAAATCAACTCCCTTACATCGACACCATAGTTCATGACCTGCAAGCAGAATCACAAACAATCGTTCTGAAGGCCATAGCGGGCGAAATCGACATGCAGGGAAGGAATTTGGGAGGCATGCAGAATAGTGTTATGCTTCTGGCCAGCGAAGCACAAGGCAAATTCCGGCTGGTGCCCAAGACGTCCACGGCTTCGGTCGGATTGCTCCTGGCCCCCAACCTGAACCATAAGGAACCTGTAATGCAAAAGATCCTTGCGGATCGCCGGTTTCGAATAGCACTCTCCCATGCTATCAATAGAAAGGAGCTGAACGAGATAGTTTATCGGGGCAAGGGCGTTCCTCGACAGGCGGCTCCCCTTCCGGAATCCGATTTCTGCAGCGCCTCCTATGAAAAGGCTTACCTTGATTACGATCCAGCGAAGGCAGCTTCGCTACTTGACGAGATGGGCTTGAAAGTCAACAAAGAAGGCAAACGATTGCGTCCCGACGGGCAGCCGCTCCAGCTCTCTCTGGACGTAATGGCGTCCATCCAGAGCTGGGTTGATACCGCTGAGATATTAGCGTCACATTTCAAGAAGATCGGAATAGATACGGAAGTAAAATCTGAAACAAGGGAACTCTTCAGGCTACGGACCCAGAGCGCAGCCCACGAAATCGCTCTTTGGACTGGCGATGGCGGGATGGAATGTCTATTGGACCCCAGGTGGTATTTCCCTTATAGTTCAGAAAGCCTGAATGCTCCTCTGTACGGACAATGGTGTCAAAGTGACGGCAAGAGAGGAGAGGAGCCACCGCCAGACATCAAACAATTGATCGAAATTTACAACAAGATTCTCCGCACCGTTTCAACCGAGGAGAAGAAAGAATTATTCGGTCAGATCATTGCGGCCGATGAGCAGAATCTATGGATCATCGGGCTGGTCCACGATCCGCCTGATTACTATGTCGTAGCCCCAAACATGTTCAATGTGCCGAAAAAGGATTTTCAGAGCTGGATGTACCCCAATCCAGGCCCCATCCATCCGGAGCAGTTCTCTTTTGAGCTGAAAAGGTAGATCCGGCGAGAACTCAATATTTCCGCATCTGGAGTCAAATCTCGAGATACAATTACTCTTTTTTTGAAGGGTACCTTGCCCGCCCTATAGCAGAAATTTTTTCGTCGCGCATGAAAACAATCACGAGCATACGGGAACGGACACTTAGCTTTACATGTAATTATAAGTATATATAATTATCTATCCGTGATCAAATCATTAGATCAACCCTGTCCAGCCTGACTCGTCGACGTGTTCGCACGAAGAGAAATCGTAAGATCATCTGCCGGTTTTGCTTGATAAGCGGAACGCTTTCAAACGGAGCAGTATTAATGAGGACACTGAGACAGACATGCACAAATGTAGATATAGTTGCATGAAGGTATGATGATGAAGGGTAAGAAAGACCTGCCCAAGGCCGAAGGGATGGTAACAGAAGGACACAAGCGCGTGGAAGAAGTCGCCAAAAAGATGAACGAGGCAGAGACCCTGCCAACGGCCAAATGAATGGAGCAAGGCCCAAAATTTGAGACATTTGATGTCCCATCCAAGGAAACGAAAGGATTCTTCACTTCTTCGCAGCCCTCCAACCATACAAAGACCCCATATGGAGAACCTTTTGGAGCTCAGGAGGTCATATTTGGCACTTATTGGCTTATCGAGCCCAAAAAATTATGTGACAGCGACGTTGTACAGGAGAATTGGAGAAAATAATTAAGGGCGGGGTGAAAGGCAGCGGCTCAGCTCTGAGAAAGCCATCGGGACATTAGCGGCGAGAAAAAAGCTGGGGTAGCAAAGCCATTTCGCCCTAGGAGCAGACCATACCTTAAAAAAAGCAGGAGGTGCGTAAGTCATGGCAAAGAAGCACGGCTCGAAAAAGAGCGGAGTGACCCGGAGAGAGTTTCTCGCAACGAGTGGACTAGTTGCGGCGGGATTGTCGGCAGCGGGGTTGGCCGATATTCTGGGAGGCCCATACGCGCGCGCTGCGGGCAAACCGCCGATACTCGTAGGTAACATTGAGCCTCTATCAGGACCCTACGCTGACTCGGGGCTCAACGAACAGCAAGGGGCTACCTTCGCAAACGAAGAATGGAACGAAAAGGGCGGCGTCCTGGGACGTGAGATAGTCATGATCTCCGAGGATGCTCCCAGCAACCCGGGCATAGGCACCCAAAAGGCGATCAAGCTTATAAAGCGCGACAAAGTGAATTTCGTCACGGGCACCCTTTCGTCGAATGTGACTTTGGCGGTAGCCGAAGTGTGCCATAATGAAAAGATGCTATTCATGGCTTTTGGGAGCCACTCCGACGACACGACGATGCAAAGAGCCATGCGCACTACGTTCCGTACCACTTCTTCCAACTGGATGCTCTCAACGGCCGTCGGCAGTTGGATAGGAGCGAACTGGAAGCCGAAGACCGCTTACCACATTACCGCGGACTATACCTGGGGCCACACAGCCAGAGAGTCTATGAATCGCTCTCTGCAGAAGTTCGGGTGCAAGGAAATCGGTAATGACTTCACCCCCCTGGGGACCAAGGACTTTTCGGCCAACCTGATCAAGGCCAGAGGCCTCAAGCCGGATATATTGGTGCTCAACCTCTATGGCGCGGACCAGGTAAACTGTGTCAAGCAGTGCAAGGAGTTTGGGATCGGAACGGACATCCGTATATGCGGTCCGTTGTCGGGCGTCCCGATGATGAAAGGCACAGGCGATGCTGCAAACGGAGTGTGGGGCCTGACGTGGAACTGCAATGTAGATACCCCGGGCAGCCAGAAGTTTAATGAAGCCATCAAGAAGAGGTTCTCAGACAGCCCCCTATTCGTAGCGACTTATCGTCATTATCTGGGATTTATCACACATACTCAGCTTTTTGAGGCCATCCAACGGGCCAACACCACGGATCTGATTCCCGTGATCAAGGCGTTGGAGGGCCACAGGTTCGACGGTCTGAAGTGGAACCCCAGCTACTGGCGTGATTTAGATCACCAGAACATACAAGACGTACTGGTATGCCAAGCACAGTACCCACCCAACTTCAAAACCTATGCAGACCTATTCAAAATTCTGGGCCATTCCAAGGGAGACGAAGTTGCTCCCACATTTGAAGAATGGAAGGCTGCAGGTGGCCGCGCGTTGGAGCCTTACGCCGACCTAGAGAAGTAGTTCGGCTCGTTAGCTCATTTGGAAAAACTGAGACAGGATCGAAGCCTATCAGTACAATATCAGTCGCGCACGTCCCGGCATAACTGGCATTCAATCCGGCTTAGAAAACCGCTTGGATATGGTCTTCAGGAACCTTGGGAGCCTAAACTTGAGATCAAATATTCGAGAACCATAAATAGATTCATTACGCTATTCCGGTACTTAGAGATTTATAATCTACAATAGATAAAGAGATATAGTTTCGGAAGTTTATACTTCACAAACTAAAACCACCAGCCCGGCTTCCCCGCGGCCAGAACGAAAGCAACCGAGTGAATTTTATGTCGAGACGGCTTTTCACTCGGTTGAGAAAGGATCCACGTTTTTATGTTCGGCAGATCACTTTGCTCTAAACGACATCGCGTCTTGGCTATGAACACCGACTGTGGGCAGTCGGTCGTATCCTTTATGCTTTGTTTAATGCTTTCTTCCCAATTGTCAAGGGTGCCTTAGTGGAAGCTGTTGTTGGCTGGGACTCGAGGATTACTTATGACCTTTTCGTTTTCAGCTTTTTCTGGCCTTTTTTCTCGGCCTCTTCTAGCAATTCCTCAGCCTTTCTTTTGGGTTTTTTGCCGAGAACAATGTCGAGTCAAACGCCGCGCTAGCGTGCTTCCGTGAGAGCAAAACGTACTATACCTCAAACTTAACAATTGGTACATGAACTAGAGTAGATGACTTTGGAATTGAAAAGAGGCATGTTGTACTGAGAGAGGAAAGACCGCTTAACCCCTTGGTCGCCTTCCAAGAGGGGAATGCGGAAAAGATAGGAGGAGAGTTCCATGAAGAAACTTGGAGTTTTTCTGGTTGGCGTTATGGTTGCCATGAGCATGTCCCCGGTCCATGGAGCTGAACCCATAAAGATTGGCGCGTTTTACTCGTTGTCCGGACCTGCGGCTGCAATCGGCACTCCCACGAAACTGGTCACTCAAATGGTGATTGAGAAAATTAATAAGGAAGGGGGAATAAATGGGCGGCCCATCGAGTTGGTTCTGGGAGATACGGAATCAGAGCCTACGAAAGCGGTGATGGTGGTCAAGAAATTTATCAACGTGGACAAGGTGGCCGCAATAGTGGGACCGGACCGGACTGACCTGGGAATGGCCGTAAAAAAGTTGATCGAAGAAGCACACATTCCGACTTTTATGACGGTGGGAGGCGATCCGGTGATTATGGGTGGAGGTCCTCTCGGGACTTTTAAGTGGGTTTTCAAATCTCCCCAAAGAAGTTCCACAGCGGTGGAAAAGCTTTACCAATATCTTCAGAAACAAAACCTCAAGAAAATAGCTCTAATCACTGCCTCTGATGGTTTTGGAAAAGACGGGAAAGGCTGGCTGGAAAAGTTGGCTCCGAAACACGGCTTGACGATAATAGCCGACGAGTCCTTTAATCCCAGCGACACGGACGTCACGCCACAGTTGTCCACGATAGCAGCGGCTAATCCGGAAGCCATTGTGTGCTGGACCATAGGGCCTGCAGGCGCCATTGTTTCCAAGAACACTAAACAACTAAACATCAAGACTCCGTTGTTTCAGTGCCACGGTCAGCCGGATCCGAAATACGTCGAACTCGCAGGGACAGCCGCGGAGGGCAACATGATGCCATCCACAAAGTTGATGGCATGGGATCAGCTTCCCGATAACGATCCTCAGAAAAAGGTGATCAAGGATTTTGTTCATCTGTATAACGACGTCTATCATCATAATAAAGAGTTTCCCATAAATACCCATTCGGGTTACGCCTGGGATGCGATTTACATCGTGGCAAATGCCATGAAAAAAGTGGGTACTGACCCGGAGAAACTCCGAGATGCCATCGAGCAAACCAAAAATTACGTTGGCGTCAGCGGGATATACAATTTGACACCAGAGGATCATAACGGCTTGGGCACGGATTCAATGATTATGGTGCGCGTTGAAAATGGAAAGTGGAAGCTGGTGAAATGATAGGAAATATGGTTGATTCCATCGTCTTGATACGACTGTGGCTGCAGCTCGATCTTTCTCCGGCAGGGCCAGTTTCTGCATTTCTTTTTTGGTAATGTTGCGCTTTCGTTCATCCTCTACATAGGGTCCAGTAGTCGTTCAGGAGAACGACTACTGGGAAAGTTTCACTGGCAGGCGCTGAGAGACCAAATGCGCGACGGGGTGATCTATGCACAATCGGAGTGGCCTAGTAATAATCGAACTTCAATACAAGCAATAGAACGCCTTCACAGGTCCCAGCTCGAGGAAGTATTGCCCGCCTGCCCCGAGGCCATTCCAATGACATGGATCGTCCACACTGAACTAGTAGACGCTCTCCCCTCTTGGGGGGTAAAAGTGCTATCCCCCTAACTTAACTAACGATACATGTTCCGGGGGCAGGCCAGGGAGGATTTCCCATGATGTTGAAGAAAACGATTGAATCAACGCTTCTCATATTGATTATCGTCGCAGCGGCTCTCCTGCCGGCCCACACTTTTCTGGGAGAGAGTACTGAAAAGGCCCCGGATTACAAAGAGCTGAGGCTTTTTCGAGAAGTCATGGGCGTCGTTCAGAAGAATTATGTCAAAGACGTTTCGAGTAAAGAGCTCATTCAGGGAGCACTTAACGGAATGCTTCAGTCTTTGGACCCGTATTCCGAGTATTTGAACGAGGAGATGTTTAAGGAACTCCAAGCTGATGCGACAGGCGAATTTGGAGGGTTGGGGATCGAAATTACCCTTGAAAGTGGGATACTGACGATTGTGTCACCGATCGAAGACACTCCCGCGTATAAAGCGGGTCTGAAACCTGGGGATAAAATACTTAAGATCGACGGTGAGACGACCAAGAACATCACCTTGCACAAAGCGGTAAAACAGATGAGAGGGCGCCCTGGAACCAAGATTACTCTGACGGTGATGCGGGAAGGGTTCAGGCAGTTCAAGGACTACACGCTTGAACGGGCCATCATCCATGTCCGTTCCGTAAGGAGCCAAAATCTCGAGAGCGGCTATCCGTATGTTAGAATTGCCAGTTTCCAGGAGAGCACTGACACAGATCTGACCAACGCCATTAAGCAGGTGGGTGAAGATGAGACCATTAAGGGGATGGTGCTGGATTTGCGAAATAATCCCGGCGGTCTACTCGATCAGGCATGGAAGGTTGCGAGTCTCTTTTTGGAAAAGGGTGCGTTGATCGTTTACACCGATAGCCGGGTTAAGGGTCACCAAATGGAATTCAAGGCCACCAGTACCGGGAATCACTATGAGTTCAAAATTGCGGTACTAATAAATGAGGGGAGCGCCAGCGCCTCTGAAATTGTGGCGGGAGCTTTGCAAGATCACGACCGGGCGGTCATTTTCGGGACCAAGTCCTTTGGAAAGGCCTCGGTTCAAACAATCATTCCCCTGGGCAGCGAAACAGGATTAAAACTGACAACAGCTTACTACTACACGCCCAAGGGGCGCAACATTCAGAAAACTGGTATTGTACCGGATGTGGACATGAAAGAGGACGTGAAAAAGCAGCGAGAACATGAAGCCGAGCAAGAGACAAAGCCAGAGAATAAAGAAAAATTAAAACAGAGGCGACTTCTCCGTGACACGGTCGATCCCAAAAACGATCCGGTTCTGGAGAAGGCCTTGGAGTGGTTGAAATCAGACCTTACGGTAACACAGTTCAAGTTGGAAAATGTGAACAAGCCATCGGGGGATGCTGCTCGGTCCACAGAGTAGTCAGCAGTCCTGTTTCCGGGGTTGCAATAAGGCTAATTACTCGCTACGCCATTTGGCATACCAATGCCTCAACTGGAGACGGCTGCAAAATCCTGGGAACAATTACAGGAGCTTGGGCGGCTGAAGAAAGCGGTGGAAAAGGTTGGGAAGGTTTGAGAAGTTGGGATTTAAAAGCTTGAGACTTTAGACCATTACTCCAATTTTACATAAGATGGGACTTTTCCAGGAAGCTTTGTTGTTAATCATCAATTTTTGTAACCCTAGGTTGCGTCCTCGATCGGGCAATCCATTTGGGCATTGACGACGATCCGCAATTATGCGGAGGTCCTGTCATATTGAGCGATTTGGCACCCTTAAGGGGTCGAGGTATAGCTCCGTCAACCCCGAAAAGCTCTTCGTATGGGGTTCCACACGATCTGAGGCAGGCAAAACCGTCATCACATAGATGAAAAAGTCCCTTTTATCCTGTTTCTGAGCAGGACCTTCCCGTATGTCCCTCAGTCAAGCACGATGTCCTTTTCCTTAACCCGAACACAGCTTGGTAGTACACGGAATAAAGCGGATATGGGAAAATCATGAAATAGGGAATTTGAACACGCATACCCATTTAATTGCTGATACCGAGATGATGGCATATTTGCTTGATTCGGGCCGGAACGAGCACGAGTACTAGCTGAGCTACCTGGCTCACAAGTACCTGGATGTCAATTATCCGAATCGTTCCGTTGAGATTTTTGACAAGGGTTATCCCGAAGCGTTGTACGAGATTCTCTCGGAGGACGCTTACCTGATATGGGATCTTCCTTCAGTGCTGCTGGATCAAATGGATGCTGACCTGAGGTGGTACTATTTGCGTACTTGCTCGGTCCCGATTCGGCAAGATCCCAGGAAGATAGGAACGAAAAAGCCAATAGTAGGGACGTAAGCCCAAGTGCTCTTGGGCGCATCGTCAAACTCTCCTCATTCTTTGGCATCAGGTTTTCTAGGTGGGAAGCTTTATGCGCTAGTCGTTCACGATCAAATTCGGCCCGTTCCAGTCCTTTAAGCCCTGGCCGCATCCCCTTCCACGGGCCAGCGTCCCTGATTTAACCATCTTATCAGAGAGGCGTCTATGGCATCCTCAAAAACGTCACACTGGGCTGCTATTTCCCGGAAAGACAAGCCCTGTTTGAGCATATTGTCAACGTTTTCAGGGACAAGTCTGACTCTGGAACCATCCATTTTGAGCATATAAGTCACTCCTTGTTAATATCCTTAGCCTATCCGAGACCATTTGACCTGCATAATGTTTCAAAGGCGGCTGGACAGATCTTGAGAGAGAAAGGTGTTGGTCGAACGTGGGGCGCAACAGGCTAGTCATATCTTAAACGTCCTGCATGGCAATTGCAGATACTGAGTTTGGGTTTTCTCAGGAAAAGCAGATCCATCTGGAAGGAGCCCCAACTCAAGCGCTTGCACGCTCATCGCTCCCAATAGAAACGTTTTTTGAGTGCAAAACGCGGGATCTTGTCCAATTCACTGTATAACTAAGACAACCAACATGTGGTTGGGATCAAAATTCATGCACAAAAGACTGGGAGGAGCATCGCATGGCCACGGTACAGGACACTGGCAGGAGCCGCTTCAGACTTCTCAAGAAAATTGCCGCTCGCGGCGGCATCATCGCCTTTTTCATCATGGCTTTTGAGGTCATGATAATGATCAGTCCTTTTGCTTTCTTCTTCTACTCGGTCTTCAATCCCATTTTCGCGTGGTTGGACCAGCATACCGCCACGAGATGGTTGACCTCATTCTTCTTACCGCACATGATACTGCCCCCCACAGTACCCCTGAAGGTAATTCGCATTGCTGGTTCCTTTCTATTTGTAATCGGTCTGGTGGGTTTTCTTGCCTGCGCCTTGCAGGTTTATATGGGAAAGATATTCAAATGGGGGATAGCAGCCAAGGGACTGTACGCCTATATCCGTCATCCTCAGTATCTGTTCCTCGGCGTGTGGGGTGTGGGTCTGGTCATCTTATGGCCGAGGTTCATTGTGCTGGCTACCCTGTCGCTCATGTTCATTCTCTACTATTTTCTCGCAAAAGACGAAGAGCGAAGGATGTTGGGGCAGCATGGAGACACCTATCGGGAGTATATGGAGCATACGGGAATGTTTTTCCCTTTTTCGCTTGCCAGCAGATTCAGGTTTGTCACTGACTGGATACCCAATCCTGGCCTGAAAAATGTTTTAGTACCTGTATCCATCGTTGTCGTAGTGCTGGGTGCAGGATTTCTGTGTCGGTCTCTTACGGTGCATTCCCTTCCCTTGGCGACCGAGAAGAATTTGACACTCCTGCCCATTTTACCTGAAGACTGGAGGTATTCCGCCAAACTCCTTGAGGGGATTATTCAAGGCTCGGCTTCTCATAAGATGGGTTTTATCCGGGACGGCAGGAGCTATCTGGGTTACGTGATGCCAGCGGATTATGTGATGCAGGGCATGATTGCCGACACCGGCTCCCGATCACATTTGTTCAAGCAGCATCACACGGTCGCCATGATAACGGATTGGGTCCTTCACCCCTTCGAGCATTTAAGACGCCCACCCTCCGCTCACATGGCTAAAATGCACAATGTCGATCCAAGCGTAGCCAGGAGGCACCACTGTCCTCTTGAAATTGATGATCCAAGCCTAGACTGCTCCAACTGCCCATACCGGAGGGTTATCATCGTTGAAATCCGAGATGATCACCAAGGCCCTGTTTCCGGGTCGGACGTTGTAGGGTTCAACACGAATAGAATCCCTGTTGGGTTCGTGAACATAAATACTTTAACAGGGGATATTATCGACGCCAAGGAAGTGAAGAAATCGACAGCATGGAAGGATGTTCCGACTCCAGCAATTTGAGAAGTTCCTTGGTGGACAAGCGAGGCCGATGATGGATCAGATGCAAGGTCAAACCTTGAGACAGAGGTGGGTGTACGGAACTGCCAAACCGTTTCATGCGCTCCGCCACATTCGAGGGCATGGCGAAAAAAACGTAATAGTTACTGACGTCACGACTGAACGGGAAAACGCCCTATCTTGAAAAAGGGCGCCGACCTAGGGTATGCTCAAACATCTTTCGGTTGCCTACTTTCCGTAAGTTCGTCTTGAGAAGAGTATTCCGCCGGGTTTTGAACACGTGACCGGCAACGGCCTTAGATAATATCGGCAGACAATTAAAGAATTCTAGTCTTAAAGATCGGTCGACCGCTTAAACACGGCAAGGAGTTTGCTATGCCTCGACACAAGAAAAGCCCCACCCCTAGATGTGCGGCTTGTCCCAACGACCCGCCGCACTTGGTTTGCATGCACGCGAAGGGTATCGGCCACAAGGGCAGCCCGACTCTAACCCAAAAAGATCTGTTGGCTCGCGCCAACCGTGAATACGAGAAGCCGGAAACTCGAACATTTGCTCGCCAAGCCTCCATTCAGGAAGCCTCATGTTATGCAAACCGCCATGAAAGGCCCTACGTCATGCAACCCACGAAGACCCGTGTTGTCGAAATCTGTGAATTCGCGGATCGTATGGAATTCAAGAGGGTTGGGCTGGTCTTTTGCGTTGGGCTAAGGAAGGAAGCGGCAATTGTAGACAATATTATGAAAAACCGCGGCTTTGAAGTCGTGTCGGTATGTTGCAAGGCGGGGAGGACGATTAAGGACTTCATCGGTATCGAGGATGAAGATAAGATTTACCGGGGCACAGACGAAGCGATGTGTAACCCGATTTTTCAAGCGATGCTGCTGAATGAACAGAACACGGATTTCAATGTCCTGCTGGGCCTGTGCGTAGGTCATGACTCTCTCTTTTTCAAGCATGCCGAGGCTTACACCACGGTTCTGGCCGTGAAAGATCGCGTGACCGGTCACAACCCTTTGGCTGCAATCTATCTCCATGATACGTATTATAGACGTCTAACCTCAGCACCGACCACACCGGATAAAATCGCCTGAGGACCGCATGGAAAACTAGCCTTTAAAATCGGCTCACAAAGGAGACAATTGCTTCGGGCGCAGACAACTTCTCTGGAGCTGGAAACGAGGGAGAAATCATGGAACAGAGCCGCAGGACTTTTCTAAAAACTGTCGCCGCCGCCAGTTCGGGAGCTGCGCTCCTGAAAGCGGGATTGCTCCGCAGGGCTTCCGCTGAGGAACTGTCAGAAGTCATGACTGAGACTAGCGCTTACACATACTGTGACGGTTGTAACCACGTCCCGATGTGCGGCATCAAGTATTTTAGACGGGGTGACATCGTCACGAGATTAGAGTCGCGTACAGATCACAAATACCCAGCTAACACACTCTGTTCGAAAGGTTACGCCCAGTTACAGGAACAGTATCATCCGGATCGGCTTCTATACCCATTGAAGCGCACCAATCCCAAAGGCGAACCCACCAATTGGAAGCGTATATCGTGGGATGAGGCGATAGACACGACTGCAAGAAACCTGAATGAAATCAAGAACAAGTACGGAGCGGATAAGGTCCTTTTCTACACTGGCGATCCGAAGGAGATGCGGCCCATTTTACAAAGATTAAGCTATTCTTTTGGTTCGCCGAATTTTGGCACCGAGAGCTCCACCTGTTCCACATCGGTTTCTCTCGCAGGACGGCTACTTTTCGGCGAGACTATGATGGGGACTCCGCCGGGCAAAGATACGAAGAACTGTTTCGTCTGGGGCACTAACCCGTCTTGGTCAAGGCCTACCATGATGAAGTCACTCATTAGAGCAAAGGCCGGTGGCGTCAAATATTTCATAGTCGACCCTCGCAAAACGCCGATGGTAAGAGCCCTGGACGGTGAACACCTTCCTTTGAGACCGGGAACGGATGGCGCCCTGGCCCTCGGGATGATCAATGTCGTGATCGCTGAAAACATCATTGACAAGGAATTCGTAGACCATTGGGTTCAAGGTTTTGGGGAATTAAAGGAGTACGTCCATAGCTTCACCCCTGAAAAGGTACAGGATATAACCGGAGTACACGCTGAAAAGATCCGAGGGGCAGCCAGCGCCTTTGCCGATGGTCCGAGTACGGCTCTGTTTAGCGCATCACCCGTTGTCCATCACACAAATGGAAATCAAAATATGCGCAGCGTGCTCACGCTTTTTTCGATAACAGGTAACCTAGATCGACCTGGCGGCCTTGTCATTGCGCCGCAGCCGATCTTGCCTCCGCACTACATCGGGCATCCGGTGTTTTGCCGTCGTTCCGACCTACTGCCAAAGCTCCAGAATAAACGTGCCGACCGGGATTCGTTTCCGGTGTGGGCAGAAATGGTACCTGAAATACAAGTCAATTCACTGCCGGAGTATGTCGATGGAGAGAAAATCAGAGCCATGCTTCTCTTTGGCGGCAATCTCAAGATGTGGCCTCAACCCGATCTTTACCAGAAAGCTCTGATGAGATTGGATTTTGCTTTGGCAGCCGATTACTTTTATCGTCCATGGACGCACGATTTCGTTGACATACTTGTGCCGGCCGCCACCTGTTTCGAGCGACTGGCTCCGCCTGCAGCCTTCGGTCGCACAGTATACCACCGAGAGCCTGTGAAGCCACTGGGTGAGGCTCGCGAAGACTGGCAAATCATTTGTGACATTGGCGTCGCCCTAGGACTTTCAGGCGAGTTCTTTGGCGGCAGGCTGGAGACGGTACTGAATGAATATCTCAAACCGGCAGGCACTACCGTGGAACAGCTCCGTACGGCACCGGGACTGGCAGTAACGGTCCCGACATCTGATCCGCCCAAGTTTAAGAAATACGAATCGGGGATGCTCCGTAAAGATAAGAAGCCAGGTTTTGAAACTCCGTCAGGCAAGGTGGAAATCTATTCCTCTATATTGAAAAGACATGGGCTTGACCCTTTGCCTACGTATAAGGAGCCTTTAGAAAGTCCTCAGAGTAAACCTGAACTGGCGAAACGGTATCCACTCGTATTGATGACCGGTGCCCGGATTCCGTTTTACACGCACAGTAAGTGGCGTGAGGTTCCCTGGGTCAGTGAATTCCAGCCCGAGCCGATCGTTAATTTACACCCATCTGAAGCCGACAAGAGAGGTATCAATGAAGGTGACCAGGTGGTAATCGAGAATCCCCACGGCAGAATTACGGTCAAGGCTCACCTCACGACGATGGTACCTTTAGGCATGGTAGATATGTTTCACGGATGGGCCGATCAGGATGTAAATGCCATGCTCACGCGTGATTTCGATCCGATTTCCGGATTCCCCCCTTATAAGTCGTCCCTCTGTGAGGTGACCAAAGTCACTGGGTAACCATGTCTCACGAAGATAGGAGAGGTCATGCCGAGATACGCCATGGTCATTAATACGAACCTTTGCACTGGCTGCCAAACGTGCTCGGTAGCCTGTAAGATGGAAAACATGACATTGCCCGGCTGTCCGCGAACGACGATCACAGAAACAGTAGCCGGCACCTGGGACGTGGCAATGTGTAACCAATGCGAAAATCCTCCATGCGTGGCGGCTTGCGAGAGAAGTGCTACATGGAGGAACGCTGTGGGGGTAATTGTTATAGACCAGGAGAAATGTATAGGGTGTGCTCAGTGTCTCACAGCCTGTCCGTATGATGCCCGCCACATAAACGCCAAGCGAGGATATTTCAAAGAGGAGCCTGCTTTCGAAAAGAGGATCGACAGGGTGAAAGAACTACATAGAATCCGCATAGCCGGCAAGGCGGACAAGTGCGACTTCTGCATGCACCGTATTAAGATGAACCGAGACCCGATGTGCGTTGAAGCTTGTACTACCAACGCTCGTGTCTTCGGTGATTTGGATGATCCGAAGTCAGAGGCTGGCCAACTGGTTGCAAAGGGTGCAAAACCGCTGAACCCGGAACTGGAGACAAAGCCCAAAGTCTATTATCTATGATGCTGAAATCATCTATTGTCTTTGCGCTGGAGGCACGTGCCGTCTTATATGCAGTACTCGCAGCCTCGTTCCGGGGCGAACCGTCAGCTGAATTCCTCATTGAGCTAACTGATCGAGTGTCATTTCTCAAGGAAAAGATGGGGGGACAGCCCCAGTCAGCACTGCAACAGAGCATCGACTCATTGCTGAAGGCCCTCGTGGCTGCTACCCCGGAAGTTCTGGCAGGTGACTATGCAGATCTATTCCTGTCAGGCAGGAACGCACACTTGGCCCCTTCAGAGTCGGCCTATCTGGAGGAAATGATCTATGGCCAAGCCACAGTAGAGGTAATTGAGGCCTATGCGGAGTTTGGCTTTATTAGGGACGAGTCATTCAGAGAGCCACACGATCATATAGCCCTGGAATGCGCTTTCATGGCCGCTCTGGCTGTTGAGCTTCTAGAGCATGCGCGCGGCGGCGATAGGGACGAACTGAAACGTCTTACCGATGCTCAAGCAAGTTTTATCGAACTCCACATGGGACGATGGGTACCTGGGTGGGCGAAAAAAGTGACGCCGGCTGCGGGCACTGCTTTCTACAAGGCCGTTGCCGAGCTTGCCTCCTCTCTTATTGCTGCTGACAGGAACCTACTGGCATGTCTGTCGCGACTCTTTTGAGGTCAGACTATAAACTGATCTTGATCTGATCGTTTCAGCTGCAAGTCCAAGACTAAGAGCGTTTACGGCAGGATATCCGTATGGGGATTTTATGCAGATTCGTTCCGGCCACTCCTGGAGTCACTTTTCATTGATGAGTGCGACTTATGTAATATCCTGGGAATAAACCGTCCTGTTCGGCTGGCGTACTCACGGTACTCGTCTTGAAAAATCTCCAGCATCATTTTTTCCTCCCGGATAACAAGCTGATGCCAGATCGGTTGTAGCAATAAAACCCAGAACAGGAAAACCCAGGAATTTAGAAATAGAGCCAGGCCCAACGACACAAAGGTGATCCAGGCCGCGTACACCGGGTGACGAAACCACTTGAAAGGTCCTATCGTGCACAACAGATCCTTCAGCCACCACTTTCGCAGTGTCCATAGGGCCAAGAAATGAAGGCACAATCCAGCGACAACGAGCCCCAGGCCGACTATTTTCATAGGTGCAGCATGCATTAATAGAGTTGGATGTCCAAGTAAGCGATCCACCCAGGCCGCTGCGGCCAGTAGCACAAGGCTGATGAGCGCCCCTATAGGGCCGACGCCGAACATTTTTTCAAATCGGCTGAGATTCATCAAGCACCAACAGACGTAAGACCTTAATTTGGTATCAGTTACTGCGCCTTGGCCGCGTAGCTGGCCGGAAATTCAAGGACTATGCCTGATGCCAAGAGCCTGACCACCTTGTCGCCGTACTTCTGCTTGAAATACTCGATAGTTTTTTCGCCTGTGCAATGCGAACAGGAAAAGACGAAATCCTTCGCACGAACTTTATCTGTGTACGCCAATGCTTGTGCCAGCACTTTCTCGCCAGCGCCCATGAGATGAAGGCCGCCTACAACAGCCAGAATCTTCTCCTGTGGAAACTCTTTCTCGATTGCTTTGAGGATATTGATGTACCCCGCGTGGGCACACCCGAAAACGACCACAAGCCCCTTCGGAGTCTTGGCCACGAGGGTGGCGTCGTCGATAATCGGGCACGCGCCGGTGCCGTCTTCATTAAAGAACTTGCCTTGGGTCGGGGCGTAGCTGCCCGGTTCGCGAGGGACGTCCGTGAAGAAATACAGGTCCTCATCAAGTTTAGCTACGTTATTGACCGGTTTGAATGCGGGGTACGCATTCTTGCGCGCCAGATAGGGCATTCCCAGGATTCTTACTGGTCCTTCCTTCGTGAGTTCATATTGTTTATGCCAGATGTACGGATGGCCGTAAACCGGTGGACTGCCTTTGAGTCGCGGGTAGAACATCAGACCGCCGGTGTGATCGTCGTGGCCGTGACTGATGGCTATGCCGGTGAGATTATCAAGGTTTGCTCCCATCGTTTTGGCATTTTGAAGGAAAACATCCGTGGTGCCTGTGTCAAAGAGCCAGCGGTGGCCATTAGGTAATTCGAGGAGAATGGAGACGCCGTGTTCACAGACGTATTTGTCGGACGAGGTCTTGTCGTCGCACAAGACGGATAATTTTAGTTTCCCGGTCTCTGCAGCGAATACGGCACTGAGCATTGCAGTGGCCAGGAAACCTACCGCCAAGAGGGCAAGAAGCATCTTAATAATTCTCTCCTGTAGATGTGATAAAATAGTAAGTTTCGGAGTCACCAGTTTGATCAGGAATTATGCCGCGGTCTGCCCGATTCTGGGGTGTTTGAGTCGGAATCCGGTGCCCGGCGGGTCCCCTTGACACCGAATAAGCCCTCCGATGGTCCGCCAGAAGGCCCGACAGCCACAAAGCCCTCGTCACGTAGATGGAAAGCCTCTCTTCTTCCCTTTTCGAGCATACTTCACCCTTGGAAACTCCGTCAACCAGAATGTCTTGATCCTCACCCGAACACAGCTTGGTAGTACCGGGCCAAGGGAAACGTGGAGGCCACATGAACTTACCACCCCCGACCGTGATCGGGGGCCCTCGCTCTAACCTTGATCAGACGCTTGATGAGCCATTCCATTGACCGTTTGACCTCCTTGCCCACGAGGTAGTATTGCCGGAGCTACGCAGGAGGTTGTGTGCCGAGACTCCCATGAGCAACCAGTAATAGTTTCCGGAGCGATCGCTCTGCTGCTGTTTTCGACGTTCGTATCCTAGGAGCCACGCCGCAAAAATTCTGCGACGCGATGGGGAAACTGGGATCCAGGCCACCATTTTTGTGGGGGCCATCATGGGGGCCATTTTTGGAAAAAATCTTCCCAAAAAGGGAAAAAAGTTCCCAAACTCATTCACGCCCGAAATCGACAACTCCTTAAATCCTCAGCATAAAAGGCATTTTTGACACCCCGTGAAAACTAGGTCAGATTTCTCTCACGGCGGAGACAGGGCAGGGGAGTGGCTCTATTAAATGAGAAAATAAGCGTGAGCGACTCTTGCTGACCTGCTTTGTCGAAATGGCTAATTTAACCTTGAGTTCTTCCCAACGCAACCTTTGAGATATTGCTTACGGAGCTTTTGAAGAAATCTTCGACGGACAAGCGGCTCAGAGGGCCTATCTTGAAATCATCAATCCTGAAAATCCTTATGTGAGGCGGAGTAAGTTGAGGAAGGAACTACTGGAATACTGCCAACTCGACACTTTAGCGTTAGTCCGGTTGGCGAAGTTTTTTCAAGAGTCCCAGCGGTGAACATTTCTACTGTGTCAATTTTGTGTCATTCGGTTGTGGATTGTTATGGTTAGTAGTGTGTCAATGCAACGGGAGTCTTTAGTAAGTATTTGTTTTTACTGATGCCTTCCAGGGAACCCGAGACTTCGAATCCGTAGGTCGCAGGTTCGAGCCCTGCCGGGCGTACCAAAAAACACTATGATGCCGATAAGTTGACCGCCTGTAGCGAGGCGGTTTTCTTTTTGAGAATTGTCATTGTGGCCATTTTGTGTCCATCCTGACTACAAACCTTGTTCGCCGCTGCAATCAGGTTTTCGAGTTCCGGCGCCGAATAATGCGTTGTGATTCGTCCTGACTTGTGGCCCAGCAAGTCTTGCCTATCCTCAAAAGATACTCCGGCCGCTCTGAGGCGCCTGCCGAAAGTATGCTTCAGGTCATGGACTCTCACATCAGGTAGCCCGGCTCGTGTCCGAGCATTCTTCCACACGGTTCCATACATGCTATAGAGCGGTTTCTCTTTATGAGAAAACACATGTGTAGGACTTACCCCACGCATCTCTTGGACTACAGCCCTGGCGATTCGGTTTAGTATCACAAGCCTGTCAGTCCTATTCTTTACGGCGTGAGCAGGGATGATAAAAACACTCGTTTGCAATTCTGGAATTGGACACTCCCAGGCCCAGAGGAGATTGCAAACCTCTTGGTCTCTCGTCCCAGTGTTCACTGTAAATAACGCCATTTTTGCGAGATACGGCGGCAGCTCTGCAAAAAGCCTTGTTTGCTCATCCCATGAAAGAGGGTAGGGCGCTTTCTTGTCATCTTCACGGAGTAACTTTATCTTTGGAGCATGGGCAAGCCAAGTCTGGCCTTTTTCATCAAGCCATTCAGAAACGGCAAGATTGAGGACATGCCGCACAACCTGCAAGGCGCTGTTGATTGTGCGCTTTCTGACATCGCGTATTCCACGATTCTCTTCTTTTCCACGCTGAAACTTGCGCTCTTTAATGAATGGCTGCAATGACCCCATGTGAACCGCTTCCAATGGTAAATTTCCGATGCATGGATCAAGATACTTCAATTGCCGTGCATCCTCGCACAGGGTAGCTTTAGTCGCTTCCTGGAGATACTTAGTGGCAGCTTGACGCCAAGTCCTTTTCGGCCTGACTCCATAAACTTCCGCTTGCCGGATCTGCTCTAGGCGATGCACTAAGTATTTCTCCGCTTCCGCGATTTCACTGCTTCCAGTGCTTTCTCGAATTCTCTGGCCTCGAAATCTCTTGTTGACGTACCACACGCCTCCCCGTTTGACGAGACCTGACATTTCCTTTCGCGCCACGGGTTATTAGCTCCTTTCTGATCCGGACGCCCATTGCAAGCCTTATATTCATCAATCCAGCGGTCCAAGTCAACTCGATCAAAACCTACGCTCATAGAGCCGTATCGAATCTCGGTTATGAAAGGCCGCACCAATTCATTGAATTTATTCTTATCCATTCCCAGGTAAGCAGGCGCGTCCTTCAATCGTATGATGCGAGGTTGAATCATTTTTTATCAGGTAGTCGTGCGTCGTGCGTGCGCATCTCAGCGCAAAATATTTTCCTTCTAAGGTCCTCATCCCGGACGAGTCCGCATCCTTACTGCGCATTGTCTGATTCGGTTGCGCTCTGTGTATCGGCTGTGGCCGTCGTGACCGTCTCGTCAGGCCATTTCATCTCATCTGCCGTTTTGGGCAAACTCTTGCTCACCGTGAGATTGAGCTTTTCTTCTCGATACCCTCTAGCGTCGATAAGGCGTAAGTTTCCCTGGCTGCTTGCCACAATGATGGAACGCGCGCTATTAGAAAGACCGACTTCTTTTCGGAGATCGACTCGGATCGTGAGAACGTCATCTTCCACATGGACTTCCAGATTTTCCATTGTCAGGGCTCCTTTCCGAAGACTTCCCTTCCGGACTGGTAGAAATTGTACCAGTTTGGATAGGGAAGATGATTTCTTGTTGTATTAAGCAGTGCGTACCACAGGTCTCTCGCTTCAACCCTGAAGAATGCCGCCTCTTGAAGCGCCTCCACCTGAAAACGCCGGGCAAATGAATCAAGGCTCTTCCTCATCTCAACGAGTGATTTTCGGTAATTTGAGTCCAGTGGCCCCAGTAATTGCTGAGCACACAGCAAGCCGTGATAAGCCCGCTTGAAGCTTTCTTCACTTTGAAGCATCGAGAAATTCGCCTTGAGGAAACGGTAGGCAGATGCTTTGACCGCTCCGTCTGCGGCCATGCCTTGCAATACCTGGAGCATTGTTTGTTGTGGTGGAGTATGCTGTTTTTTCATTGCGCATCGCTCCTGTCAAAAACTCTTACCCAAGTGTGAATGTGTGAATATTATTGGCAACACAGCGTTATTGCTGTGAAATCTTATACACAGGGAGGTGTGAAAGCCAGTGAACGGTGTGAATGAAGCATCTCTATTTTCACATGTTTCACACCACTTACACCGGAGGGTGTGAATATATAAGAAATTAATATTATTATTTAATAAGAACATATTCACACCTTTCACAGGGATGCCCCCTTTTTCACATGTGGTCGAGATAGACTTCATCATATTGTTTGTCGCTTCGCTTCCAGGGTTCCCCATATAATTCGTCTTCAGGTGGAAGCGCATATTTGCCAGCGGAAACGGATTTCCGTAATTCGCCAGCGTCAACCATCCTGGACAAGAGGTTAGCAATGGCAGACACCTTTTTTCCTGTGAGCTGCGCTATTTGTGTAGGCCCCAAAGGTGTGCCTGCATCTTTGATCGCACCCCTTATTTGGCGCCGTTCGGCCGTGAGATTTATTTCCAGAGGATTGCCTGCATAGGTCCATATTCCGTCTTCAAAGGTAAGGGCGTGTTCCTGGTCCGGTATGTCTCGGCCAGAGACGTAAAGCACCGCCCCGGTGTTTATTCGTGATTGCCTTTTCAGAATTAAAATACTATCGGCGGCTCCCGACACAGCGGTACTACCCAAAATATTATCAAGAGCGTCCTCTGAAGTTTCCTTTCGCTCATGGTGGACAAGCAGGATTGCTAATTCATATAGAGAGGCTAGGGAGTGTAACTGCTGAAGGTCTGCATAATCGGAAGAGTAAATATCATCGGTTCGGTTGCGGCGGGGGCGGAAGCGCCCGAATGTGTCGATGGTGACAAGTTTTATGTTAGGGTCATCTTCCAGGATCTTGTGAAGAGCATCAAGCCCGCCTTTGTCAAACGAGGGCCACACGCACGCTATCAGGTGATTGTCAGGCGGGGCATCGTTTTTCAACATCATGGACAGTCGTTTCCGCATCCTGCGACGATTGTCTTCGAGACAAAGATTTAGCGTAGTTGATTTTAAGGTTGGGAATCGTCCGAGTGCCTTTATGCCTTGGGCGATGCTCAAGGATAAGTTTTGACAGAGCCAGCTTTTTCCAGCTTTCGGCTTCGCCACCAGAAGGCCCAATCCTTCAGGTAAAATATCTCTGATGATCCATTTCGGCGGCTCGATTTCAGATTCGATCAATTCCTTACAAGAGATGATCTCTGGTCCGGTTTGACGGGGTTTGTAATTCGGAGTGCTCTCTGCAATCTCTATGAGCTTCGCGCGGGTATCATTGCCATTCAGACCGGCAAAATCCGTAAAATCGCCTTTTTCTGGGAGCCCTGGAAGCTGAATAATTTTCACTGTTGCGGCAAACCCATGTAGTGAACGGGCGATGTCCTCGGCGTGCTTGCGGCCAGCTTCGTCATTGTCTGGCATAATCCATACGATACGACCTTTCAGGGGTTCGTGGATCGAGTATTGCTTGACGAGTCCGGGCCACTTACCTGCGCCTCCAGGATTACATGTTGCAGTGAATCCAAGCTCGCGGGCAGCCAAACAGTCTTTTTCGCCTTCCACAACTATCACCGGCTGTGATTTGTCGCTTGCCAGAAGTTCGCTCAAGCCGAAGAGCACACGGCGCACATTCTTGAGGTTCCAGGTCCAGCCACGCTTTCCATCAGGGCAGCGCTGCCTGAAGTTTTTGGGCGCATACCGGACCACTTGATAGAGCAATTCCCCGCCCTCATCCTGATAGGGATAAGTTGCCACGATCCGCCCGCCGCTCTTGCCTTGGCTCTTTATCTGAATGCCGACACGCTCGGCGAGCGATTCTTTTGCGCTCTTGAAATCGCATTGGTGACGACGTTGAAAGAGGTCAAACACGTCATAAGCTTTACCCCTACCATTTTCTGAGCAAGCGCCGTAACAAATCGCTCTGTCAGACTTCACTTCCAGCGAGGGTGTCTGATCCTCATGCCAAGGACAGAAGCAATTACCTTGCGCGATCCAGTAGCTCGGGTAGAACTCCCTGAACAAGTCTGGAAACAGGAGTTTCCGCTTGATTTCTTTGATAGAATCGTCTAAATTTGTAGATAGCATTGAATTGCCTGTTGATGACCCGGCCTGATAGGCCGGTTTTAATTTTTAAACCCTCAGTTATCCAGTCCGTTCAAATTATTCCGCTCGTCGAGCACTACCCGTGCGACGCTCAGCACATACCCCTCGAAAACGAGCCTCCGCTTTGCGCTTTCGTCAAGACCGGCCCAAACCTGATTAAACGTTGCAGCCAATGTCTCGTTGTTGATCCACTCTTCGAGACCACCAAAGAGATGTGTCAAGAACTGCTTCTCCAGGTGGTGGAGAAATCGGTCCTGCACGTGCTCGAATTCCCCCATGACTAACGTCGCCAATATTTGCGTCAACTCACGCATTTCGTTTTCTAGCCAGGTTTCCATGCTTCAAATTCCCCAAGCCACGCTGTTAATGATGGCCCGCCACTCGTCCACGTCAAATCGAGGCTCTGAATCATCACCCGGCCAATACCAGCAAGGGTGAACCATACACGAAAATGCGTGCTGTAAAGCGCTAACAGAGATACCAAGAATGGACGCAGCTTCTGTCATAGTTTTAAAATGGTTTCTGGTTTCCATGATGCCTCACTGTTCAGGCTCCGTCAGGTCGTGGTTCAGGCGGTGTCTCCATCAGTTTTTGGAAACTCCATTCTGGACCGAAAAAGGCCGTTAATTTTTCTTCAAGTTCCATTGGGCAGCGTGCAAGCCATCCCCGCTCCACACGACACAAAGCAGTGGGGCTTACTCCCAGAGCTTCAGCCAGCGCTTTTTGAGTTATCCCCTTTTGTAAACGCAAAAATTGTAGGTAGGTCACAGTGACGCCCTCCTTAATACCTATTGAGTGGGTATACATGGCCAAAAAATATATGCCTGATATTGCTATACATTTAGTGTCCTTGATACATGATCTCGAATTAAGGGAATAGAAATCAGGCATACGGTACAATCCCTGCCAGGAGCATTGCCGCTGCTCCACACCTCCACATCCTTCCTCAAGTTGTTTTCGGTAAATTCGAAATAGGTAACGTTGTAATAAAGCATCCCCACTTTCGAGCGCCGCGTCTTGATGGTTTGGGCCGAAAACCTCTTTGCATCGTATTTGGGAGAAGGGCTTGGGAGGACCCGCATTAAATCAATGCTAATGAGCACATTGAACTTGCGAAATTTGTAATAGGCTATCGCGTTTTGGGGAGACCGAGTTTTCGGAAAAATTTTATCCGAATCCGTCTCTTCGGGATACTCGAAAACCTCTCGGATATTGCCTTCCCCTTCCATTTTATCGGTGAAATTCGGACCGGGATAATCACGTGCATACAATCCGAGAGCTGACCATCGGTCTACTTTCACTAAATCTACAAGCTGAGCAAAACTGAATTGGATCGGGCGGCCTCTTCCTTCCTGAACACTGCTCGCTTCCGCATTGCCTCTCTTGACCCAGTCTTGGATGGTCGACTCGCTCCGGTGAGGCAATAAAATGCGAGCTTCTTTTAGGCCCCCAATGGGGTTGTCGCTCAATTGCCGAGCTAATGCTCTTTGTTTCAGGTCTATTTTCATTTCGGGTCCTTATGACACATTCAATGGGTATTATGCAAGAAGTTTTTCCAGAAATGAACAATTAATTGTGATAATAGATAATTGGCTTAGCAGCATGGCTTGAATCCGGCGACCGGGTAGAGGATAATGGATACAAAAAGTGGATAAATAACCAATAATATCGCTGGGGGGCGTAGTTTATCTCATGCGGTTTTTAACTGGCGGGTGGCTTTTGCCATGGCTTGAGTGCCCTTCAAGAATTCTTTTGCATACGCGATAAGTATCCCTTCACAGAGCTTTGCGGATTCTCTTCGTGCGCCTCCAAACAGAAAGGGATGATAGCGGCTGGACCATGCGCAGAGCGTCCCCCAAATTGAATTCGGGTGAGCCCTGGACATTTTCCCGAAGTCCGGGACAAGTAAGTCAGATGGGGAGCATTCCACCAGAATATAGAATTTGTGCAAGGATCGGGCTCTTTTCAGTTCAGCCTCGAAGCGCTGCCTCCCATTGGTTAAGCTGCCTAGTAGATCGGGCAAACTCTTTCTTTCTACGCCTATAAGATGCTCAAGCCCAAGGACCGAATAATCGCCGGACTCCAATGCTCCGGTGACAGACGGATGCTCAAATAAATCCGCGTAACCGAGCTGTTCACGGGAATCCTGGATAAGGACTATTTGAGGCGCTTCGCTACTCATCCTCTTCTGTGTCCATCTCCCTGTATTCCCCTAGGACATCCGGTAAGCTGTCCAGCTCATCAAGTTCAGGGAGCAGGCCGTCGATGTCTTCAGGGTCCATGTTCTCGAAAAATTCCATCATCGTTCCAGCAAGTCCTGTGGCCTGTCGAGATACTCCCATAGCAACAGTTCCACGAGCATAGAGAGAGATCCGCCGGTGCGGACCTTATCTTTTTTGACTCTATCCGCTGCCCTTTTGAGTATTGTGGCGTTAATGTGAAAGCCTGAATTCCTGCGCGTCCCTTTGAAAACCGGCCGGGCCTGGATCTCTCCCAGGGGAGAGCTTTTCTTTTGACGCCACCAGTCTAACAGGTCTTTAAGGTCTTCCATTGCCTCGCTATCCATCCATTCGGGGAATCCAAGAGGGGAAGACGCAGAAGGAACTTTCGGGGGCTTATCCTTCTTAGCAGGGCCTTTAGGGTCATTTTCGGGAACACGGCGGCGATAGAAGGATCGAGCGTTACCATTGTTCCAAGTTCCACCTGTTGGTGTGGATGTCTTGCGCTCATTCAATACCGCTGCGATCTTCGTCCAATCATGGCCATGCTGCTCCACGAGTGCTTGGAATTCCTCAATCAATCTATTCTTTTCCATTGTCACCCTTCTCTTTGCTGCTCTCGGTATCCTCTAACCATGCCCCGAAAGCCTCTTGCCGATCCGGGGGGAGCTTTTCCAGAATTTCCGCGAGTCGATCCATTGCGGGATCTTCCGATAGTGGGATTAGGCGGCCCTTTTTAGAAGCCGGATCACTTGCTTGTGAGTCCACGTCGAACCTTTCTTAGTCTTAATCCCGCGCCGGTTTAATTCCGCTGCGATCCCGGAAGCGCTGCAACCTTGGCTCCGAAGCTCTAAGGCCAAAGTGATAGCTTCGCGCTCGTCTTTACATTCTATCAGGCTCCTACCATCGGAAGCCAAGGAAAAACCAAAGGGAATCTCGCCTACGCGGAACCCCTGGGCCTTGCGGATCTTCCGGCCTTCATTGCATCTTTCCCGGATCATGTTCCTTTCAAGCTCCGCTGCCCCGGCCATGACAGTGATAAAAAACTTTCCTGTAGGAGTGCTCGTGTCAATGGTAGTTCCCCCCAGGTTCAAAATGTGAAGGGAGATGCCTTTCTTCTCCCAAGCTTCGATATTGAAGAGGCAATCAGACGCAGATCGAAAGCCCCTGTCCAATTTGCTGATGATTATGGCCTGGACTTCCCCGGTCTTAATCATTGCAGTGAGCTTAGATCCTTCCGGCCTAAGCGCCAAGGGCTTCCCCCCCGAAACTCCAGCATCCACCGAGACAGTGAGAAGCTCAATACCTTTCATAGCTGCATAAGCTCTGATTTGGTCTTCCTGGGCCTTCAAGCTTGTTCCGTCCACCTGCTCTTGAGAGCTAACTCGGCAATATCCCGCTGCTTTCATGACACATTCCCCTTTCATGGGTAACATGTTACCAGACGATAATTAATAAGTCAACCTACTTGGGAGAAAGTTCCCATAAACTTACCAGTGATTATAAAGTAACAATATTACAGTTAGTTATCATTGGTAATAGATGGGGAAACATGGGGGAGCCGGACTCACTTAGAAGTGTGTCCAGGGAACCGAGAGGTTAAATCGTGTTGCTGGCATCTGCGCAGCAAAAAGGTTTGACTGGCTTGATTTAAACGGTGTTTGGTTAGCCTCATTGTGCCCCGTGTGCTTTCAAAATTTCCACAACATCGGTGCGATTTTGTTGCGAAGCCGACTTGAGGGCCGTCTGGCCTTGGCATCTTGCGTTGCAGTCTGCCCCTCTTTCCAAAAGTATTCTAACTGTCTCTGTGAAACCCTTGTGTGAAGCTATTATCAGTGGGGTGCAGCCTACAATGTTTCTATCATAGCTGATTAAACGCAAGATTATGAGAGGATTCTGCAACTTCGGTTGGGCCGACGCCCAGATTCCATGCGGCGAACTAACAAATCCGTACGTCACTGGCGCAATCTTGCACAGACGAGGCACTTCTCGGATAAACTCCAAACACTTACATTATTTTTTGTGATGGGAAAGCTCCATTTGACATTGGATGGCCTCACAGGACCTTCGGAAGTCCTCAATTACCTGTACAGAGGATAGTGAATACTTCGCGGACACGGATTTAACAACACTTCTGAGCAATGACTGGCCCCAATTCTGGATTTCTCTCTTCTTAGTTACTCTGACACGGACTCGTTTGTAATTGCGTGTTTTATAATGACTCTTGTACCATTTCATTGGTTCTACGTGATCGGGCATTAGGGAGTGACAGGATTTACACAAAGTCACAAGATTTTCGAGGCTGTGGTCGCCGGTTTTCGATTTTCTTTCCAAATGATGGATGTGACATCTAGATAAGGGAATATTAATCCCGCAATAGCGGCAACGGCCTGCATCTCTTTGGTAAACTACTAGTCTTCTCTCCGTCCAGTCTGGAGGAAAAATTCCAGGAAGAGTCTGCCGGTTGCGGCCTTCATTTTTCCAAAACGACTTCGCCACACCATCATGCGGCGCCGGACCATGTTTGGAGAAATCGGGGGAATTTTTCAGGTACGCGGCCACTGCTTGATCTCTAACTATCGAAAGAAATCGCCATAGTAATTGCTCAGGAGTTAGTTTTTGGTAGTCTGGTATCACAGCTGGCCGAGACAAGAACTCCTCTGTCGATAGAAAGCCGAACGAGATCAAGGGATAATATCGTTTGAAGCGCTCCACCAGCCTTGTATAGCCTTCCTGAAGGGGTTTCTCCAGAATTTTGCCCCGAACAAAATATGGGTCCAGCTCGAATCCAAAGAACGTTTTCCCGTGGCCACCATGATCGACCAGCACGGCGCTTCTGCTTTTATCAATTTTCCTCATCCAACTCTTGAATTTTTTCTCTTTGCGTCGCTTATCGCGTTGCGCTTCATCCCACAGACAATAGAGGATAAAAATGCCAATGCAAACCAACAAAACTAGAAAGCCCATTCCGTGCACCTTTCGGGCCGTGATTGAATTTGAGAAACTATAGCACCTGACTCGGAGGCATGAACAGCAACTTTTGTGAGTTCAACCGGAGCGACGGCGAACTGAAGTGTGAGCACAGGGGAATCACAGCCGGCCGCAAAGAGGTCGGGGTGCAAATTGCGTGCACGCCGTTTTTCAAACCGACAATGGGTTAATATTACAGCTTATTTATAACAAGGACGCGGGTTCGATTCCTGCCGCCTCACCAGTACGTTGTCTGCTCTGCATGCTCATCGTATCATCGTCGTACACTTCGGGCTGTATTGTACCAGCCTTAATGATTCCAGGTGCTTGTGGTGACCCAAAAGGGGGAGGGGGAGGGGGAGGGCGGGAGTGCCAAATATATATTAATAGGGGCTCCGTTGGGACTCCTACACACACCACAATATCTTGTAGCGTAAACTCCTTGAGACACAATCGCTTTATGTAATATCTAAACTGCTTTTTTGTGGCAAGGCCGGGCCGCTTCGGTGATAATTAAGCAGCTATTCCGACCGACAGGTTGAATGCTTCTCTCAGCGTGCAGCCTGTCTCCCTAGCAATCCACGTTTTCACAATTCAAAGGTGGTAGGCGATGCGTCGATTCATTCTGCTCTTGGCTATTGGCATTGTGGTAGCTCTTGGTCCAGCCTACGCAGACGAGTGGTCAGAGAAATGTGTTTGGGTAAAGGAAGGGAGTACTCTTATTGTCATGCACGACGGCAACGCCGAGCAGATCCGCCTTCACGGGATTTGTTGTCCTCATTGGGGACAAGATTTTGCCCTAGAGGCGGCCCAGTTCACACAACGCATGGCCTCGGACAAGATTGTCAGGGTAGAAGATCCCCAGCCTACAAAATATGGGATATTCGCGCGGGTATTCATTGGAGATAAATGCTTGAACGAAGAACTCGTTCGCGGGGGTTTGGCGGAGTGGATTCAGTATTACGCGTGGGATGATATGAAGCTGGAACAAGCTTATCTTGAGGCGAGGCAGAAAGGAATCAAGATTTGGTCACGCCCAAACCGTGCCCCATGTTTCAAGGTCGGAGGGAAAAACCACAAGAGAGCGCCTGAAGGCTCCGAGCAAGATTGAAATCTAAGACATAGTATGTTGCTCTTGATAGATGCTCAAAGTTTCGCGCTACGAAGCAAAAAGCGTGCCAACTTGGACTCAGGGGGAGGGGCGCAACCAACACGTCAGAATCAACGATATCAATGCCACGCTACTTGACCAGTACCCGAATGAGAAAATGGAAATTTCAGGCCAAAGATTTCGCGTGAGGCGGGATTTTTGCATAAACCTTGAGGGGAGAGTAAGGCGACGTGGAGTAATTAATTTTTGGTGGATTCCCCCGTGGAATTTCACCTGTAAAATTGTCTTTTCTGTGGAAAAAGCCACCAAAAGTCCACCATGGAAATTGAGGAAATTCGGAAATCATGCTATATTCCTATCTACGGGGCATGTCGATGAATTCATGTCGTTACCCTCTCACGGCCCAGACACCGACTCGGTTCCGGCTGGAACTGCTAACAAACCGACGCAAATCGCGGGTCAATCTCGCTAACCGTAATTTACGGCTTTGAGGGCCTTGCGATGTCTATCCATGGAAACTGCCTGTGAGCAGTGGTACTTTCGGTGGCGGTAATGGTAGTGAGTTACGTTATGCGATGGTCCGTGATACCACCAGTTGCCAAAGCATGAAATTAGGTGGCGGTCATGTCTACAGAACAAAACGGATCGACCGGGGACTCCACGCCACGATCCGAGGGGACCGTAATCTCAAAGGAGGAGGTGGTCCAGGTGCTGAAGGACCACCAAGAGTGGCTCCAGACTGGGGGAGCGGCAGGAAAACGAGCGGACTTTTCCGGACGCCACCTGTTCAGAGAGAACTTAGTCGAGGCTTGCCTTCGGCAGGCCCTACTCAAGAAGACCGAACTCCATAACGTCGACATGACCAGGGCCAAGTTGGATGATGCAAATCTTGCCGAAGCGTCCCTCAAGAAGGCTTGTCTCAAAGACGCAAGTCTCCGTGGAGCCGATTTGTCAGACGCTGATTTGGAAGAAGTGTCAGGACTTATCGACGGGCAGCTTGCTGGTTGTAACCTCTGCGGAGCGAAACTGCCCACGGACATTTCAGAATTCCAGGGAGTCGAAAGAGTTGCGGAGATTTCCAAGCAGGCCAAGACCCTTTTCATGGCGGTGCTGGGTGCCTCGGTATTCTGCTGGCTAACACTCGGCATGACCACGGATGGGGCATTGCTGCTAAATAAGGCGGCCACTCCACTCCCCGTCATACTAACCAAAGTCCCGATAGCCGACTTCTACCTCATCGCACCGGCCGTG
This sequence comes from Desulfomonilaceae bacterium, assembly GCA_052144015.1. GTDB lineage: Bacteria > Desulfobacterota > Desulfomonilia > Desulfomonilales > Desulfomonilaceae > DATJPW01. The sequence goes on from JBKQRG010000174.1 coordinate 36,233, forward strand.
CTGCTAGCGCTTTACGTCTACTTCCACTTATACTTGCAAGACCTCTGGTCAGCTTTGTCAAAGCTGCCGGCGTCCTTCCCCGACGGTCGGTCCTTAATCGACCGGGTTTATCCATGGCTGTTTACAGGTTTCGCATGGTCTCATCTGGCTGGGATCAAGACCGTCAGGCTGCCCTTTTCCGGTGTTAGGTGGTGTCTATCTTTGGTGGCGGGATGGGTCCTTGCTCCCTTCACTATCTGTCTCTTTTGGGGCCTTTATGTTCCAGTCCATGACCTGCTGGGGTCATTCTGGCACGTCGTACTGGTGGCTATTGCTCTCTTCTCGTCGACGAGCTTCTACCGTTCAGCAATCAGAACTCTTAGAGGGACGGAAAGCAATGACTGGAAGATCCTCGGCCTGTTTCCGGGTCGGATGCGGCTTCCTCGCTTCCTATCAATTCCCGGCCTCGGTATTGTGGGTGCCTGTGCTCTGATCGCAGGAGTCGCGATCCTGGGCAACTGGAAGGAATTTTCTGGGTCGCTAATCGAGCAGACGAAACCCCTAATCATAAGCTATTTCCCTTGGCCGGCACTGCGTCTGTACCGAGTAGAATTGTCGGAGAAAGATCCTGAATGGTCACGCATGCCGGCGGATGTTCCAATTGAACGCCGGCTGCTTCTGGTCAAGGGAGCGGATTTGAGAGACAGAGACCTCAGTGGAGCTTTTGCTAATTTTGCATTTCTGGCAAAGGCCGAGCTCAAGAGGGCCAAACTGCACGAAACCTACCTGCAGTGGGCCAATCTCCACGGGGCAGACCTCCGAAAAGCTGAACTCCACAGAGCGAATCTCATTAAGGCAAAGCTCCAGGTCGCCGATCTAAGCGATGCCGAACTGCCGGGGGCCAATCTGCAGGAAGCGGATCTTCGCCGTGCCAAACTGATCGACGCAGAGCTCCGGGGGGCCGATCTGATGTTTGCCAAACTGCAAGAGGCAAATCTCCTGAGAGCCGACCTCCACGGAGCAAATCTCCATGGAACCAACTTAGCTGGGGCGGACCTAACAGACGCGAAGGGACTCTCACAATCCCAACTCGACGAAGCCTGCGGGGATGAGAAAACGAAATTGCCGCCAGACTTTAGGATCAGGAAATGCTTCGAAACAATTACAACACCCTCGGAAACAGAAAAAGACCCTGACTAACTCTAGCACGACCCGGCAAAGAATTGTCACATCGCTACGGAAAAAAGATCCGATGGGTGTGGAAATTCGCTAATGTTTTTTGTGTCCATTTTGTGTCCACCGTAGGGGAAAAATCGTGCTTTTTGTGTCCATTTTTGCAATGGGGTCCGGGGTAAGTGATTGATTTTACACGATCTAAATTCCCGGTTTAGGACTTCGAATCCGTAGGTCGCAGGTTCGAGCCCTGCCGGGCGTACCAAGTTTCTTCTGGTGTTCCGCCTAGTTAGCAGCAACTGACTAGGCGGTTTTTGTTTTAAGAATAACCATTGTGTCAATTTTGAAATTCCGGGGTCAGGTCTTGAAATGAGAAATGACAGGGCCCGGTTACTGGAATAGAACAATCAGGGGCGCTTGAAAATCCACTACAGTATGATCGGAAAACTGATTTCGGGAACAGCCAATGGTGAGAACTGTCATTTCAAGACCTGACCCCATATACTCTCCAGGAGGAAAACGTACTATAACTCTAACTTAACAAATGTTACATTATTAGGGGGCAGGTCACTCCTCCCACTCGACCCGATCTAGGCGAAAGCGTTTCATAATTCCGGTTCAAATTGGAGTGTCCAAGGAATTGCGAAATCACTTTAAGATTGCCCCTCATTTACGGCTCGGCTCACCTCGGAAGGCCCAATTCACCGGTAAAGCGAGGCCCGGTCTTTCAATAAGCTATGGTATTATAAATGAGCACAGAGGCGCTGTAGAAGCGGATATTGTACAAACGGGAGGCGCCTTGTTCCGAGTAACTTTCCCTGTCCCGAAGAGGGCGACCGATCATGTCAAAAATACTAGTGGCTGATGATGAGGAAAGCATCCGAAAAATGATGCGGATGATTCTTGAACTGGACGGTCATCAGGTCTTGTTGGCCGAAGACGGTCCGACAGGTCTGGAGATGTTCAAAAGGGAATCCCCCGACGTGGTTTTCCTGGATGTTCGGCTGCCCGGTATGGATGGAAGGGAAGTGTTGATCCACATCAAGGCCCTCGACCCTGACTCGGAAGTCATAATGATCACTGGCTACGGGGACATGGAAATGGCCTTGGAATGTTTCAGGAGGGAGGCCTCGAACTTTCTTACCAAGCCTGTCAGCGAAGAGATCCTATCAATTTCGCTTAAACGGGCTTTTGAGAGAATGGCGCGGAAGAGAATACTCAAGCAGGATACCATCATCCTGGAAGCCCTCGTGCGGGAAGCCAACGTGGAACTGGAACACGCTTACCAGTTCAGGGAGAACCTTATCGAAAACTCCCCCGACGCCATTGTCAGCATTGCCAAGGGCGGATCGATCATCATCTTCAATTCCGCTGCCGAAAGGCTCCTGGGTTATGAGAAGGCTGAGGTAGTCGGCAAGAAGAACATCGCAGATCTTTATCCGCGTGGTCAAGCTAGGAGAATAATGAGAGACTTGAGATCCAACGACTACGGAGGCCCTGGGATTCTCCAGAAGAGAGACCTCGTGGTTCTGGACAAATATGGTAAGGAGATCCCCGTGTGTATTTCCGCGTCGCTACTTTACCAGGCAGGTCAAGAAGCTGGTTCAGTGGGTATTTTCACCGATCTTCGGGAGATAAGGGGTCTCGAAAAGCGGCTTATTCGTACTCTTCAGTTGATGGATAACCTTATCGAAAACTCCCCCGACGCCATTATCAGCATTGTCAAGGGCGGATCGATCATCATCTTCAATTCCGCTGCCGAAAGGCTCCTGGGGTATGAGAAGGCTGAGGTAGTCGGAAAGAAGAACATCGCAGATCTTTATCCGCGTGGTGAAGCTAGGAGAATAATGAGAGACTTGAGATCCAACGACTACGGAGGTCCTGGGATTCTCCAGAAGAGAGACCTCGTGGTTATGGACAAATATGGTAAGGAGATCCCCGTGAGTCTTTCCGCGTCACTCCTTTACGAGGCAGGTCAAGAAGTTGGTTCAGTGGGTATTTTCACGGATCTTCGGGAGATAAGGGGTCTCGAAAAGCGGCTTATTCGTACTCTTCAGTTGATGGATAACCTCATCGAAAACTCGCCCAGCGCCACAATCTATGTTCGCAAGGGTGGAGAGATCGTTATTTTCAATGCGGCAGCGGAAAAACTCACAGGCTACAATAAGGAGGAAGTTATCGGAAGGCTCGACGTCAGAGATCTCTATAAGCCGGGCGAGGCCAAGCAAATCATGAAGGACTTAAGGTCCAACGGGATTCTTGAAAGGGACATGGTTTGGCTCGACAAAAACAGAGTCGAGATCCCCATTCGTCTTCACGGGACCCTCCTTTACGAAGACGGTAACGAAATAGGCTCCTTGGGGATTATCACGGACCAACGAGAGAGGAGGGGCCTGGAAAGACAGCTTTTGCGTTCAGAGAAACTCGCCTCGCTGGGACAGCTCGCCGCGGGCATCGCGCACGAAATCAATCAACCGCTCACGGGGATCCTCACATTTGCTCACCTACTCAGGAAAAAATTCCAGGATGACGAACTAACACACAAAGACCTGGCGATTATCGTCAGGGAGACAACCAGAATAAGCAAAATAGTGCAAGGGATTCTCGATTTTGCAAGGGAGACACCCATGCACAAAGAACCTCGCCACATAGACGAATTGCTGGATCAAACACTCGAAATCGTCACTGGTCAGCACAGATTCTTCGGCATAACTTTGAACAAAGAATACGATCCCTCCATTCCCAAGGTCGTGGTCGACTCCAATATGATGGAACAGGTATTTATGAACATCATCCTTAACGCTCTAGACTGCATGAAGGGTTCCGGCACTCTCACAGTGCGGACACGCCAGGACTATGATTGGATCGAAGTGGGCTTTGTGGACACAGGATACGGCATACCCGAAGAGATCCTGGACAAGATTTTCGATCCGTTTTTCACCACTAAGTCTTCCACCGAAGGCATGGGAATGGGACTGGGATTGGCTACGACTTATGGCATAATGAAGAACCACAACGGTGAAATCTTGGTTTCAAGCAAGGTTGGATCAGGAACCACTTTCACCATTCGGTTACCCTTGGAGGGCATCAATACCAACCCAGCGGAAGGAGGGGATGGGATATCCTAACCGTCAGGGTTTTCCCCCTGGCAGTCCTCTTTCTGAAAGTCATTTCTCATCCCATTTCAACGGAGCTAATGCAATAATCCATTGCAGAAAAACCTGAAAACCATTGAGCTTTCATGGTCAGCCAGAGCCGTTCACTTCTTCCTTTAATTGCTCAGCAATCATGATGCGTGGTGCTCCAGAAAACTGCCCGGGTTCAGGATTCCGCGCGGATCGAAGGTTGTTTTGATTGCACGCATCATCTTCAGACTGGTTTCACTCAACTGTTTAGGCAAATACTTGGATTTGGTGATACCGATTCCATGCTCGCCGGAAATGGTTCCTCCAACCGATAATGCATATTCCACAATTTCATCGAGGGCTTTTTCCACACGAGCCATTTCATCCTTGTCCCGCTGGTCGCAAAGTATCTGAGGATGCAGATTACCGTCACCCGCATGGGCCACAACCGCAACCTGAACGCGGTTGCGCTCGCAGATTTCGAGCACCTGCTTGATGGTCGAGGTGAGGTCACTCACGGGCACTGTCACATCCTCCGGCACACACGTCGGGCGCAGCCTGGCAATAGCTCCGAATTGTGAGCGACGGGCAACCCAGAGCTGTTCGTTTTCGCTCTCGGACGATGACACTCGCACTTCCCTAGCCCCCTGGCTCTTGCAGATATCAGCCAGCAGCCCGGCCTGCTTTTCGACTACCTCCGGATCTCCGTCCGCATCCATCAGCAAGATCGCCTCGGCATCCAAAGGAAAACCTAGGTGGGCAAACGCTTCCACAGCCTTGATGATCGTCTTGTCCATAAGTTCAAGGGCAGCCGGAACGAACCCCGATGCAATGATCCTGGATACCGTTGTTCCGGCGTCATCGATGCTATTGTAAACAGCAAGTAGGGTCCGTTTGGTTTGAGGTTTGGGAATGAGACGGACGATTATTCGGGTTACCAGCGCCAACGTGCCTTCCGAGCCGCAGATCAAGCGGGTCAAGTCGTACCCTGTGACATCTTTGGCAGTAACCGTACCGGTCACCATCACCTCGCCGGTCGGCAGGACAATCTCCAGGCCCAAGAGATAGTCTCGGGTAACCCCGTACTTGACGCACCGCATTCCCCCGGCATTCATGGCTACGGCACCTCCCATGCATGCCACCGCTGCGCTGCCGGGGTCAGGCGGATAGAAGAGGCCGACGCTGTCAGCGGCCTTCTGAAGGTCGGCAATGACGACTCCAGGCTCTACGACGGCGTAGCGGTTTGCAGCGTTTATCTCTATGATGCGGTTCATCATGGTAAAGCAAATTACGACCCCACCCTGTTTGGCCAGGGCTCCCGCACACAAACCCGATCCCGCTCCTCTGGGAGTGACAAAGACGTTATTGGCCCAAGCCACTTTCATGATATCGGAGACCTCGCCCGTGGTCTTAGGGAAGAGGACAGCGTCCGGAAGGTACTCGTGTATAGTTGCGTCGTACCCGTATGTTAAGAGATCTTCCTTCGAGGTCCTACAGCGCTCCGGACTTAGAATAGAGACGAATTTCTGCAACACTTCTTGTCCCAACATGGCGGGATCCTTTCCGTTATTGAATTGACACTCGGCCTGTGGGCTGTGGAATTTTTTCGGCTCTCATTCCGCCTTCTCAAAATCAAGTCTCACGGAGATTTGAAGAAAGTCTTTGAGTTTGGGCAGATTCCCCTCCGCATCATCTGATCCTTACCCACAACCGGGGTTGCTGGACACCGGAGGGTCTTGAGGATGTGGGACGACGAAGGGAGCCATGAATTGATAGACGCCGGCGATGTCGTCGAGCCGCTGAAGGCCGAGCCAGAGG
>JBKQRG010000175.1:0-19483 GCA_052144015.1 Desulfomonilaceae bacterium
ACGCTTTCGGCCAGGAGATGAAGCCTATTCAACTACCCGAACCCAAATTGGACTCAAGTAAATCCCTGGCGCAGGCACTCAAAGATAGGAAAACCAGTCGGGAATACAGCGGTGACAAACTTCCCGAACAGACGCTCTCAAACCTGCTTTGGGCTGCATGGGGCATAAACCGCCCAGATTCCGGCAAACGAACCGCGCCTGCCGCGGTGAATTGGCAGGAGACTGATGTTTATGTCGCCACTACTCAGGGAATGTATCTTTATGATCCGAAGGGAAATGCTCTGATCCCCGTCGTGCCAGGAGACAATCGTGCATTGACGTACACACAAGTAGACCGGTTCAAAGATGCGCCCCTTAATCTCGTCTACGTCGCTGATTTTCAGAAAATGGGTGATGCGGACGAAGCGCGCAAAGTGATGCTGGCCTCAATGGATACAGGCTTTATCGCCGAAAACGTCTATCTGTATTGCGCTTCCGAGAATTTGCCAACTTGTTTCCGTGTTTCTATCGATAAGGAAAAATTGGGTCAGGCTTTGAAGTTGCGGCCAACCCAAAAGATAATGGGTGCTCAGAGTGTAGGACTTCCGAAAGGGAAATAGTTTGAGTGGGGAACATTTCTCTGCGAAATGTGGCAGGATATTTCTGTCTTAGATCAATTTCGGAGAGGTGGAGGCTCATGAAAAGGCCAACCGTTATTGCCGTGGTGATTTTGGTAACCATAGGGATTTTGATGCACTTCTACTTGGGGGATCGGTTCTCGGCCTGCGCCCATCAGCAGCTGGTGGCAACGGACACAAAGAATCTCGCCACCGAGTCCAAAGCAGAAGACTTTCCCAAGGGGACTGGTACCCCCTCAGTTGAGTGCGGGGAATGCCACCAGGCAATGTACCGGGAGTACGCCTACGGATTTGGCGCAGATGTGATATACAACTCCGAGAAAGAAGGCTTGCTATCCCTCACGGGAAGGGTTTTAACTGCTGGACCGGCACACTCAGTATCAGGGATAATATCTGAGCCGCCGCACGGTAGCGTCAAAGGTGAATTCGCATTGTGCAGTGCTTGTCACTATCCTGAGCCTTTTGACCTCCCGGATTTGAACAAGCCGGTCGCCGAACAATCGAAACAGGAGCCTCTGGCTAAAAAGGCACTTGGTATTACTTGCGCCAGTTGCCATCTCACTCCGGACGGAAAGATTCGGGGGCCTTACGGCGCGGCAGCGCCACATACGACTGTCAAAGAGCCGAGTATGAAGACCGCTGACATGTGTGCCCATTGCCATTCGGCATCCAAGCGAGTAGTCGGCAAACAGTTGCAAACGTTTCTTGAATGGCGTGATGATTTCAACAAACCAGGGTTGGGCTCTGAGCAGTGTCAAGACTGCCACATGGCTCGGACTCTTCGGAAGTCGGCTGAAGATGAGGATGTACCAATTAGAGCAGTGGCAAGACACCTGTGGACGGGGGGTCATTCACCCCAGGGAATCTCAACCGCGTTGAGTATCGCTATTGTGACTGAGAAAAAATCAACATCTGCTCTCAGATTGCATCTCACAAATATCGGGGCGGGTCATTCCGTTCCCACAGGCTCACGGCGGCGAGCAATTTATCTCAAAGCGGATGTGGTTGACGATAAAGGCGCTGTCGTCGCAAAACGGGACTGGATGTTTGCCCCGTGGCATGGAGACCGTCCTGATGACAAGGCTTTTCTGGAAGAAGACAAGAAACGCGGTGACGTTGCGCTGGCAGCGAGTGATGAGCAGGGACCACATGAGACCATCATTCGGGCCGGTGAGGAGCGTGTTCTAACCTGGGATCCAGAGTTAGGACCGGGCGAATATAAAGTCCGAACAAGTCTCATCTACGACACGAATCGGTACACCGATCCGAAAGTTGAGGGACATCAGATGACAATATTTAGTAGGACTCTTTCGCTTACGGTAAAATGACACAATTTGTTCTGCGGATGAGAGGGGTGGTATCCTGCGAAAAATGTTGGCGAATGCATCACCCAATAAGAGAGCTGGTACGAAACTGCCCAAGAATAGACAAACATCCCACAGGCTGCGCCAGCGTGCATGATCTGACTTGCCCCTGTATTCCAGAGCAATCGCCCGCAGTATAAACGCGAAGAGCAACAGCAATGACCTTTCATGTCTTCCAATTTTTCCACCGGTTTCTTAGTGAAAAGACGATGAGGCGACGAGGCATGGAAATACATGACTTTTGTGCCGTCAAATTCCTTGGGCCTAAATTTCTCGAGGTATGCGTTCGCCATTTTCGTTGCCTGATATGAGCTTTTGTATCCCAACGGGAGGTCAATGACTTCGGTAAGGGGAAATCGGGCCCTGATACGTTCCGAAGCGGTAGCTCTGCCGCTGTGTTGGCGGTTCGTATGCTAAGAGCCACACCGGCAAAATTCAGCGAGGTCATGGGAAATGAGAGGGAACCCGGATCCCTCTTCATGGGGGCCGCCGTTGGGGCCATTTTTGGAAAAAATCTTCCTAAAAAGGGTAAAAAGGTCTCAAACACGTCCATGCTCGAAATCGACAAGTCCTGAAATTCTCAACGTAAAAGGTAGTTATGATAACGCTTGGAAATGAGGTAAGATTTCTCTCACGGCGGAGACAGGGGTTCGAAACCCCTTGGGACTGCCAGCTCCCAGAGCTGGTTTTCCGATTGCCACCGCCCCTTTTCCCCCAAGCCTTTTCCCCCGCTTTTTCTGGCGCTTTAATATACCTCGCCTGCAGCGTGGCTGACCTCACGGTCATGAAACCCGTTTCTTAGACCATGGCGCTGTATGTCGTCAGCGGAAGTGGGCATTTTGAGAGTTAAAGTTAGAGGAGAGTTTCAGTAGGAAGGCAGGCGACTTTGTTGTGCGACAATTAGGGGGAAGATCTTGCCCAAGCTGCGCCCGGCTTACGAGTACGGTCTTGAACCCATATAATCTCGCCGCTTCAGGATCTATTCGGAACCTTTTACCGTCTTCTTCAATACCGGCGAATAACTCCAGGTCACGACTCGCCTGGCAACGAGGACCATCTCCTAGCCGGTCTGCGGATTCCTGCCTCTACGCGCTTGCTTTGACTTGAGGGTCCATTTTCCGAAGCTTGAAATCATGACTGATTCACCGGCGATGAGGCTGGTCTTGATGATTTCGAGGAGTTTTTCCAAAACCTCGGCTGCCTCATTTTTTATGAATCCGCAGTCATCGGCTATTTTTTGGGCTATATCGGCTTTGGTTAGGGTCATGGATACCTCCTCCAGTTACTGTTTTGGGGGCAGGTCGCCCCTAAATTTGGCTTGACTCAGTGGTTAACTGATGGTAGCTATCTGACTCATTGTCAATATACTTTAACAAGAGTAAAGAAAGAAAGAAGAGCGTATTACGTCGATGTCTGCCGGCGCTTCCTAGTCTGGCGGCACAAATGATGCGACAGTCCCCCGCCGTCCGAATTCAACACATGGCCTGTCGAGGGCGGCGGACAAAATGGTCCTCCTCGCTACCGGCGTAAGTGAGAGACGTGAGTATCCTCAGCACACCTTAATGTGTCTCAACGAGTTATGAGCAAAGAGATTCCATCAATACAGGACAGGCGCAGAAAGCTTATTCAAAAGAGGCGTGAAAGGGAGAGATCCCAGAGGATTCAGAGCATTCTTGACGCGGCGAAACAGATTTTCTATTCAAAAGGATACATCAAGGCAACGATGGACGAAATCGCTCTCGAAGCCGAGATCAGCAAACCCACCATCTACACTTACTTCAAGACGAAGGATGACCTCTTTTTTTCCTTGATGCTCCCCGTGGTGGAAGACATCGGAACACATCTGGCAGCAATAGAAAGCGCAGTCGCGGGAAACCGATACGAAAGCGGAGAGTCTTTGATCCGCAATCTGTTCGAGAGACTGCTCCAAACGTATGAGAAAGAACCAGTAACTTTTGGAATCGTACAGCTTTTTCAACAAACCGGACTCGTGTGGGAACTCAATCCCGACATTCAGTTGGCCTTGAATAACAAGGGTCGCCGCAACTTTGAAACCTTGAGGAGGATACTAAGGTCCGCCATCAAGCAGGGGCTGTTGAGAAAGTCCAACGTCTATCAGCTAGGGGATGTGATTTGGGGTATGTTTGTGGGAATCGTGCAACTTGAGGCCATCAAATCCCAGCACAGGGAGGAAAATACATTCCTTAAACCAGCATTGAGGCTGGCCCAAAGGATCATTATAGATGGGACGGCTCCGGCCAGGCGTTAGCAGGAAGCGCATGACGGCAGATTACCGTGAACATGATTCAAAGCATTGGGCGCTTCACGTGAACGGGGACAAGGTCAAGAACGCACTGGCTGTCTTTCGATTCAGCATTCTCGGCAGAAAGAATTTCGCTCGCATATGCCCGATGGAACCCGATTGCGGGAGGAGGAAACGAGATGGCTTACGAGACGATTCTGTACGAAAAGCAAGACCGGATCGGAACGATAACGCTCAACCGACCGGAAAAATTCAACACGATCAGGCCGCCGATGCCCGATGAAATTGAACACGCATTAGCCTTGGCAAATGCCGATCGAGAAGTGCGGGTCATTATATTGCAGGGAGCGGGCAAGGCGTTTTGCGCGGGGTTCGACTTCTCGGAAAACTTGGACCACTTTTCCGGATGGGGATTGCCGTCCGGCTCCGGACAATGGGACCCGGGTGAAGACATGATGGTTGTTACAAGCCCATTCAGGGGCCCGGTACCGAAGTTGATGAGCATCTGGCGAAGTCCAAAGCCCGTCATTGCCCGTGTTCACGGCTGGTGCGTAGGTGGGGGGTCAGATATGGCGCTGCTGGCCGACGTCATAATCTCTTCTGAGGACGCCCGATTCGGAACGCCGTATTCAAGGGTGTGGGGTTGTTATCTTACCGGAATGTGGATCTACCGGTTGGGGCTCACACGGGTGAAATTGCTCGCACTCACGGGTGATTCCATAGATGGTAAAGAAGCGGAAGCGATAGGTCTGATCAACAGAGCGGTGCCGGTGCAGAAACTTAATGAGGAAGTCATGTATTGGGCGCAAAGAATGGCCGAATGCCCGGTTTCACAGCTTGCGGCAATGAAGCTGGCGATCAACCAGGCTTTCGAAAACATGGGCCTGCATAGCACTCAACTTCTTGGCTGCATTTTGGACGGGTACATGCGCAACACTCCAGAGGGCCTGGACTTCGTGAAGACAGCGATGGGAAAAGGGGTCGGAGAGGCAATAGCGCAGCGTGACGCACCTTTTGGTGACTACAGTCAGGCCCCGGCTTCCCGGAAACCGCATGGCGTTCCTTGAACTGTGAGTGTGAAGAGGCGCCTTGACAGAAGAGGAGACGACACGGTTCGTCTGATACAACCACCGGTCTATTGCGAAGCATGCTAGGGCGGTCGCTGTCCGGTGTTTGTTGCTCTCAAACCGTTGGTCTCAATGTGGTCGGGAGATCAGGTATGTTACTGCGGGACAAAGTAGTCTTGATAACCGGGGCTGCCCGAGGCATAGGGCGAGTTGCAGCACTGGTCATGGCGGGCGAAGGCGCGGCCGTGGCGGTTGCAGACATCTTGCCCGAAGTCGAAGCCGCCGCGGAAGAGGTGAAACGACTGGGCACCCGTTCAGTCGCCGCGGTCTTCAACATTGCAGATCCTTCTCAGGTGCACGAAGGTGTAGAGAAGATCGTGCAGGAACTGGGCGTCGTCCACATCCTCGTAAACAACGCGGGGATCGTCAACAACATTGCACGGATGACCAAGATGACTCACGAGGCGTGGAGTCGAGAGATCTCGGTGAACCTCTCGGGAGCATTTAATATGATCAAAGAAGTCATCGGACAGATGATTGAACGTAAATGGGGCAGGATTATCAACATAGCTTCCCTAGCCGCGATCAGAGGGCTTGACAGGCAGGTAGCCTACTCGGCCAGCAAGGCCGGCCTGCTTGGTCTCACCAAGACCGTGGCCTTGGAACACGCCAGGGACGGAATCACCTGCAACGCCATACTTCCAGGGCTGATCGAGACGGAACTTGTCCGGCAGATGCCTGAGGAAATCAGGAACGCTGGAGTCTCCAGGATACCAACTCAGAGAATGGGTTCGATGGAGGAAGTGGGCCATCTCATAGCATTCCTTGCATCTGATCGTGCCGCCTACATCAACGGAGAAGAAATTTGCATCGACGGAGGACTCAGGCTCAACGTGACGACCTTGGGAAGCCGCAAGGATGTCGCGGGGAGCCCCCACGTTGGATGACTCGGGCTTGAGTCCCCACTCAAATCTCTGCCCATGGAGACCACCTAAAATGGCGCGACATAGTCGGTCAAGAATACCGCTCAAGCCGGTCTATACTCCCGAAGACGTTATCAATCTCGATTATCGGCGACAACTCAACGCTCCCGGCGAGTTTCCATTCACACGCGGGAGGCTGCGTGAGCGGAAAGGAGGATGGATTCAACGACAACTTTCGGGCGAAGGTGATCCGTCACGATCCAATGAACAGCTCAAGTACCTTCTTGAAAAAGGACAGACGGGCATCGACGTGATCGGCGACAGTCCGACGCAGGCCTGTATGGATCCTGACCACCCGCTTGCAGTGAATACGGTTGGAACGCAGGGCGTATCTCTGTGTTGTCTAAACGACTACAGGGAGCTGTATAGGGACATTCCCTTGGGGGCAATTTCCATTTCTTCGTCTGTTCCCGCCGCGTTTGCGCTGCCTGGCCTATATCTCGTTGCGAAGGAAAATGGTTTTCCTGCTGACAAACTGAGAGGCTCGGTGCTTCAGGCACCATTCTATGCCGAGGATTGCGGGTATGCGATGGGCATGCCCTTTCGCCTGCGCCTGCGCCTGTCATCGGATTCCATAGCGTTTTGTGCCAGAGAGACGCCGAAGTTCCATTCCTTCGTGGAGGACACGTATTTTTTCAGCGAAGCGGGGCTGAACGCGGTGGAAGAGATGGCCTTGGGGTTTGTTGAACTCAGGCACGTGGTGCATGATGTGCTTAACCGAGGTGTAGACATAGACAGCTTCGCTCCCAGGATTGCGATCCTGGTCAATTGTGGTGTGGATTTTTTTGAAGAAATTGCAAAAATACGGGCCACCAGAAGGCTTTTCGCGAGAATGATGAAAGAGGAGTTTGGGGCTAGAGATCCCCGGTCGTGGGCAGTGGTGATTACCTGTCATACCTCGGGGCTGTCCCTCACCGCACAGCAGCCGGTCAACAACATTGTTCGCGGGACTCTTCAGGCTATGGCGTTGGTCCTGGCGGGCGTTGACGCGTTGGAGATTTCCGCATTTGACGAGGCATATAGGACGCCCAGCCCGGAATCCCATCTCGTGGCATTGAGAACACAACAGGTTATCGATCTTGAGTCGAATGTCTCCAAAGTGGCTGATCCGCTCGGTGGGTCTTACTACGTTGAAGCCCTTACCGATGCGGTGGAAAAACGTATCTGGGACATGATCATGGAAATAGAGGCGAAAGGGAACCCCGCGGAGTTGTCGGACAACGGGTGGTTTAGGAAGTTCTTTGAGGAACGCATGGACAGATATTACAGCCAGATCAGCAGTGGTGAACTGCCAAAGGTCGGGGTGAACGCTCATGTTGTGCCCGATCACGAAGACAATCTTCTACGAGACGTGGCGGAGCTCAAGATCCAGCCATGCTGGGCACACGTGGAGCACATAATGGCATTCAAGAGGAACCGCGACCGGAAGCTGATCGAGCGCGTTCTCCGGAACGTTTATGAAAAGGCCGAAACGGATGATGAGAACCTGATATATCCAATTATAGCCGCGATGGAATCGGAGGCCTCAATGGGGGAAATTGCTGGAGTGCTGCGCATGGCCTACGGTTTTCCGTACGATCCCCACGGTCTGATGGAGTCACCGCTTTAAGGAGCTGTTTGCTATGCATAGGGTCAGAGTACTGATCAGCATTCTGGGCTTGGATCAACACGAGGTGGGTGCAGTCGCGGTGTCGAGAATACTCAGGGACGCGGGAATGGAGGTCATTTATACCGGAAGATTCAACATGCCTGCAATGATAGTTGAAACGAGCATTCAAGAAGCTGTCGATTTGATCGGCCTCAGCTGTCATTCGTGGGAGTACCTCTATTTCGTTCCTCAACTCATGAAACTGCTTACAGAGCAGAAGGCGGAAATACCGGTCATCGTCGGTGGATCAATAATAACCCCAGGCGATCGAGTGAAACTCGCGGAGATGGGGGTCGCCGCTTCCTTTGGGCCGTCGTCTTCGGCCAAGGAGATCGTCGAAACAATACGGCGTTTGGCAGCAGGAGGCTATGCCGCTTCGTCAACGAAGGCGTTGCCCGCAGAGGAAACCCATGAATCCGTCAGAATGGACGAAATCGGGTTCGATGTTCCCACAGGAAAGTTCCGTAATGAAATGCCTTGAAAAACCACGTGAAAAACGGAAGGAGGGGAAATTATGGCTCTGAATAGATTGCAGGAGAACCTGTTGAGGCGGGCAACCTTGGGGGATCTGGTTACGAGATCTGCTTTAAGGTTCGGCAATCGAACTGCCTTGGTTGCCGGACAAGAGACAATCGATTTCAAGACGCTCAATGAAAAGAGCTGCAGGGCAGCCAACGCATTCTTGGAAATGGGCATAGCCAAAGGGGACCGCGTTGCCTTCATGACTCACAACTGTTTGGATTACATCTATTACCGCCTCGGTCTGACCAAGATCGGGGCGGCGCCGGTACCAATTAATTTCATGCTCAAAGGGGAGGAGATAGTCTACATTATTCAAGATTCGGAACCGAAGGCTTTTTTTGTTGAGGATTCTCTTGTGGAGTCCATCATTCCTGTCAGACCGAGGCTTCCCAGTGTGCAGCATTTCGGGTGGTTCGATTTTGGTTCAGGCAAACCGATTCCGGCTGATTTCGTCAATATGAAGGATTTTCTATCGGACAAGTACCCGGCGACAGAGCCCGAGGTCGTTATCGATTCCGACGACATGGCAACCTTGATGTACACTACGGGTACCGAGAGCTTTCCAAAAGGTGTTGTGACCACTCATCTTAATTACTACATGAGTATGCTCCATCTGGCATGTGATTGCGATTTCAGGCGGGAAGACGTTTTGGTCATTGATATTCCTCTCTTTCACGTCGCCGGCACAACTGTTCTACTTGCTTCTATAACGTTCGGCTCAAAGGCCATCATTGCCTACGCTCCGGATCCAATGAACATCTTGCGGACAACCGAAGCTCAAAAAGTTACCATGTGGATCTATCCTCCAACCCTATACCATGCTTTACCTTCTATTCCAGGTTTCGAACAATTTGATCTATCCTCACTAAAGAAATGCATCTCATTTGGTTCGGTCATGGCTCCAGGCATTCTGGAAAGGTGGAAAGGCATCAAGCCAGATATTCAATGGCGCAATTACTGGGGACAGACTGAAAGCTCTCCGGTCGGCACCACATCGGCGCCGGAGGATTTTGAAGAAAAAATAAACTCGATCGGGATTTCCGATACGGGGGTAACTGTAAGAGTCTTTGATGAAAACGATCAGGAACTACCTCCAGGCCAGGTTGGGGAGTTGGTAATTCGGGGACCGGCTATAATGAATGGCTATTGGAGGAAAGAAGAACTCACGGAGAAGACCCTTGCCAATGGGTGGCTCCATACTGGTGATATGGGATTCATGGATCAGGATGGATACTACCACTTTACCGATCGTAAGAAAGACATGATCAAAACAGGAGGCGAGAATGTTTCCTCACAGGAGGTGGAATCCGTCATTCTCGGTCACCCGCATGTGAACCAAGTTGCGGTAATAGGACAGCCCGATGAATATTGGTCAGAGGCTGTAACAGCATTCATCGTGCCAAGGCCCGGACAAGATATCATAACGGAAGAAATCATCCTCTTTTGCAAGGAAAGGATGGCAGGCTACAAGGTTCCCAAAAAAATCTGTGTGGTGGCGGAACTCCCTATGTCGCCGACCGGAAAAGTGTTGAAGCGAAAATTAAGGGACGAGTACTCGAAATAAAGTGCCCAACGAAAACTTCCAACAGCGAAAATGGTAATTTTGGGATGTCTAATTAGAGGAGAGTCTCGGTTTCAGGAGGCCTGTCCCCAAATTATGTACCACTTGTTAAGTTAGAGGTATAGTACGTTTTCCTCTTGGGAGAGTACCTCCCTGTTTGGCCCGAGTCTTACCCCATACTAACTTGAACCTGGACCAGTTCCGGGGCGCAGGTCATGCTACAACCGGGGCAGGTGGTGAGCATGTGCGACAAAAGTCCTCTGTCGGCTTGACTTAATTCTTGCATTTTCATAGCGTTGTCTCAACAGCATAAGTCGATTGAATCTTTCCAGCCGAAGATCTTAGCGAAATTGCACTTCGATTCAGGAGTATGTCATGTCCCGCCAAGATAGCTTAGGAGAGGAACCTATCAGAAATGGCTCTGGGAGATTGGGCGCCCCGATGGGTGTAAAGCGGGGCTTGCCGGAGCTGAAGGAATTGAATGCCCAACTGATGCGGGAAATCCAAGATCTCAAGATATCTGAAGCAGCCCTGAGAAAATCAGAAGAGCGATTCCGGCTGATGGTGCAGAATGCTCATGAGGGAATTTTCATCGCTTCCGGGGGAATGTTCCGATTTCTTAACCCGAGGATTGTGGAAATCATCGGGCATTCACAGGAAGACTTGCTTTCCAGACCATTTACTGAATTCATCCATCCGGATGACCGGGCGATGGTTCTCCAACGCCATTACAAAAGAATACAAGGCGAGAATATCACGAGCCGGTACCCATTCAGGATGGTTGACCGCAACGGAAATGAGAAGTGGGTAGAAATCGACTCTGCGCTGACAAGTTGGGAAGGAAGACCCGCTGCCCTGGGGTTTATGGCGGACATTACCGAGCGAAAGCTTACAGAAGAAGCTCTGCGACAATCAGAAGAGAAATATCGGACCATTATCGAAAACATTGAAGAGGGGTATTACGAAGTGGACCTCGCCGGGACCCACGTTTTTGCCAACAGCTCACTTTGCGAAATACTAGGGTATCCCCACGAGGAACTAATAGGAAAAAATTATCACCTGTACATTGAAAAGAAGAATCACGCCAGGACCTACCAGGTCTTCCACAAGGTTTATAAGACCGGAACGCCCGCCACGGCGAGCGACTGGACAATAGTCAGAAGGGAAGGAAGCAAGCGATTTGTGGAGGTTTCCGCATCAACTATTTTGAATTCGGATGGTCAGGGAATCGGCTTTCGGGGCATCATGCGCGACGTCACAGAGCGCAAATTGATCGAAGAGGAATTGAAGAAACACCGACTTCACCTCAAGCGCATGGTGGAAGAACGCACCGCTGAACTGAGAAAAACAAACAAACAGCTACGATCGGAGATCACGGAGCGGAAGAAGGCTCAGAAGGCGCTTGCTCATTCGGAGAAGCAATTGCGGCTGCTCTCTTCGCAGCTTCTGAGGGCCCAGGAAAAAGAGAGAAAGCGGGTAGCGCAGGAACTACACGATGGGATCGGCCAACAGTTGACGGCTATCAAATTCAGGCTGGAACAAGCCATCGGACAAGCCGATGAAAGCCCCACCGGCGCCGAATCCTTGGCGCCGATCATCCCGATGATTCAAAACGCCATCAAAGAAGTCCGAAGAATGTCAATGGATTTGAGACCGGCTACACTCGATCAGGTGGGTATTCTGGCTACTATCGCTTGGCTTTGTAGGGAATTTCAGGCGAGTTTTTTGAATATCCGGGTCGAAAAGCAGATCGGCCTTGAAGAAGAGGACGTGACCGAGCCCCTGAAGATCGTCATATTCAGGGTGTTGCAGGAAGCTCTGAACAATGTCGGCAAACACAGCAATGCGGATTTTGTGCATATCTGCCTGGAAAAAAAGGTCGGCAGAATCGAATTGACCGTTCAGGATAATGGAGTGGGACTTCATCGAGATGACGAGATTGCCGGTGCAAGCGACAGGCGAGGGTTCGGTCTTGCCAGTATGCGGGAACGCACCGAATTCTCAGGTGGATCTTTCGCCATCGAGGCGTATGAGCCGACCGGCGCGGTTCTTCGATGTTCGTGGCCCCGAAGATAAAAGAAAATCTATCCGCGGGTAAGCCCCTTTTCTATGGCAAAGGCCGTGATGGCCGACACGTTATGGAGGTTCAACTTCTTCATCAGATTCGAGCGATGTTTTTCCGCTGTCCTGACGCTTATGCATAGGAAATCGGCAATCTCTTTGTTCTTATAGCCCTCGGCGACCAGCTTCAGAATTCCTCGTTCGCGTGAGGTTAACGTATCCCACGATGATTCAACCGCCAGACCTTTTTTCCCTTCCAAATATCCTTCTATGACTCTATCGGAAATCGCCGGGCTGATATAGCGCCTGCCTGCCAGAACGGTCTTGATTGCCATGATCAGCTCAGCGTGGGTAGCTTCTTTGAGAACATATCCGTTGGCGCCGGCTCGAAAGGTGGCGAGAACGCATTCTTCGTTCTCGTGAACGGTCAGAACCAGTATTTTTGTCTCCGGCATACGGCTCTTTATTTCCCCGATCGCCTCCATGCCATCCATTCTTGGCATGGATAAGTCCATCAAAACAAGGTCCGGCCTCAGTTTCTCCACACACCTGATTACTTCCAGGCCGTCGCATGCCTCACCCGCAACTTCCAGATCCGGATCGAGCACGAGGAGCGCGCGTAGCCCGTCTCTGACAATCGTGTGGTCTTCAGCAATTATAATGCGATGTTTTTTGGACACGTTACAGCTCTCGGATTCATCCGTTAGTTTTTGGCGTGCCTAATAATGAGGAAATATCGACCTTTTCAGGTCAAGCATTATTCTTGTGACGGTTCATCTTACCGCATCTTTCGATCAACAGCAAGGTTTCTGACCGCGGGATCGAGTTTTGGTAGTACAACTACGCAGTAACCGAACCTCACACTACAGTGCTCCCTCTGTCACAATACAGTGTCACGCGTATTAACCGCCGCGGCCAAGTCAATTATTTTGAATACGACGGTGAATCCCCTTCGAAAACATAGTGCCAAGTAGACGGGCCGGCCTCCATTAAGAAGACCATAATGGTGGCGGAGATTGTCGCAGACCTCGACCAGGGGATGCCGGACGAGCAACTCATGAAAAAATACCGACTTTCGCCAGGTGGTTTGAAGAGACTGTTGGCTAACTTATTGAAAGCCCTGGCGAATGGGGCTTCCGAGATAGAGGTGGAATCGGGAGAATAATCTCCCGGCAGCGCTACGGTTAAATCATGCAGGCGCCAGGGCCGGTTCGATCCTGTAATCGCCGCATCAATTAATGCCGCAAATCGTAAAGTACGGAGGTGATCATGAGACGCAACAGCTTTCAGGTCGTAGCCATTATCTTATGCCTTTGCCTGATCGGAGCATTCGCAGGTGTAGGATATTCTTTCGCCGCGGATACCATCAAAATCGGCCTTGTCGCAGACATAACGGGCATTGCCAATGCAATCTATAAAGGCCAAAAAGCCGGCATGGAGTTGTTCATCGAAGAGGCCAACGCCAAGGGCGGAGTGCTCGGCAAGAAGTTGGAACTGTTCATCCGCGACGCTCAGCTGAAGCCGGATGTTGGAGCGAATGCAGCCAGGGAACTGATCCTGAGCGAAAAATGCGATTTCCTGTTCGGTGGGACCAGTACAGGCGTGGGCCTGGCTTTGACGAAAGTCGCCCAAGAATTCAAGAAAATCATCTGCTTTCACACCTGCAATGGGGAGGGATTAACCACAACCGATTTTCAGCCTTATATGTACCAGGTTGTGCCGAATACGGGGATAGAGGGAAGAGGAATTGCCCTGTATTTGTCCAAAAAACCATACACGCGGTACTGTTTTATCGGTCCTGATTATGCGTACGGCCATAGTCAGTGGGACGCATTCCAAAAAGATCTCAAGAAACAAAAACCGGACGTTGAAATCCTCGACGCTGTCTGGGTCAAGGTGGGTGAAACGAATTATTCTCCGTACATTCCCACGCTCATGTCAAAGAAGCCTGAGATCGTTTACAGCAGCCTTTGGGGAGGCGGACTCAGCAGCTTCATTAAGCAGGCCAAGCCTTTCGGGATTTTCAAGAATGCAAGTGTCACGTCAATCTATGACTTGACCATGCTGAAGGCATCCGGTTTGGACATGCCTGAAGGGCTCTTGGGATACACCCGCTGCCCCTTCTATGCCGTTGATACCCCTGAAATGAAAGCCTTCGCCAAGAAGTTTCATGAAAAATATAACGAATGGCCGGATGACTGGGCCATCTTCTGTTACGACGGCCTCACCGTGCTCACGGATGCTATCAAAAAGGCAAATAGCACTGACTCGGACCAATTGGTGAAGGTCATTGAAGGGCTGCGCTACAAGTCTCTGACCGGGGATCATTACATTCGACCGGAAGACCACCAGGCCAACGTGGGCATTTACGTCGGCTATACAGGCAGAGACGACCGGTTTAAGGATTACCTCGTGTTGAAGAATGTCGAAGAAGTGCCTGCCGAAAAAGTCTGGTTACCTGTGGAAGAAGTCAAAAAGTTACAAGCCGGGGAAAAGTAGCCTGAGAGCGGAGGATTCAAATGAATATCGGGACATTACCTACCCGCCACGCCCAGTGGCGACCGGACCAACTTGCGGTCGTTTTTGAAGATCAGCGTCTCACCTGGCGCCAATTTAACCAGCGTGTCAATCGACTGGCGAACACGTTACTGAAGCTAGGGGTTTCCGAAGGCGACAAAATCGCCACCATACTTCCCAATGCCTTGGAATTGTTGGAAACTTATTGGGCGGTGGCAAAGATCGGCGCGGTGGTTGTGCCTCTCAGCTCGATGACTCGCGGCAGGGGACTCATCACGATGCTCAACGACTCCGACTCGGTCTGCGTAATTACCAATTCCGCGTTCGTGGAACACTTGGATGCGGTCCGCGCAGACCTGAACATTCCGTCAGGCCGATATCTTCTCATCGACGCTTCGGACGTACCCGGGTACGGGGATTATCATATGCTGACCGCAGCGGCCAGCGATCAGGAACCGGGATGGGTCGATATTGACGCGGATGATCCCTACAACATCATGTACACCAGCGGCACAACAGGTGATCCTAAAGGGATCGTGCACAGTCACCGTTGTCGGGCGATGTATGGCACGCTCATGGCATCATGTTTTCGTTTCACTCCGGAAAGTGTTGTCCTCCATGCAGGCTCCATAGTCTTCAATGGGTCCTTTGTGACATTGATGCCCGCATTTTACCTCGGGGCTACTTACATTTTGCAGCAGCAATACAACCCGGAAAAATTTATCGAGTGTATCAAGCGGGAAAAAGTCACGCATATGATCATGGTGCCGTCCCAGATAGTCCAAATGATGCATGCGCCCAACTTCTCGGCTGAAGCGCTGCAGTCAGTGGAGATGCTCTGTACCGTGGGCGCTCCATTGCATCAAGAACACAAGGATGAATTGAACCGTCGCGCTCCGGGAAGATTCTACGAACTATACGGTCTTACAGAAGGCTTTCTCACTATCCTGGACAAAACACATTATGTGGCCAAACCCGGCTCGGTCGGTGTGCCTCCACACTTTAACCGGATGCGTATCGTCAACGAACAAGGAGAAGATGTGCCCGTTGACGAAGTGGGTGAAATCATCGGCTATGGCCCGATGCTCATGTCAGGCTATTACAAACGGCCGGATCTCACTGCGAAAGCTGTCGTCGACGGGTGGCTCCATAGCGGCGACATGGGGTATGTTGATGACGAAGGTTTTCTGTATCTTGTGGACCGGAAGAAGGACCTGATCATTTCCGGCGGGCTCAATATTTACCCCAGGGACATCGAAGAAGTTATTGTGCAACATCCCGCAGTGCTGGAGACAGCGGTATTTGGGATCCCGCACGAAAAATGGGGCGAGACGCCGGTAGCTGCTGTCTTGTTGCGCCAGGCCGGCGGCGTCACAGCTGAGGATCTGCGCGACTGGATTAATCAGCGAGTAGAGGCCCGGTATCAGCGAGTACATTCTGTAGTGATTATGGACGATTTTCCGCGAAGCACTGCCGGTAAAACTCTCAAGCGTGTTCTGCGCGAGCCGTATTGGGCAGACCGAAATGTGCGAATTTAGATGATTGATAAATGCGCCGAGCCGACCCGGGTCATTCGCCTCGGTTGTGTGGAGAATGTAATGATAGGAAAGACAATTCATGAACTTCATCTGGGCGATCCCGCGGAATTCGCAAAGACAATTTCCGAGTCCGATATTTATCTTTATGCAGGTATTACAGGTGATTTCAATGCAGCGCACATAAACGAGGCGTATGCGCAGAAGACTTTTTTCAAAACCCGGATCGCCCACGGGATGCTCGTAGCCGGCCTTATCTCCGGGGTCGGAGGAAATATGTTGCCCGGTCCGGGAGCTATCTACGTGAGGCAGGAACTGGATTTTCTCGCGCCTGTGCATATTGGCGACACGATTACCGCGCGCGTGGAAGTGATTGAAATTATGATGGATAAGAACCGGGTTAAGCTCAGGACAACTTGTGTCAACCAGGACGGCGTCCAGGTCCTGGACGGCCTGGCGATACTGAGTCCGCCCAAGCCGCCAAAGCCGGAATAGCTATCACAGTGGTGGTAACCGTTAAGCTGGCCTGGGGTGTACTCAGGCCAGAGTTAAACCAGCTTCCCTTCTACTCTCACGGGACCGGGATTCCCTCCCGTGCTTTGGTTCAAAACCGAGTCTTCGGCAGAGTGACATGACAATCGAATACTTTATCTTTATGCTGGTAAATGGCCTGAGCCAGGGCATGCTCTTGTTTATTATAGCGTCCGGTCTATCCCTCATCTTCGGAGTCCTCAGGGTGATCAATTTTGCTCACGGATCGCTATACATGATCGGAGCGTATATAGCCTTCTCCATTTCCACTCTGTTAGTCAGCGGGTCCCTGTATAGTTTTATTCTGTTGTTGCTGGTAGTCCCACCGTTAGTCATGCTTCTGGGCTTTGGGCTCGAGATCACTTTGTTTCGACGTGTATACGGTGGCGAGCACCTTGTGCAGCTCTTGCTCACGTACGCTCTGGTCCTCATCCTTGACGACCTGGTGAGAGTAATATGGGGAGGAGATCCTCGTAACGTCGCTCGACCCGAGCTCCTGGCAGGTTCGGTAGATTTTCTGGGATTGGCCCTACCAACCTATAACGTCTTCATCTTACTGGTCGGCCCGCTAATTGCCCTGGGCCTGTGGCTGTTGCTGTACAGGACCCGCTCGGGAAACATAATTCGGGCCGCGGTCTCTTACCCGGACACCCTCGGGGCGCTGGGTGTCAACGTCTCTTGGGTGCTGACATCCACATTCATGCTGGGATGCTGGTTGGCAGGATTCGGCGGTGTCCTGGTGGCTGCGCTGGCGAATATTGATCTTGGTCTCGGAATGCAAACAATCATCGAGTGTTTTGCCGTGGTGGTAATAGGTGGGCTTGGGAGCGTTGGAGGAGCTTTGTTGGGGTCTCTGATCATCGGGGTGGGGTTGACTCTTTTCCAACTACCGCTAGGTCGCTGGGCCCTTGTGTTTCCATACTTCGTGATGGCCCTTGTCTTGGCTATCAGACCCTGGGGCTTTTTTGGAAAACCGGAACGATAGTGGTGAAAAATGCAGAAAACAAAGATTGAGAAGGCGCCGCTGGGAGACAGGATTGCCTCTGTAATTGTGCTTGTGGCGCTGTTCATATTGCCGTTCATTCTGTCCGGACTGGGCAAAACCGGCGAATTCTGGATCTGGGTGACCACGGAAATGATTATCATGGCGTTATTTGCTATGAGCCTCAACCTCATTCTGGGGTTCGGGGGCATGGTGAGTTTCGGCCACGCAGCTTTTTTCGGCGTAGGCGCTTACGCCGTGGCCTTGTTGACGAAGAAGGCCGGCGTTTCACTTTTCCTGGCGCTCTTGGCAGCGCCGGTGGCCTCTGCAGTCGCGGCGGCCGTAATAGGCTGGTTCTGCGTACGACTGATAGGTCTGTACTTTGCCATTCTCACCCTGGCCTTCAGTCAGCTTCTGTACATGATAGCCTTTCAGTGGTACACCTTTACCGGAGGAGATGATGGAATACACGGGATTCCAAGACCCGAATTTCTCGGACCGGCCAATTACTATCTCCTGTGCCTGGCGCTTTTCCTCATATGTTTCCTGTTGATGAGAATGATAGTTAATTCCTCCTTCGGTTTGACCATCAGGACGATTAGAGAAAATATGGAGAGGGCCAAATTCATTGGGATAAATGTCAGACGATACCAATGGATGAATTTCGTGATAGCTGGAGCGTTCGCCGGGCTGGCCGGGGGCTTGCTGGCCGAATTGAACCGTTTTGCGCAAACGGAGTTTCTTCATTGGAGCAAATCGGCTGAACCGATTCTGGCGACCCTAGTGGGTGGCATGTACTCTTTGGTGGGTCCTGTAATCGGTTCCACCGTCCTGATTTTCCTGAAGATCCTGCTGCAACAGTCGCACCGGGCTATGGTGGAAATATGGGCTATCGTACTGGGTTTGATCTTACTGGTTGTGGTGCTTTTTGCGCCGGGCGGCCTGGTGGGCCTGTACCAACAGATTTTCAAGAAAGCTGAATCAGCCGACTGAAACATTACAACGGAGCATGACCAACATGTCTGCTGAGATTCTGCGCATCGAAAACCTCTCGAAATCCTTCGAAGGCAGCCAGGTCTTCAACAAAGTCAGCTTTTCGGTCCAGGCAGGTGAGCTGAGTTCGATTATCGGCCCCAACGGCGCGGGAAAGACCACCATGTTCAATTTGATAACCGGTTATTACCTGCCGGATGAGGGAAAAGTCGTGTTCAACGGGACAGATATCACAGGGATGCAGCCATTCGATATTGTGAGATTGGGAATGGCCAGAGCTTTTCAGAGAACCAATATCTTTCCCAAAATGACTGTGGCGGAGAATATTGTCGCCACGATCATCAGCAAAAACAGGAGAAGCCTCAATATCGTTACGCCGTTCAGAAAGCTCTCGGCCGTCCATGAGAGGACGCGCGAAATTCTGGAAAGCGTCGGGTTGGCGGAAATGGCCGACCAAAAGAGCGGTACTCTGGCTCATGGAAACCAAAAAAGGCTTGATATTGCCGTGGCGCTTGCGCTCGAGCCAAAGCTGCTGCTCCTGGATGAACCCACCGCAGGAATGAGCCCTGAAGAGCGGAGACAGATTGTGCGACTGGTCCGAGATCTTTGGGAGCGGCTGAAGATAACCATGGTCTTCATTGAACACGACATGGACATAGCCTTCGGGATTTCTCAGAAGGTCAGAGTGCTCTGTTATAAGACTCTTCTGGCCGAGGGAACCCCCAAGGAGATTTCGTCCAATGAAGAAGTGATCAAAGCCTATCTGGGGGAAGAGGTTTAACCATGCAGTTGGAGGTGCAACGTATAAACACTTTCTATGGCTTGAGCCATATACTCTT
>JBKQRG010000176.1:0-10438 GCA_052144015.1 Desulfomonilaceae bacterium
ACTCAATGTCAACTCTTTTCATGCAATATATGTCGCTTCATTATGTTAATACACAAACTAGAACGAAATTCGTCGCGAAATCACGCGCTTAACCCTGATGAAAGAGACCCAAGGGAAAACTCCGGTCAAATGTTATTAATAAGAAGGGGGTTCCGGGAGTTTTTTGGCAAAAGGCTCCAGGCGAAACGTTTTCGTAAAAACGTCCCTCCCCGGTTCTCTTTCCTCCCCACTTCTTCCCCTGTACCCTATGATTCTGCGTCGAGCAGCAGCTCTTTCCCTATACTGTTTATCTTTGAAGGAATTGTGGGCAGCGACAAGCCTGTTTGGAATATACCGCTAAACTCTTGCTTTTGGCCTTTACGGAACAATCTCCCGTTTAGATCGTAGCCTGATTTGGATTGTGTGATCTCGAAGAGAAGCACGTAATTAGCGCCGCTTTTCTCCGAGGCGACTTCTGATATTGATTGCGCATCCAGGCCTGATCTGTCCGCCAGCACTCGTTTCATTTCATGTGGAGAAAGGAACTGATACTGGCTCCCAAGACGTGCCGCTAAATCTATTTCGGAATACATTTTATCGATGTCTTTGTCAGGCAAGCGCAAGTCGGGAGTCAATAGTATGAGTATGGCCACTTTTTTGAGTGGAGGTGCTTGAGTAGCGGGCAAGCCGGAACTATCTTTCCGCGTTACACTGGTTGACGTCGCCCAGGTCACATTGCTGAGGGCCGGCCTAAAACCAGGTTCTTTGGATTGATACGGGGCCACGATCAGGAAACAGATAACGGCGGCTGCCGCCCCCAGCGCTAAAGACGGCACATGGAAGGATTGAATGAACCTGTGCCACAGTGGCTCAGCGGGCGGAGGATCGGATTCGTCCTTCAACCCTAATTCCTTGGACACGACTTTCCGAATCAGTGGCCGGGCATCTTGTACGACTTGAGTGGCTTCGTCTGGCGAGTCCTTGTAAAGCGCTGCAACCAGAGACACCTGTTCCGCGCAATTCGGGCAGAAAGATATGTGGTCTTCGATTGTCCGCGACGTTTGTTCACCCAGCGCAAATTCCACGAGGGACTCGGCAGTCGGACAAGGTTCAAAAACATCTGACAATTCGTGTCTGTGATCCCCTATTATTTTATGTATGGTCCTCAACGCATCCAGTTCATTTCGGCATTCCGGGCAGTGCTTAAGATGCTCTTCGATTTCATGGGCGTCTTCCGGAAATTCCTCAGGCGCAAGAGCCATCAATAGTCGGTCTGATACGTCGGGTCTTGCGCAATCGGTCATTTCACGTTTTCCTCGTTCAGAATGCCAAGTAGCCGAATAAGGCATCTCTTCAACTGGATTACCAGCGTATTTGTTTTGACACCGGTCTTTCGCGCTATTTCGTGGAATGGAATTTCCGCAAAATATCTTTGTTTAATCAGGTCCTTACAATATTCCTCCAGACGGAGTAATGCCTTCTTCACGCGATGAATAGTTTCTTTTTCCAGCAGAAGCTCTTCTTGATTCTTGGCAATTTCAATGCAGATATGCCCCAAAGCCGCCTCTCTCCCGGATTCAATAGGATCGACAGGCACCGTAATTGAAGGACAACTTCTCTTCAGGGTTGATTTCTTCCGCAGACGAGCAATGCAGGTGCGAACGGCTACTTTGTAAACGAAAGTGCGAAAATCGCTCTTGAATTCAAAGTTTTTCAGAGATCTTATTAGCTCTGTCAGAATGTCCTGGGTGACATCTTCCAAATCTTGAGCTTCGAATCTCCATTTCTTCCACGACGCGATTGAGGCTATTGTGTTGTAATAACATTGGCAAAATTCTTCCCATGCCTCGCTATCTCCTGTCAAACATCTGTTCAACAAAATCCTTTCATCGTCATTCGAGTCGCGGTCCGGATCGGATTCAATTTTCATGCGTTTAGACTTGCAGCTATTGACTTCGATTTATCTGTTCACATGATTCGTTCTTAGCACAAATTCCGCCCGAGAGGTTATTGTATCTTCCTTATTCCTTTGCTCCCCGGGCTTTTAGCAACTGAACCGTCTTATCATGCGATCCCTTTTGAGAAAGTTGTAAGGGCGTTCTGCCTTTCTTGTCCTTTACGTTCACATCCGCACCTTTTGAAACCAGCAAATTGACTATTTCAGTGTCCCATTCTCCTGCCGCCCAAATTAAAGCGGTAGATCCATCGTTGTCTCGGGCGTTCACATCTGCGCCATGATCTAGAAGCAGTTTTACCAATCCGTTAGGACCGTTGCGCGAGCTCCACATTAAGGCCGTAACTCCCCTGTTGTTTTTCGCATTTACATCTGCTTTTGCTTCAACCAGGAGCTTGACTGCACCGGTTCGACCATACCAGCACGCATGCATGAGCGCTGTGGTACCGAACTGATCCTTGGCTCCGGGATCCGCACCTGACGTTAACAGTTGTTGGATCTTGTCGGTTTGACCGGCAGCGGCCGCTTCTATTAACCTGACATTCTTGTCATCGGCTCCCGCTTGAGGCACGGAAATTACGAATAGGACCAAATCCAGGATAAGCACCGACTTAAAAATTGAATTAACTTTTCTGAGCTTCAGCATGGGTAATGCCTCATTTTGTTATTCAATCGAGTGATGACACTTCAGCCGTTTTCAGTGAAGACTTTCTTCGGGACAATACGTGCCATTTATCTGAATTGACTTATTTTGACGGCATTTGCATTCAACAAAGCGGCGTTGTTGCAGCAGGCAGCTGAGCCGGTGGATATGCCTTTGATCTTTGTTTCCGGATTTGACCAGAACGGTAAGCGAGTACAAGTACCGCCCGGGCAGGGGTAACACATTATCGTTCTCCAATGATTCTTCTTGTCTTTGCCCTTAAACCACGAACCATGCTGAGTCTTGCCTGTAGGGTCCATTTCCCAATTGTGACGTGCTCCTATTAAGTGGCCGATTTCATGAGGGAAGCTAAGGTTGTTGTTCATGCATTCCAGCAGCACAACGCAAAATGCAGTCTCGGGCTTCGCTCCGATATCCGCGGCGAGGCCACAGGTTCCCGGTGTCTTCTGGCACTGGGAAATGACCATCACGCCCACGTCGCCGCGATACTTGTCTCGTCGCCCGGACACCTCATCACCGGGCGTATTTGCCTTGCTTACGAATCCCTTGAGGTCCTGCCCAATGTCCCCGGTCTCCTGAACATTGAGCTCAAATTGATGCACGAGCCGAAATTTCAAACGAATAGTGCTGTTTTGAAACGACTTGTTAGATAGATCCACAGCTGTCTGAATTTGTGCTTCCATCTGTGGCTTGCCACCTGCTTTTTGCTTTGCAAGCGGTGTGTAGAGTACCATGACCTTGATCTCGGGGATTTCGTCCTCTTCGGCTACAGCCTCCTGGCGAAGAGAATCCGAATCCTCCAAATCAGAACGCTTGTCCCCATGCTTATCCCGTAACTCCTTCTGAATCTGGCGCACTTTCTGAGGATCCGCGCCCTCATCTCCGGGGAACTTGCTTTGATCGATATGTATAATCGCATGCCGGCCGGAGGCGAGGGGGACCACTTGGTAAACATCAGAACCGGCATAAACGTTCCCGCTCATTTGTCCATCTTTGACCACCAGCACCGCAGAGCCGGTATCCGATAATTCAGGAATTTTCCCAAACCACGTGAAATCATCCGCCGATCTCTTTTCAATGCTGTCGGTAACTGCTCCGAGTGATTTATCCTCGGACATATTGAGTGTCACCGTTTTGGACTGAAATAGGTCGAGATTCAGCTCAGCGACCCAAAGGTCTTTTGTGGTCTTGAGTTCCTTGAGCTGTGCCAATTGCTTTTCCTCGCCCGGAGTCAAAACGCCTCCCTTTGCCACAGAAACTCGCTTGAACAGGAATTTGGATTGGTCCCCTGCAGAGAGATTGGATAAGAAACTGAGCGCTAAAAAACACGAAATCAGTACGATTCCGGCTAATTTTACCGCCTTTATGTCGCTGCCCATTTGATTTCTCCTCGGTTGTTCCCTTTATACATGGGGATGGGTCACACGTAAACTCGTGTCCTTCGGCGGACTACAACCTGTCTAATTCCGGGTCAGGTCCTGTTCAAAAAGCGATCCTTTGGTTTCAATCTCGTCATCATCGAGCATATCCTTTTTACCGGGTTGTTTTAACTTTACCGGAACCAACAAGAATATTGGCGCCTGGCTCCGACGGGGCGTATCGGCAGTCGACTCCTTTTCGCCGCGGTCGCTCAATCCTGTCTTCTTAATACGTGGAGCAAAGATAAACATGTTGGATCTGAAACCAAATGGTTCATTAATCGTTCCATTTCGACCCACTACCTTCACCTGATCGCCCGGAGCGGTTTGTAAATGAAATATGGCTGACGGAGTTATCTTTTTCACAAAAGAAATTTTTCCCTTATCAACCGACAAATACCCGCCGCCTCGCGCTTTAATCGCCACAGGTCCGAAAGGTTTCTCCTCGGCTTTGGAGTCCGCTTCACTTTGACCGAGTGCTTCGCCGGCCGAGCCTATTCGCATGTTCAATTGCGCCGTCCCCCATGCTTCGCGATTCGCAATAGTTTCGACCTGGTTTTGAAAAATGTCTGCCAGTCCGGCCGGAGTTCCATTAAACGTCCGAAAAGCGGTTGCGGGAATGTCACTCAAATGATCTTCATCTAAAACATTTTTTCTGCCTGTGCTTGCATAAGCGACAATGGTTTCATACGGTTGTTTCCCGTCCACCTGGAGCTGAAAACGTGATTCTCGCGCGGGGATTCGTATCGGGACTCCGGTCCGTGCCGTTGAGTTCAAACCTGATTCGCGATTTGGCCAAAGGACAATGACTTTACCGGATTCGGACACGCACATGACCGTCAAATAACAGTCTCTATCCACGCTTGCAGTGAAACTCAGGAAATCTCCTGCTGAAAAGACGGGCCTTTCCGGGTTCAAAGAAATACCTATGTTACCGGCATCGTTGAGGTTGCCTGGCAGCAACTCCAAGGGCATGCCCGTCCCAACGGTTAACCGCACGTCTTTGTAATAACCGGATCGATCGAATTCCAACGGGTCGTCTTCCGAATCATTCGCTGCTAAAACCTTAAATGGTAGGCAGATAATGAAAGCACTCAATATTGCAATAACGAGGAATCTTCCCATTTTCATTTTTTGGCCTCTCAAATTGATATCCTGATTTGACATCTCCGTCTTCTCCGGATTGGATCCTGTCCTGTAGCCGCGATTCGGTTTGTTCAAAGATTGCAATCCCTGCTGCCGTGATAGACGACGTACAATTGCATCAAACTGTTTAGTGGGGAAAGAGATCCGAAAATGACATAAGGCCCTCCAATTTGTCAATTATGGAGAGATGCAATAAGTAACCTCTCATGCTAGGAGGGGCGTGGATTTGTCATTGCGAGGAGTCTATGTTGCGACAGGCGTCTCGCCTGTCCATTAAAATGACCGGCAAGATGCCGGTCCCACCAGCAATCCCCGAAGCCGCGAGATTGTTTCGCTCCGCTCGCAATGACATTCTTTGGCCGTCTGTGACTGAAAGGTTACTTCAATAGCCACGCGATCACTTTGTCATTTCTTGAACACTTCTGCCACTAATAAAATCAGAACGGCAGAAATGAGTGCATTTACTATGGACGGTAAAACCCGCATAGAACCGCGAGGTACCTTGGAGACACGGAAATCGGACTTGACCAGAGAATTCAGCATGAAGTATCTTGTACGTCAGCATAACTGCGATTTCCTATACTGACGATTCAACAGAGGGAACTATGAAGTGCACAGCCTTGCTCAAAAGGCCAACTTTCCGAATCGTCTGCGCAGGAATTTTATCGATCCAATTCGTTTTCTTCTGCTGCGCCGCCTCCCTTTCAACTGCAGCCGATGATCAGACCACTAAGGCTGTGCGACGGAGTTCTTCAGATCAGAAGAAGGTCGCTCTGGTAATCGGCAATACTGAATATAAAGATGCCCCATTGAAGAATCCCGCCCATGATGCGCAAGATATTGCAAATGTCTTACGTGGCCTGGGATTCACCGTGCAGATGAAGATAAACGCGGATCAGAGAGAGATCGAAGAGGCCGTTAAGGAATTTGTCAGGCAGATTCAAAACGGTGATGTAGGACTATTTTACTTCTCCGGGCATGGGGTTCAGGTTCAGGGTGAAAACTATTTAATGCCGCTTGGGGGATCCATAACGTCTGAGGCTGATGTTAAGTACAAGGCTGTGAGTGCAGGCTATATTCTTGCCCAAATGGAAGAATCCGGGAACCGAGCCAACATATTTATCCTTGATGCCTGCCGGAATAATCCCTTCAGAGGGTTTCGATCCATGAGCAAAGGTTTGAACATGATGGATGCCCCTGCAGGGACCTTTATCGCTTACGCGACGGCGCCCGGTTCGGTCGCCGCGGACGGCACGGATCGGAACAGCCCATACGCCAAGCACCTTATTCAAGCTATCAAAACAAAAGATATTCCCATTGAACAGGCGTTCAAGCACGTGTTACGAGAAGTCCGGAAGGAAACGCAAGGACAACAAGTTCCCTGGACTGCTTCATCATTACAGGATGATTTTTATTTCAACCCATCATCACCGACACACCTGCAGCAGCAGGCTTCTATTCCACCTACGACGCCGGAAGCCGCTGTAGTTGCATCCTCGAATTACAGGGAAAAAGCCGAACGACTCGGGAACCTGCTCAGTACTCGCGGTGATCATGCGGCCCGCAAAGAGGTCGAGCAGATGTACAAGGACCCTGAAGCGGTGAAATGGTTTCGGCAAGCCGCTGAGGCCGGCGATGCGCTGGCTCAATTGTGGGTAGCTCGCATGTTTGCCCAGGGCCTTGGAGTCCCGAAAGATGAACGTGAGGCGGTCAAATGGTACAAAAAGGCTGCGGATCAAGGAAATTCGAGTGCTCAGAATAACCTGGCGTCAATGTACAAAAATGGCTCAGGCGTAGTGAAGGATCAGGCAGAGGCTGTGAGGTGGTACAGAAAAGCTGCCGAACTGGGCAATGCCATGGCTCAAAACAATCTAGGATTGATGTGCAGAGATGGTTTTGGAGTGGCTAAAGATTACGATGAGGCTGTCAGGTGGTACAAGAAGTCTGTTGATCAGGGAAATGTCTCGGGTCAAGTCAACTTGGGATGGATGTATCAGAATGGTTTAGGAGTTGCAAAAGATTATGACGAGGCAGTGAAGTGGTATAAGAAAGCTGCGGATCAAGGAGACGCATGGGCTCAAACTAATTTGGCGGGTATGTACCGGAACGGCTTTGGGGTTGCAAAAGATTACGACGAGGCAGTGAAGTGGTATAAAAAAGCTGCTGAACAAGAAAATGCCAACGGCCAAAACTGGCTGGGGGTGATGTACCAGAATGGATTTGGAGTCACCAAGGATTATGGGGAGGCTCTGAAATTGTACAGAAAAGCCGCGGATCAAGGAAACGCATGGGCTCAATGCAATCTCGGAGTAATGTATGCGAATGGGCACGGCATTGCCAAAGACTATGAAGAAGCTGTCAAGTGGTATAAGAAAGCTGTCGAACAAGGAAATGCGCAGGCTCAAAACAATCTGGGAACGAAGTACAGGGACGGTCTGGGAGTGGCTAAGGACTACGGGGAGGCCCTGAAATGGATCAGAAAGGCCGCTGATCAAGGAAATGCGGATGGCCAAGCCAATTTGGGCCATATGTACGAAAACGGCCTTGGAGTTCCAAAGGACCGTACAGAAGCGATCAAGTGGTTCACAAAGGCTCGCGATCAAGGCAATGACTTTGCCAAAAAGGAGCTGTCGAAATTAAGCTCAACAACCTCCGAGACGGGATCACAGAACCAGGGGGCAGACGAAAAAGCACGGCTTGAGAAAATCAGGCTGGAAGTGCTTGCAAAACAACAGGAGAAGGAAAGGAACGAGGCAGCCAAAACGAGAGGAAGTATAAGGTCCAACTTGCAAGATATTGCCGAATTCTGGGACCAAGAGAAGAAAAAGATGAAGGCACGATACGGCTGTTGGGCCGGTAATATTGAAAAAGGTAACTCCGGCTGGGCGACGAGCAACCAGTCTTCGGCCGAAGCTTCGACGAATGCATTTAAGAAGTGCCAGGAAAACGGTGGTCCGTGCGAAGAACTGTATTCGGTGTGTATACACAACGATACTGCAAAAACTATTATGGTTCATCTGTTCCATTCCAAGGAGCCGAATTATCGCGACAAGAATAACTCGCTCTGGAATTGGGTTTATAAGCCAGGAGACGACACGAATTTAGCGGTGGCGGGCAAAAGATTGTGTGTGCCAAAAACGTTTTATTTATCCGCAGAGTGTCAGGACGGTGACGGCACCTGGGCTCCGATGCAAATAGGGGCGTACAACAGCTGCCAAGTACGGAACTATACTGACGGCCAAAACCTGCGCATTCATTTGGTCTACACGAAAGAATCAGGGAAGACCGGCTCAAAAAAATAAGCTAAGAAAATACGGGAAGCCCCTCGCCGGAGTTCCGGAAGGAAAAGAAAAAGACCGGGAACCGGAAGGAAGGAAATGCGGGAACCCGCTTTTTTGTCCCGCGTCCAGCGGGATTCCCGCACCCTCCGGTAATCCCGCTAGGCCGCGGGACTATATGGCTGGCGGTATATCAAAGGTGAATGCAAGCCCCGGGATCTTCTGCCGGCGAGTGACTGAGGCCATGAAAACCTGAACGTGTCTCCTTGGTCCACACCAAGGAAGAAGGACTGGTCACCGCAAGCCATTTAGAGTTTTTGGGGGAGAGGTTCGGTCCACTCGGCGTGGGGCCAACATGCATCGTGAAGCTGAGAGCCATTGATACAATTCGATGGTGCGTTATGCATGTTCGCCGTGCGCGGAGCACTTTTGCAAAAACGTCCCTTCCCGATTCTCTCTTCTCCCTCCTTCTCCCCCTCTTCCTCTGAGCCGGCTAAAGATTCTTGATTTTCTCTAAATCCGTAGAAGGCCAGACCTGGGCGCCTTTTTTCTTCATTTCCTCCAATGCCGTTTTGGAGGTTTCATCGGCGACACCTCGGCACAGGTCTTCGATAACGATAACCTTGTACCCCTCTTTAAGTGCGTCAAGAGCGGTCGCCTTCACGCAATAATCCGTGGCGATGCCGTAGATGATCAGGGTCTTGATGCCCGCGGCTTTGAGCACGCTGTCCAGTTCCGTCTTTGCCCCTCCGTCGTCCATGAACCCGGAATATGAATCGAACTTGGGATTCATACCCTTTCGGATCACCTTTGCGATAAGATCGGGCTTCACCAGGATTTCTGCGCCCTTGGTTCCCTGCACACAATGAGCCGGCCAGAGAACCTGAGAGCGGCCGTCGTCCAGCTTGATAGTCTCGAATGGCTTCTTGTCCTTGTGATTCGATGCAAAGGACATGTGGTCGGCCGGATGCCAATCCTGGGTGGCGTAAACCGGAAGGCCGGCCTTCTTCAAGTCGTCTGTAGTTTTGGCGACTTTTTCCAAATAAGCCTGATCGCTATTGGGGACTGCCAATGAGCCTTTATGAGCCGTGGTGAAATCGCCTTGGACGTCCACGACCACGACCGCCAGACCTTCCTTCGCCTGTACTCGCACGGGAGCGAATGCCAGGCTGAAAATCACTACAGCGATAATTAGCATCGCTAGGTTTTTCATACTCCCTCCTTTTTATGGCTGCATTATCGACGTTTGGGCATTAATGCTTTCAAGTTGAATAACACGGCACTGTTCCCGTGGGGGCAGTGCTTTCGGTCTTATATTCAGCGTCCGGCTAACCCAAGAACCCGTGCCGCCGTGCTCCTGGGCTCCAGGAAGCTCAACAGGTACTTACATATTTTAACAGATATTATCCGCCCCTGTCGGATTGTACGTAACCCCGGTAGATCCAGTCAATCTATTTTCATGTGCCCTCACGTAACACCTGCGGGTACTATCCGGTCAAGGGATCGCAAGGCCTGTGGACCGAGAAATCTGCGACCAGTGATCGTATGTCGATTCGAAAGACTATAGACCGCTTCTGTTCACCGCTGGCCGTCGATCACCCGACTGTGGCTGCCTAGATCGCGTTTCTGAGATGACCTTCCGATATAACGATATGGAGAGCTTCGATTTGAACTTTTGCCCCATGACCCGATATTACTGCGCTGTGTTTGGGTGACGAGCATGGATGTGAAAAATAGTTGACGGAGCGGTCCGCGATCGGCCATGCTCAGAATCCGAAATCGGACACTTTTTCAGGAAGCAGCCATTATTAGAGTGCCCGGTGCTGGTTGATCGTGAACAGGTTTCATTAACCGCGGCTTCAAGAGGGTATTCAAATGACAGAAGAGAATATGTAGCAGCCCTTAATTGACCGCCAGCCATATAGTCCCGCGTTTTCGCGGGATTGCCGGAGGGTGCGGGAATCCCGCGGGACGCGGGACAAAAAAGCGGGTTCCCCCG
>JBKQRG010000177.1:0-10380 GCA_052144015.1 Desulfomonilaceae bacterium
ATGCGCCTCCCATCCCGAAGAATCCGCCGATCACCCCAACGGAAAACCCTATCAGCAATAAACCGGGCCAGAAAATGTCGATTCCCGAGATGGGCATGTACATATATAACCAATCCATATTGAGACCTCCTTGTTGCTAATTCGGATTTGGGCTTCTAATATTTAATTATTAATGTTCAACTATTTTTCTGGTGGTCAGATCGATTCCGGTGCGTTTCATAATGAAATCCGTTATGAGACCCAGACCCCCACCCAAAGCCGCGGTCACGATGATGCAATAAATGCCGAACATGAAAGGATTGGTATTGTACACATCGACAAAGAACCTGGACACACTCCAATGAACTCTTCGGCTATCCGCCACAACAACCAGCATGTCGGCTTTTTCCCCGGCAGCCAGAATCAAATCCGGGAGCAGCAGATAAGCCAAAGCGAAAAATGCGAGCAGCCTTGAACAAATTCGTATCATGTGAAAATCTCCTTTCCCACCAAGCCTCCGACCATCTTTACTATGGATTTGGAATCCAGGCAACGGCCTTGCCAGGAACGTGCCATGGCGCGGGAATCGAACATTGAGCCTTTTGAATTGCAAGGGAGCTTTTTTTGGAACAGTTACGTAATTTCAATTCTCCGACGCAGCTACACATCTGCTGTCGGATTTTTTTACACGTTGTAAAAGCAATGCTTTATCCCGCGACAAATTATGGCATTGTTGCCTGAAAAGTAGTGATGCTGCTGGCAATTTCCGACTTGAAAGACGAAGATGAGTTACATTATTCACGGCGCGTGCGCATCTAGTTTTTGCCGGTAATCCGGGCATGTTTGTTGCACCATGGGATGCATAGAATTTGCTTATAATATGGCCGAAACTGCTGGTTTGTAAGTATATGAGCTGGATTATTAGGCACCGCGGTGCCGAACCAAACGTCACCGTGAAAATGGTTATGAAACGTTCTTGAATTTTGTAATGGCTCAATGAGTTTTGTTGCCCGATTAGTGAGCTGGATCAATTCCGACAGCTATATGATTCAATCCGTGACACAATTAGAAGGGATGCATGTAAGGAGTAGCCAAAGATGTATCACAAAGAATACCTAAAGAAGTTGACCACACCACCGGAAGCAGTGGCTAATATATCGGACCGCAGCACCATTGTGCACGGAATGACAAACGCTGAACCACCAGCGCTGCTGACAGCCCTTGCCGATAGGGTTCGCAGCGGTGACCTAAAAGAAATCAAAATATTTTCGCTACTACCCATGCGGACCGCTGCTGAGACAATCTTATCCCGGGATCTTACTGAGCGTGTTCATGCATTTTCCTGGTTCGTTAGTGATGTTAACAGAGATTTTGTTCGCATTGGTCTAAACGATTTCATACCTAATAATTTTCACGAGATACCAAGACTTTGTAAGGAATCAATGGACATCGATGTCACGATGACTACCGTTTCGCCCATAGACAAAGCGGGCTTCTTCACTTTTGGCACGGTGAACGACTACATCTCTACGGCTGCCCGCAATTGCAGAAAGCTTATCGTAGAAGTCAACAAGTATATGCCTCGAGTGTTTGGGAATTCCATACTTCACATATCCGAGGTGGACGCAATCGTGGAGAATGACATTCCGCTTGTGGAAGCAACCCCTTCAAAACCTAAATTGGAGGATGAGACTGTTGGCCGCGTTGTTGCCGAACTGGTGCCCGATGGGGCCACAATACAACTGGGCATTGGTAGTTTGTCTTATGCAATAAGTCGACATCTGGACGATCATAAAGATTTAGGTATCCACACGGAAATGCTCTCTCCTGGATTGGTAGAATTAATAAAAAAAGGCGTGGTAAACGGCAAGAGAAAGAATCTTCACCATATGAGACATGTTTTTACTTTTGCCATGGGTGACAGAGACTTGTACGACTTCATGAATGATAACCCTGCGATGGAAAGCTACCCTGTCTCTTATACCAACAATCCCGCATTGATCGCACAAAATGACAACATGGTCTCAATCAACGCTACCATTGAAGTGGATCTTCTGGGCCAGTGCAACTCAGAGTACTTGCGGGGATGGCAGATTAGTGGAACAGGGGGCCAATTGGACTTTGTTCGAGGCTCTTTTGATTCTAAAGGCGGGAAATCTATCATCGCTCTTCGTTCTACTGCCGATAACGGGGAGGTTTCGCGTGTGGTGCCTCGACTCGAGGCCGGGACGGCCATAACGATTCCAAGAATGGACACACACTATTTAGCGACAGAGTACGGAGCAGCCAACCTCAAGGGAAAGTCGACTCATGATAGAGCTCTGGCGATCATAGAACTTGCCCATCCAAAATTCAGAGAGGACCTGCTGAGAGAAGCCGACAAGATGAATCTACTCCATGGGGTAACATCTTATTTTTGAGACCTAATTCGCAACTCCGCGATGAAGGCGGGAATGCATAGCAAGACCCCGATTAGAGCGCTGTCGGACCTTGTGGTATTGATTTGATTCGGTCGATGAAAGGACACAAGATGCAAGTCTGGAAACAACACTTCGCCACCAAGCTGGTCTCAGCTGAAGAGGCTGTAACTCATCTTAAGAACGGTGACAGAATATATGTTGGGAGCATGTGTTCGGAACCTAGCACAATGATAAAGGCGATGGGAAATTCGCGTCTTTCCGATATTGTCATGCTTCAGTTCCTCACCGGAAGGGACGCGGCATCTTTAGCCGCCAAGGCCCCGAACAGATTCAACCTTAGGACTTTTTTCCCCGCCCGACGAATCGACCAATCGGAACGTCAGTCGGACGCGGATTACGTTCCTCTTTTCCATTCCCAGATTCCCGATTTTTTCCGCAAGCGTAGGATACCCATTGACGTCGCTATAGTGCCGGTATCACCGCCGGACAGATTCGGCCGCTTCAGCCTGGGAATCTCTGTAGATATTTCTTTGGCCGCCGTGGAGTCGGCCCGGATGGTAATCGCTCAGGTAAATCCCCTTATGCCTTGGACTCTGGGGGACACCTTCATTTCTGCTGATAGGATCAACTATTTGGTAGAAGCCACTGAGGATCTCTTTGAAGTGCCGGAAGAGCCCTTGGGGGACCGTGAAAAAGCGATTAGTCGCTATTGTTGCGAGCTCATAGAAGACGGATCGGTGCTTCAATTCGGCTTTGCCGGAATTTCTCGTGGGCTCCTCGATTCTCTCCGAGATCACCGCAACCTGGGCCTACATACCGAGGTCTTCAGCGATCCCATTGTCGATCTCATAGAATCGGGGGTCATTAATAACAGCACGAAAAAAATGTTTCGAGGCAAATCACTCGCGACATGCTGCATAGGAACACGGAGAGCGTATGACTACATCAACAATAATAGTCTCGTAGAGCTATATCCTTCGGACATCTGCTTAAATCCCAGGCTCATAGCGTCGAACGACAAAATGATCGCTATCAATGTGGCCCTGCAGGTTGACCTGCGAGGCCAGATAAGACAAGGGAACCCAACCTGGTCAGCTGTTGAGGGCTCGGGAGGGGACCACGATTTCATGAGAGGAGCAGGTCTGTCCAGAAAAGGCCGATCTATTGTTTGCCTGCGTTCCACTGCGGACAAAAGCGGCCGGAGCACAATAGTACCCACTTTCAGTGCCAAGCCCGCCGTAGTAATGATGAACCGCGGGGATACCAACTATGTGATTACCGAATATGGAATTGCATATTTGAGTGGCAAGTCGATTCGCGATCGAACCATGGCCCTCATTGAAATTGCCCACCCAAACCACAGGGAAGCTCTACTGAAGGAAGCGAGAGAGCTGCGTTACGTCTATCCCGATCAATTTTATTACAAGATGGCTTCGCCTGAGTTGACCTCTAAAGTTCGGGTGGATACTGTCTTCAAAGATGGCCTGAACGCACGAATTCGGCCCATCAAACCTAGTGATGAATCCATGATTCAAGACTTATTTTATAATTTATCCGAGAGTTCAGTTTACTTTAGGTATTTTGCACCCAGGAGGAGCATGCCGCATGAGAATCTGCAGCGGTATGTTAATGTGTCGGAGGATGACGGATTGTCGTTGGTGGTCGTGACAGGCCCCCGTGAAACCGAAAGAATCATCGCAGAGTCCCGCTATATGTTCGGGTCGGATAAGGAATTTGCTGACGTGGCATTCATGGTGGATGAAAAGTTTCATGGCCGTGGAATTGCAACATTTTTATTGAAACATATGATCGAAATCGCGAAGGAGAAGGGAATCAAAGGACTAAAAGCGGACGTACTGGATTCTAATTCTCCTATGCTTGCGGTCTTCAACAAATTGCCATATGTGCAGCACAGACAATTTGGCACGGGTGAAATCTCGCTAAAATTTCAATTTGATGAATTCAAATAAGATCGCCTGCTGGCCTAATTTTGAGCGGGACACACGATTAAGATCATGGCATATGAAGTCAAAAAGGTTCTGAACAGAATCAAAGGGTGGGCATACGGAGACCGCTCTGCTGATAAAGAAAAAATCGGAAGGATTTTCAGGTTCAGGTACGCCTGCTTTAAAGACCTTCTTGCTTCGAATAGCGAACTTCTACACGTTATAACTAAATTCGAAGAAAGATTAAACGGTAAGCAGGTATTCGGCATGTCTACCATTCGAGCCATAGCTACCCGCGCCGTATTTCACACTCTTCGGATGGTCAAGAGCCTGGATGACTTATCAGGTCATAAATATCCACGATTATTCGATGTAGTGAACAAAATTAACACCGCTATCAAAGAAGAATTGGGCAAGAGAAAGGAGTTGGCAGTAACCGACTGGGTACTGTCCTATTCAGAGATCAACAGGGAAATGATCGATTGGGTGGGTGGCAAAAATGCGAATCTGGGTGAATTAGCGACTCGGACCGAGGTTCCGGTCCCCCAAGGATTTGCCATAACCACTAGGGCGTATGACTTCTTCCTAGAACAAAATGATTTAATAGATGAAATAAATCGGAAGAGAAGAGATTTAAAACCGGAAGATCCGAATACCATTGATGCTGTAAGCGAGAGTATCCAACGGCTCATTATTTCTGCGGTAGTCCCCGAGGAACTCAGCACAGCAATAATGGACGCATATAGCACCATGACCCAAGGAATTCGGGATCGCGACCGGAAGAAAGTGGATTTTCCTAGGATAGCATTGCGCAGCAGCGCCATAGGGGAAGACAGCGAATTATCCTTCGCTGGTCAATATGTTTCTATACTAAATGTCCCTCATGACAGGATCATTGAAACCTACAAGCATATTCTGGCCGGTCTTTACACGCCTCGAGCGATTTCTTACAGATTAAATAAAGGTATGCGAGATGAAGATGTCTCAATGAGTGTAGGGTGCGTCGAGATGGTGGATTCGTTGGCCAGTGGGGTAATGTATTCAGTGGATCCTGTAGATTTGCTGAACGACAATATTATCATAAACGCGGTTTGGGGGCTTGGACCATACGCCGTAGAAGGAATTATTACGCCGGACGCTTACATTGTCGACAAAAATCCGCCATTCAAAATACTCGAGATGAGCGTTGCTCATAAACCGGTTCAGTTGACTGCTCAACCCGTGGGTGGTCTGACAGAAATTCCCGTCAATAGTGACCGGCAGGATCTAGCTTGTCTCACTCCCGATCAGGCAGCTGAATTGGCTTCATACGCTGCAAAACTGGAGCAGCATTACCAATATCCTCAGGATATCGAATGGGCTGTCGATGTAAATGGAAAAATTTTAATATTGCAAGCCCGCCCTCTTCATCGAACCGGCTCCAATGAAGAAGATTCGAAATCTCTTCCGATTATTGATGGCTATCCCGTACTGGTGGAAGGAGCAGTCCCGGCTTTTCGAGGTATTGGAGCCGGTCCGGCTTATCACGTGAATTCAGATGAAGACCTTTTGAATTTTCCCGATGGGGCTATATTGATAGCCAAACATTCTACTCCTCAGTTCGTGATCGCAATGCCAAAAGCACAGGCCATTGTCACAGACGCGGGGAGTGTGACGGGGCATATGGCTTCCTTAGCGCGAGAATTCGGTGTGCCTTCCCTATTGGGGGCAAAGACAGCGACAACAAAAATATCTCCCGGGTCTGAGATTACCGTGGATGCCTATTCGGGTCGGGTATATCAGGGCAAAGTTTTGGAGCTCATCGCCATCAAACGTAACCGAGAATCGGCAATCAAAGACACTCCCGTTTATGAGACTATGCGCCGGGTTGCCGATTGGATTGTGCCTCTTCATCTAGTGGATCCGAAGGCAGCAGATTTTGCTCCTGAATACTGCAAAACTCTTCATGACGTTATGAGATTAGTACATGAGCTTTCGTATAGAGAGATGTTTCGTACCAGCGATCTTCTAACAGATACACAGGGCGCGGGGGCTTTGAAGTTGGTTGCGCCGATTCCGTTGGATCTTCATATTATTGATTTGGGAGGAGGAGTTGCCGAAGGATCACAATTTCTCGGACGTGTCAGGGTGGATCAAATTTCATCCATCCCCTTCAAAGCTTTGCTTAAAGGCATGCTTCTGGAAGAATTACGTGATAGTCGCCCACGACCTATTGATCTCGGCGGGTTTTTGTCAGTGATGCGAGAGCAAATGTTGGCTCCGACTAACATGGCAGAGCGGTTCGGTGACAGAAGTTATGCGATAATTTCAGACAAGTACCTGAATTTCAGTTCGAGAATTGGCTATCACTACAGTGTATTGGATTCTTATTGCGGGGAAACCGTGAACAAGAATTATATCACGTTTTCTTTTAAAGGCGGAGCGGCTGATCACGTTAGGCGAAATCGCAGGGTTCGTGCGATTGGTACCATATTTAAAGCTCTTGATTTCTCTGTCGATGTTCAGGAAGACCGTGTAGACGCCCGGTTTTATAAGTATGAGCTGCCCGTCATCGAACACAGGTTGGATATAATCGGACGAATGCTTCAGTTTACTCGCCAAATGGATATGCTAATGACATCTGAATCGAGCGTGGAAGCAATCGCCAAGAATTTCCTTGCAGGAAATTACAATTTGCATGACGATTTACTGCAAAATATGGACATCGATCCAAAAACGGATGTGGCAAATTCCGACCAAGCTTCTCGATAAATATGTCTGAATGTCCGGAGAGAGTATATCTCTATTTCTTAGTTGGAATCTTTTCGCTCTCCTATCAATTTCTGCCGGGTGCATTTTCGATCATACGCGGCTTCGATTCTTTCCATCAAGTCCTCAATATTATATGGTTTAAGCAAATAATCATAAGCTCCCAGTTCTGTAATTTTCTTGGCAGTATCCACGGAGGCGTACCCCGTCATTATAATTACTTCAATGAAAGGATCTAGCTTTCTCAATTCGGTCATGACCTCAATACCGCCCATGCCGGGCATTCTGATATCGAGAATAAGAACATCGTATGATTTTTCTCTCAATTCTTTGAGTGCTTCTTTTCCATCCCCCATGCTGGAGACTTCAAGGCCTCGTACTGTCAGCAATTTAGACATCGTGGTCCTGAATCTCTCTTCATCATCTACTATTAGTACTTTCGGCGTGGAAGACATCAATAAATCTCTCCTTTCATTCGGCTGTCAATGGGTATACGCACAGTAAAAATTGTCCATTTGCCAATTTCACTGACCACAGAAATAGAGCCTCCCAGCTTCTCAATGATGCCGCGACAAAAGGCAAGCCCCAATCCGCTACCCTGCTTTGACGTCTTCGTCGAAAAAAAAGGGGTGAAAATCTTGTCAAGATTTTCTTCGGGTATCCCGCATCCTGTGTCCTCCACCGCTATCTCTATGGTTCCGTTATTCCCGGTATTGGTCGATATGGTAATTTCGCCGGACCCGTCTATGGCTTGTGTAGCATTTACCAATAGATTCAAAATAATTTGGCGAAGCAGCGGTGGATCGCTGTATACAGTGGGCAATCCGGACTGAAATTTTGTGTAAATTCGAATCTGTTTAGCGGTCGCTTCTTTTTTTACAAGTGCCGCTATATTATCAATTAACGCATTAAGTTCAACTCGCTGAATGACTGGTTTCATATCACGAGCAAAACTGAGCAACTTATTTACAATTTCTTTGCAGCGGTCCACCTGAAGAGAAATTTCATTCACAGAGTCATTTAAATCTACATTTTCTTTGAACTGTTCGGTAGTTCCGGTTGTCAATATGTCTTTAATCAACTGTACTTCTTGAGAAATTATCCCAAGTGGATTGTTTATTTCATGGGCTACACCCGCCGAGAGTTCATCAACTGGAGCCAATTTTTGCGCCTTTGCAAGCTGCTCTTCCAGAATACGATTTTGATCACGCGCTTTTCTATATTCATTTATCAGATGTCTTGTAACGTATACTGAGACTGCAGAAATGGATAATGCTCCCAAAGCAAATACCGGTCCTGCTCTTAGGTAGAGAGGCGCTGCGGATAAGAGGATCAACAGGCTAGGGATATAATTTCGTAGCGCACGATAGCGACCCAATTTTCCACCTGTTATTAGATTTTGACAATGCTACAGGCGCTGCATTCTTTCTTTTTCGAGGACTTTT
The DNA here is from genome assembly GCA_052144015.1 of Desulfomonilaceae bacterium. GTDB lineage: Bacteria > Desulfobacterota > Desulfomonilia > Desulfomonilales > Desulfomonilaceae > DATJPW01. Next base: position 8,539 of record JBKQRG010000177.1, read on the forward strand.
CTTTCATATGCCTGCGTTATTTTTTGAAGTAGATCACCGAATGGCACCGGTTTCATTATGTAATCGTAAGCTCCGAGTTGAAGCCCGCGTATACCGGACTCCACGGACCCATGCCCGGTGAGCATGATGACTTCCATAAGCGAGTTTTTTTTCTTCATTTCGCTCAGTGTCTCTAGCCCATCCATCCCGGGCATCTTTACGTCCAGAACGCATACATCAAATTCTGCCTTATCCAAAAGAGCAATTGCATCTTTTCCATTGAGCACGCCCTCCGCATCCAGACCTTTGCCTTTAAGACGCTTAACAATGGTCTCCACAAAATCGGGTTCATCATCTACTATCAATACCCTGAATTTATTCATTTGCTTTCCCGTCCCCTCCTTCTATTTCTGAACGACAGTCCGTCCATCTTGTTCGTTCCTACTGCACCGCAGGCAAGTGGATATTGAATGTAGTGCCCGTTTCTTTGCTACTGCTTACTGCTATTCGTCCGCCGAGTTTTTCGATTATGCTGTAACTGATGGAAAGTCCCAAACCTGTGCCTTCGTTAGCTGATTTTGTCGTGAAAAAAGGATCGAATATACGCCCGATTATTTCCGGAGGAATGCCCGGACCTGAATCAGAGATGTCTATCACAATTTCTCCGGGAATCCCGCTTTCATAGCTTGTCATGATAGAAATCAAACCTGATTTGCCTATAGCGTCTATTGCATTATCAATTATGTTCAAAAACGCCTGTTGAAGTTGAGCGGGATCCGTCGTGATACGAGGCAAGTTACTATCATAGTCGGTCTTGATACGAATGTCCCTGAAATGTGCCTCATTATCGAGAAATGTAATGGTTTCGCCCAATAATTGGTTTATATCTACCATGTCTTGGCTGGGCTCCATTCGACGGCCGAAGCGCAGTAGCCTATGTGTAATGGTTCTGCATCGTTCTACATGACGCTCTATTTTTCTGATGCACTCTTGGAATTCCTTATAGTTAGGATTTTGGGCAAAGTCTTCTTCCCTGAGTAAATCGTTCATCCAACCGGCCTGGTCACCAATTATTTGCAGAGGATTGTTTATTTCATGGGCTACTCCGGCTGCCATCTTCCCCAAAGCAGCCATTTTCCTCGATTGTATCATGAGATCGTCGCTCTTGGCTTTTTCTTCTTCGATTCGCGCCAATTCATTAGTTATTGAGCGAGTGGTTAAAATTGTACCGATTACTACAAGCAAAATTCCAGCGACCAGAATGAATCCTTCCAAGTAGCGAGTCCTGAAGAGAGGCGCCATTTCTTGCCGCGGATCCTGTTTTATTACCAAGATCCATTTCGGATTCTTAATTTGTGTCGTGGCAAACAGACTTTCCTCTCCCTGGTAATCCATTTCACCAACGTTAGTACCCACTGCCGAGGAAAAATCAGGGGTAGCCGGTCTGCCAAGGAGATGGCCACTGAATCGCGGCGTCGTCTGAAGCACATTCTGATTATTTATAATGAAAGCGTCCCCTGCCTGTCCTACTTGTCCGGCGCTTACAATGTGATCAATCACGTCGGAATTTATGGTGGCACGCAGAACCCATGTCTTATTCGCTGTCTGGCCTGTGACGGCAATAATAAAATGAGGGATTTTGCGAAAACCCAAGAATACGTTACTTACATATAGACCGGAAGACATCGCTGCTCCAAACCAGTCTTCGTGCGCGTAATTGACATTTTTAAGTTGTTCATAATGAGGACCGACATAGGCCAGATGATTACCCTGATCGTCAATAACTCCAAGATCAATGAAACTTTTTGATCTGGACTGCATAATGGTGAAAATTTTGTTGAGATATGATTCGTCGCTTAGTCA
>JBKQRG010000178.1:0-31014 GCA_052144015.1 Desulfomonilaceae bacterium
GTTTCTTTCCAAAAAGACAAAGAATGTTCACTCATCATGAACTTTACCCCTAATCATACGCCCGGTCTTTCCATCTCCGGCATGTTTGAGCTGATGCCCGGTCGCTGCTGGTGTCTCTGTCCTTGAAAAGACCTCCATCCGTCTATCAAATGACCCACAAGAGACAAGACCTTCTTAGGAGTCGTCCAAAAAGGATTCAATCGTGTCGGTTAACTCATGGAAATCTACATGGATCTCCTGTTCCAAGTTTCGGTTCGCTCTCGGTGAGAGTGAGGTGCCAAAATGATAGTCGATTTTTATTCCTCTTTGACCGCAATAAGCTTCAAGCGAGGGTTTGGTCATACTCCCGATGAGGAATGCCCCTACAGAAGCGCCCCACTCGAAATGGGGCCCGTCTCCCCCACTATCGCCTATGATAACCACTCGATTTGGTGAGATTCTCAAAAACCTCATTATGGATTCCGTATTCTTCGGCTTGTCTTCAATCTCGTCAACCGTATACAGGTAATGGCGATCCTCGGCGGCTCCCCAAAAACGGGTCAGTGGATTGGCTGCAACAAGTGGCACATCCGGCATGAGAGCCCTGGCAAAGACGCGCTGAAAATAACCTTGCGTGCCTGTGGTATTGATGATGAAAAGGATGCGATGGCCCAGGCACCACTCGATGAGACCGGGGACACCAGGGTACGTCGCGAAGCTTGAGTCTAAATAAGCATCCATCTGATCTGGGGTAAGAGGGGCGGGAATAATACCCAAGATTTTTTGAGTGGCTTCTGCCAGCGAAAGCTCGTTGCTCGTATATTGTGTGAAGATGTCGGACAACTCCCCTTCAAGCTCCGGATAGGTAAATGAAATGGGATCAAAGGGGCCACAGGGGGCCAAGCATTCGTTCCAATCAGACGAAACCAGAGCCTTGTACTTCACTTCTCTGTTCCTTCTTTAAGGTCGGTCAGAACTCAGCTGTTTTCTTGTCAGCAACAGAATTGGGATAGAGGCAAGTTGCGCGACTACTGAAAATCCTACGAGATAGTTTATCGAGAAATCGTAAAGGACCCCCATAATGGCGCTACCGGCGAACCAGAGCAAACCATAGCTGGTATTCAATATCCCGTAGGCAAACCCCAGCCTGTGCATAGGGACTATGCTTACGATTGCAGACCTCATTATGGATTCTTGCGTGCCCATACCGATGCCCCATAGAGCAGTTCCCAAGAGGGCCGGTCCAAAACCTCCCAAAAAGGCAAGAGGCGCAAATAGTGACGCCAGTGCGGCGGAGACAATCAACACAGAGAAGCCTATCCGATCAAAAAGTCTTCCTGCGATGAGAGCAGCCAAGGCTGCTGCTCCCATAGCCACGGCATAGAAAATGGGTATCCAGTCAGGCTCAATGACAGTCATCTTCATAAAATGATATGCGATCAGCGGAAAATCCGCGTAACCCATTCCAATGCAACAAATAGCGGCAATATAAAGCCAAAATACTCTGGAGAAACCATGAGTCTCCACTCCGGCAAAGGCTCGTTCCAGCCCATGAGGTTGTGGATAGGTCAATCTTGCTACCAAGAAAAAGACCATCGTGAGAATGGCCGGCACCAGAAGAGCGAAAAAAGCAGTCTGATAACTTCCCTTGAAGTAGAGCACAGCAGCGACAGCAAGGGGTCCAAGAAGAGCGCCCGTTGTGTCCATGGCCTCATGCACACCAAAACCCCATCCGACCCCAATCTCTTTGGCGGCGCCTGAGAGTATTGTGTCGCGGGAAGGGACTCGAATAGCTTTCCCTGTCCGTTCCGCGATCATAAGAAAAGCGACGAGTTCCCAGCTACCGGCCAGGGCTAAGAGGGGCACGGCAGCGACGTTCAGCAGGTAACCTACAGCCATCATTGTCCAGTACCTTCCGGTTTTGTCACTGAGATAACCGGTTGCGAGACGCAACACATAGCCGACCAGTTCACCAAAACCTGCCACCACTCCCACTACGGTTGCGCTGGCCCCGAGTACCGCCAAAAATGGCCCCGCAATACTGCGAGCACCTTCATGTGTGAAGTCGCAAAACAAACTTACCAAACCCAAGGCTATGATAAACTTCAGGGCAGATGGTTTTGAAATTTTGTCATTCATGAATGCGTCCCCCCTATTCGTGCTTGGTTGCCCACGAGCGAATTTCCCCACGCAAGTTCCTTAATCTTGCTTCGGCCGACTCCAATCTTGCCACGTGGTCGCCTGCCTTATGATCGTGATCGTGGCGTGCAAGGCATGCGGCTTCAATAGTTCCCCGTGTGGCGACAATGGCTTGAAGAAAACGGTCGTCGACTGCAGAAGCAAAGAGCTGGAAGGCATTCCGTATGTTCTGATACATGGCCCATCTAAGATTTTCCACGTTGTGAGCTACCAGGGCGTCAATTTGCCGGAGAATTCGATTGGTCACCCTTCTTTCAGGGGCTTTGAGGGCACTCCACGATTTCTGAAGCAGCTGAGCCCCCCCAGTAGGTGCTCCGGCAAGATGAGCCTGAAGTCTGAAACCCACCGCGCGGGCCAACACCTGCCCGGCCACTTCATGTACGAACACGGTGTAATCAGCGCCAAAAACGCACTTGCCGGTCTCTCTTTGTGCGGTAACAACCGGCTCCAATAGAAATATGAGGATGATGTCGTTTTCTTCACAAAATGAGGTAACGCGGCTTAAGGATTTGTTCATATCCCAGTCTATCTTTTGATGGAGCGGGCCCATGGCCTTGAGGCGCGCGATCGTTCTTTCCGGATCAAGCGCATACTCCACCTGGAGTTCACCGATATCCTTAACCGTCCGGCAAACGCGGACAGTGCCCTCAACCGTTCCGGGCGAACCTAGGAATCTGATGATCTTGTTCACGTCACCCGCCGATATAGTTTTGAGCTCGGCCCATTGGGACATGGAGTCTGCCGTGATGCTCCCCGTGGTCCAAAGCCGCTCCGCGTGGAGCCCGCAATTCAGTTGGCTCCCGCGGAACGGCTATTGTCCGATCTATCAAGAAACTCAATTCCCTCTAACAATCGAAGTATAGAGCGAACTCATACGGGTGAGGCCTCATACGTATAGGGTTAAGCTCCGCCTCGGTCTTGTACTCGATCCATTTGTCTATAACATCCTGAGTGAACACGTCACCTTTCAACAAGAACTCGTGGTCTGCTTCCAGAGCTTTGAGGGCCTCTTCCAGGCTACCCGGTGTGGAAGGAACACTTTTGAGTTCTTCAGGTGAAAGAGCGTAGATGTCTTTATCCAGCGGCTCACCGGGGTCCATTTTGTTTTCGATGCCATCCAGGGCAGCCATGAGTATCGCGCTGAATGCCATATAACCGTTGCAAGCCGGATCCGGAGGCCGATATTCGATTCGCTTGGCGTTCGGGCTAGCGCTGTACATAGGAATGCGGCAGCATGCAGACCGATTCCTGGAGGAATAAGCCAAGTTTACAGGGGCTTCAAACCCGGGCACCAGTCTCTTGTAGGAATTCGTCGTGGGATTGCATATCCCGCAAAGAGCGGGAGCGTGCTTGAGAATTCCACCGATGGCCCAGAGACATTCTTGAGACAGACCTGCGTATTTGTCTCCGGCAAAAAGGTTCTTCCCGCCTTTCCAGATGCTGACGTGAGTGTGCATTCCTGAGCCGTTGTCCTCGAAAAGAGGCTTGGGCATAAAGGTTACAGTCTTGCAATGACGCTTGGCCACGTTCTTGAGCACATACTTGAACCACATTAGCTGATCGCCCATCTTGACGAGAGGAGAAAACTTCATGTCGATCTCGCCTTGACCCGCGGTGGCGACTTCGTGATGCTGGCACTCAGTGACAACTCCCACCTGCTCCAGAATCACGACCATTTCGGTTCGCATGTCCTGCTGTGAATCGGTGGGGGAAACCGGAAAGTAGCCTTCCTTGTGACGAGGCTTGTATCCCAGGTTGGGTCCTTCATCCCGGCCGGTGTTCCACCATCCTTCAATAGAATCTATTTGGTGAAAGCCATGGTTGGAGCCATAACCGTACCGGATGTCGTCAAAAATGAAAAACTCCGCCTCAGGTCCAAAATATGCGGTGTCTCCGATCTTTGTGTACTTGAGATAGGCTTCCGCTTTCTGCGCGATATTGCGCGGGTCCCTGGTGTAGCGCTCTTTTGTGACGGGATCTACGATATTGCAGATCAACGAAAGCGTCGGATGCTCCATGAAGGGATCCAGCACCGCAGTTGCCGGATCAGGCACAACCAACATATCCGAAGCGTGGATTGGTTGCCAGCCGCGTATGGACGACCCATCGAACCCAAAGCCGGTTTCGAACGAATCCTCTTCCAGCTCATGAAGCGGTACGCTGAAGTGTTGCCACATTCCGGGGAAATCCATGAACTTGAGGTCCACCATAATAGCCCCATTGTTCTTGGCGAATTGAATCACCTCTTTTGGTCCCATTTATTATTCCTTCTAACTATGAGATTGTGTGCAGACCCATAAAATGGGACCTGCGGCCGTTAAACCGGCTTAATGCCTTGAGGAGATCCTGCCTGATTAAGGCAGGGCATCACCGGGATATCGCCCCACTGAGACCGGGCCTTCGGGCAAACGACAGACTACAGAGCATCTCTATCCCGCTCGCCGGTAGGTATTCGAACGACATTCGACACCGGCGTAATAAATATCTTGCCATCCCCCATGCTGCCGGTCTCTCTTCTTCATCTCTTCAATCCTTTACCAGTCCCATTCGCAGCTGCTTTCAATACTGGGACTAACTCTGCGTCACGAGCTCTCGGGCATCGAGGACAATTCACTCTCAGCTCTGAGAACGCCAGGTCATTCTGGCCACCTGAATACGGGCCATAATTCCCTCCTCAGTCTTTCACCCGGGTCACGTTCATGATGTGGTTAAAGGTGATGGTTCCTAGAAGATGATCCTGGCTGTCTACCACAGGAATCATTCGATAACGGTACTTAGTGAATATCCTGGTGAGATCCTTGCGCTTATCCTGTTCCTCGGCTGTGACCACAGGTGACGTCATGATGTCACTGATAGTCACGTGGTCAGCAGCGAGCACCAATTCGCGCAGGTCTATCACTCCTAAGAGGACGTTGCTGTCATCCGTCACATAGATATATGAAAGCGTCCCCGGCTCATGCCCCGAAAGTCGTATGTTTTTCAGGACGTCACCCACGGTAGCTTCCCTTGATACTGTCACGAAATCCGAAGACGACATGCTCTTGGCCGTCGTCTCTTCTTCCAAGAGAATGCCCCTGACTCGCTTGGCTTTCTCTTCCGGAAGCAATTTCATCAACCCGAAAACCTGATCACGAGGAATTACGGCAAAGAGATCGGCCAATTGGGGGGCCGTCATTTCAGAGAAAAGTTTGCTAGCGTGTTCTTTCCGAAGGTTTGGGATGATCCGACGTTGTGCTCTGGGTTCCGTTTCCATCAACGTTTCAGCAGCCTTATCAAGATCAAGAGAACTAAAGACGGCCTGCTGTTCTTGGCCAGAGAGTTCCTCAAGGACATCAGCCAAATCCTCACTCGGCAACTTCAAGAGTTCTTTGCGAGTGAGAGACAAGGAAACCCGGTCTGTCTCAACCGCATCTTCCACTGACAAGGGCTGGACGTATTTCCACGGGATGAGCTCATCCTCGATCCACCGGACGTTTCCCAATCCTATCCTGCGCAGGAAGCCGTTGAAGGAGATATCCACATCGACCAAAAGCAGTTTTCCGCCGGATTCAACAAGGCAAATATCATTCACCACCTCTACTTTGCGGTCGTCTGTGTCCAAGATCCTACGCCCCATGAGGTGGGTATCGAAAAGAATCCAACCGGGCTTATCCACAAAAGGAGGGTATTTGTCAGAGCTATCCGGAGGCTGTACAAAAATGGCGTTTTCCTCGATTCTGAGAACCTTGTCCCATGGCACGAACTCGGTAGGTTCACCCCAGCCGTGTTCAATGTAGATTCCCACAGACTCCGGGTATGGTTCTGACAAGGCGAACACGAAATCGGTCAATTTGCCGATACGATCCTCAATTTTTCCCGCGCAAACGGGTCGCTTGAGTAGTTCAGAGAAGTAAATCACGTGGTGTGTTCCGTTGTTGTAGGATGGTGCTTTTGCTTGAACCGTATGATTATTCAGTGTGATCATCGTTTAACTCCGTTACTGTCCAAAAAAGCTTTGGAAAAAGGGTTTGTACGCCGAGCAGCGTTGACATGAAAACGGCAAGAACCACTATCGCCCAATTGGTGATGTTTAGGGGTCGTGTATTTACGAATTCTTCCATAACAGATTTGTCGTTGAGGAGTAGGATCAGGAATACCAGTGCCGCTCGTAACAGCGGTAACGGCGATAACCTGGACAAACATCGTGATCGTAACCAACGGTGCTCCCGAAATCAGAACCACAGCCTCTGATGGTCGTCATTGAGATTGTCTTTTTCCGCGACCAATTCTTGGAGAAAGCTTAAGAACGTTTCAGAAGTCTTACCGGAAAATTCATGCGATGGGGTTTCTTGATAAGACCAAATCCGGACCAGCGGCTGTGGACCATAGCGTACCAAGGTAGGTATCCCCGGAAGCAAGAAGTCCATAAAGGCAGGTAAAAATGTATCTCCAAGGAGCGCATAGATTAGCGTGCTTTTCCCGCTGCCCGGAGACCCCAAGACAGCCAAACGAAATGTTCCCTGTTCCAGACGATCCTCAATGGCCAGCAGCTTCTTGTGCTCTATCGAGAACTGTGGGCCAAAGCTGCTCACGTGCCCTATGGCAATATGAATCAGGATTCCTAGTTCAGGGACTGTCACGCTCTTATGAAGCGAGGAGTGCGCTGGAGGAAGATCTGAAGACCCCATGATGAACCTCCTGATTGTTTTTCCCGCTGCCGCGTGCGACCTTTACCGCGTTCTCAGTCTCGACGGGGCGGTCAATTAGGGCCGATGAACAAAACCAAAAAACCCACCTTGCGGTGGGCCATCCCTTGGATCCTCTCCCACCGCAACTTATTACGGCAGGAGTCATCAGCCGATCAGGCGTTTCGGGGACTCCATCCCTGTAAGTCCGCTTATTGTTTACTACTCCTCTTCCATCAAGTCAAGTCTCGTCAAGATCCGGTAGTGGATCAGTTTGAGATTTGGGATTCGACTAAAGCTGGTTCTGCCTGCACCTGTGCGGAATTGGCTGTTCCGAATATCCGGTTATACACGTCTTCGCCAAAACTCGTTTGCAATGGTTCGCCTTCGATTAATTTGAAGGTTCGTGTTCCGTCGGCTTGCCTTTCAGCCCGCAGGAAGCAGGCGTTTTGCAATTCTTTGTCGTAGAAATCATGCGCAAATTGATAAAGATGTGTAACGAAGAAAATCTTAATACGTTTTTCCAGTAATGCGGAAGTAATCTGCCTGGCAATCTCCGACCCCTCTCTGTCATTGGTGGCGGCAAATGACTCATTGAAGAGTACCAACGAATCCGATCTTATATTATCTACGATGCCACTCATTCGGCTGAGTTCTTCGTCAAGTTTCCCGCTTTTCATCGTAGCGTCTTCTTCCCGCTTGTAGTGCGTGAAAAGGCCGTGGCAAATGTTGGCGCTAAAAGACTCAGCGGGCACAAACATGCCACATTGCATCATTAATTGGGATACCCCTATACTTCGCAAGAAAGTCGATTTGCCGCCCTGGTTGGCGCCCGTGACGATCACGAGGTCTTTGTTGTCAGAGTTCACACGGTTTCCAACTATTTTTTGCCTCTTTGTTAAGGCCAGACAGATATCGTACAAGCCCTGAAAAGAATGTCTGCGGTCTCTGACAGCCGCCGGCGTGGGAAAGGATATTGGCTCCCCCATTTGGGCAAGTTGTTCAGATAAATTCAAACACCCGACATAAAAAGCCAGTTCGCTCCGCAACATACTGAAAAAATGGTCAATATGATCGGAGGACTGGGCAAGCGCATTGGCAACCAAATTGATGCCTCTATTTCTTAATTCTTCCAGGGTCATAGCCCCAGCTTGATCCCGCGGGGCCAGACGAAATGTGTAAGAGGGTCTTCTTTGGGCTAAGATCCAGTCCACCCAATTCCGTCTTTTGCCTTCCGGCTTGCGAAGTATGTAATTAGCGCCTTCATTTCCTTTCCCCAATTCGGCGCTCATCAAGACTCCGCCCCGGAATTCCAATGCCTTCAAATAATTCTGCATGCGTGACAAGTATTCATCATCAAGTTCTTTCTTGATCATCGCAAAGAAGGCCGTAAAGCCTTCCGACTCAAATTTGTCGGCATGTTCATCTGCGATATTCTTGAGCCTTCCGAGCAGGCCCACGCATATCTGCAACAGCTTTCTCGCTTCATACAAAATGCTGGAAGGGTAATTCCTGAAAAAGCCCAGCCAACTCTCTCTCTTTTTTGCAATTAATTCGATAGGTATCTGGTAGATGTCTCTAATAACGGAGGGATTCCTTAAGCAATCCTTGAGTATATTTTGACGATAAAGAATCGTATCTTCATCGGTTAAATTTAAACTTGATAAAACAGCTGTTCTTGCAACTTTAAATAAAAAATGATCACCGAGCGCCATCGCATCAAACAGCGTATTTAGTTCCAGGTCTTGTGTCAGCGCTTGCTCATTGGATGGTAATTGCCGCTCCAAATCAAAGTCCTGACTTTTATACATAAGAAAGGCCTTCATAATCTTATTCGCTCCTTCAGATACTCGTAAGTGACGCGATACTTCTCAGCGATGGATATAGCGTATGAAAGCCCGTCAGCGGGCCTTCTTACAATTTTATAGGTTCGCAACGCAGGATTTTCAGGAACGACTGTGCTGACCATGCTTACAGTTTTTTCGCTCAAAGAAGCTAATTCGTCGATGAACGTTACGCATACACATAGCGAATCTAGTTGGATTATTCTGTTCAGTATCTCCTTGCCCAGGAAAACAGCGTCTTTCAATGTGGTGGAAGTCAGAATCTCGTTGATTATGATGATGCTGTCTCGAGTGGCCTGTGCTAGAATATCGTAAATCCTGATCAGGTCGTCCTGCAATTTGCCCCGCTGATTCTCGATGTCCTCTTCCTTTTCAAAATGCGTAAAGATCCTATCGAACAGAAACAGTCGCGCTTTCTTGCCCGGGACGGGAAGGCCCAAGCTGGCCAAATAATGTAACTGTCCGAAAGTTCGGGCGAAGGTGGTTTTACCGCCCTGGTTCGGACCCGATACCACAATGATTCGCTCCTTGTCTTTCAGATAGAAATCATTGCAAACAACAGGTGATCCTTCCGTAATGAGTTTGTGGGCCAAGGCTAAATCGAATCCTTCATAATCATAGATTTCTTTGTCTGTACAAGAAATCTGCGGATAACAAAATTGCAATCCCGCCTGTTTGAGTTTTGAGATATACTCCAAGTAAGCGACATAAAATTGTATTTCCCGGTCAAAAACGGCTATCGTTTCGTTTAGGTAATTGCGGTGCTTTACGCAGTAATTATCAAGATTCAGAAATATTTCAGGATACAATTTGGCTACAAAATCCAGTATCTGCGCTTCAACCTGATTCATACCCGATCTAATTGGGAGTTTAACCCTGTAATCTTTTGCTGTGGCTTGCTTGAATTTTTCGAAGGTTTTCTCCACGACTACGCTGTAATCAATCTCAGATTCATACTTGCGAACCGTGACGGAGCCGTTCTTAACGATGATGCTGTATGTCACGGATGACAGATCGCCTCTGACTTTTTTTGTTTCAGCAACAAGAGATTTGAAATAGTCGGAATTGACATACGTCGTCATATATTCGCGGAAACTCAAAAGGCCTCGGGATTTTAAACTTGCAGCGTTTAAGTCATGCGCCAGGCAGGCAACAGCCTCGCAGTAAGTTTCTACCGCCTCCAAAAACCATCCTTCTTCGTGATACTTGTAGTAAAGCTTATCTGCTAAGGCGATATACCGACGCACTGTGCTCATTTGTTGCGCAAACGTTCTTATGTTTTCCAACAGAGTCTCGTTTTCGAGATCCAGCGCTATTTCCTGGCGGTACTCGACAGCATCACCATCATGTAAAGGAATATGGAAGAACGGCTTTAAATTATATTCCTGCTTACGAACCGTGATTACATCCACAATTTGATCAATATTTAGATCGCCGAAATGAAGGGGCGGTTCAATGCCTCCTATATTTCCGGCATCATCAGTTCTCTCGAACAATATGCTCTGAAAAGTCATGGGACAAACACTTCTCTTTCACGGTGTGTGGAACCGACTGATTGCTTTCGGTCCGATAAAGTCGGTCAATTTGCGTCAGTGGCCTTGCCGTTCCACGTGCTCCCGATCATGGATATTCGGTCGAAGGCTATCATCTGGCGCCTTCTGTTTCAGACCGGCTCGTTTTTCAAACCGTTTCAGATCTAACGCTGTCCTCACCTGCATCCCTTCTCCGACTCTCTCAAATCCGTCATGCGCTTCCATCACAAAAGTAATTTGATTGCCGCTCACTGTAACAACTTCGGCCGTTGCCGTCACAGTGACGCCCACGGGACTTGGAGCCAAATGCTTGATGTTCATAATTGTGCCAACCGACACCCATCCTTCCGGCAGATACTTCTGTATTGCCTCCCGCGCGGCCTCTTCCATCAAACAAATCATCATAGGGGTGCCGAACACTTCGGGCATGCCGGAGTGGAAATGGGCTACGGTCATAGCCCGTGTAACTTCCACGGACTTCTGGGCAGAAGCTCCAACTGGTACGTTCACTCTCTCCACCATGGATTCACCTCGCTTTTTGTGCAGCTCGAGAAACAAAAAACCCACCTTGCGGTGGGTCATTCTGCGGAGCCTCTCCCACCGCAACTCTCTTGCGGTAGGAGTCATCAGCCTTTAAGGCGGTTCTTTGGGGGACTCCATCCCTTTACATTTTTTGTCGTCTACTTCTCTCTTGTAAAACAGTCAAGCATCGTCATCAAATGTTCCTTCAGGGAGAACAGGTTACGAAAAACGTGAAGTCTTCCAGGGCCATATTCACCCAAGTTGCCGACCGTCGATCAATCTCAACTCGCTTGATTCCGATTCATCCATCAGCGACAGTAGGATTGTCCAGCCGCTGCACCAGCCAATAGCGCTGATCAGCGCAGCTACGCCTTCGTCTGTTCGCAAGTGGTGAAATCCCCACCTAAAAGACTGAGCATACGTGGCCAGGAGGTGACAGATGCGGGTGAGGAATTCCTTGTGCCAGTCAAACTCCCACACAGGGTTTCTTTCCTCTAGGAAGTGCCTTCGACATCTCACGGTTGAACTTGTGCCCGCACACGTTCCACAAACGGCCGCGCTCCAGTAAGGAAATGTTCTCCGACCAATTGACCGAAGCTGCCCGAGATCACGGGCCTTTTGGATAAGCTTCGGCTCGGCAAACGTCTTGCTATGGGGACCGAACTCCGCTTCACACATGAGGCAGCGCCCCTTTTCTCGAAGGCTTATTCGCGCCCTTGTCCTAGACATCGGACCTCGAACGCTACAGAATCTGACAGCGCGTTCTATCAGATCTTTATAAAGAATTGCCGGTCCATGCATGTGCGAGTGACGGAAAGCAGTTTCAACCCTGAACCAGCCCCAGGCGTGCCGCTCGCACATCCCCCATGCCTTACGCATGTTCTGCCACACATACGGGTCCATAATGCCACCCTGCATGAACCAGTATAGGAAATGTGCCTCGCCAGGCGAGAGCTGAGAGTTCCAAAGATCCTGCGATGTTGGAGCGGTTGCAACCTTCATGGATTCGGCCTGTCATTCAGCTGTTCGGAGTCTCTTGTAACAAGAGGCCCTTGTTTTCCAGTGTCCGGGCGCTTTCTTCTCTCACAACCCGCGCGGGGTGGCCCAGAGCCAGGATGAGTCTGTCGACGTAGTCCTTGGATTGGAAAAAGGCTGGAATATCCAACCCGCACTTAGGGCGTCGCACGACATCGTTTGCGAAATCGGACCAGCATCTGGGACATAAGAATCGCACCGTCCACCTTTCAATTCTTGAGCGCCGCCCAATTCTCTCCAACTCGGTGTCTACCGCATCGAATATCCATGCACCGTCAACGATAGCTGCAAGCTTTCCCTTCCATGTCCTGATGCTCCACTGCATCACTCCGCGTTCGTGGGGTGTGTTTGTGTATCGCTAGCACCAAAGGTGCAGAGGACTGCTCATTCACAACCTTTTATTCAACTAGCGAGGCTAATTGTTTTCTACTTTGCAACGAGGACGGAACATGGCGCCAGGCGTGAGACTTTGGGAAGTGCTCCCCCAGACGCGCTCAAACATCCGGCTGTAACCCATGAACCCGACTACGAGCAGGTCGTAATTGCCGTCCGCACAAAATTCCACAATGCCTTGCACTTCGTGACCAGCCATCACATGTGGAGTCAGTGTGACTCCGCGGGATTTGGCCAGTGCCATGGCTTCAACGTTGACCTTTGCGAAAAAAGCGTCTTTTTGCTCTTTGACTTCCTCAAATTCCCCGACAGTGGCCACGTACTGCGGCAAATCCTCCTCGATGGAAATTGAATGCAATTCAGCGCCACAGCAGGCAGCGAGTCCGATACCTGCCTTTAGAGCTATGAAAGATCCTTTCGACCCGTCCAAGCCAACAAGTATTTTTTTGAGCATTCTTAATTCCCTCTCGTTGCCATTACAGAATCAAAATAGCCGCTGAATCACTAGGACGACTAGCAGGCTTATCAGGACATATCCCGCGTATGTGTTCACACGGGCTGAATGCATGCCCACCGCAACTGCCGCCAACCATCGAGCCCACCGGAGGATGGGTTGGACGGCCAATTTGTCCACAATATAGGTTTCTTGGCGTCCGTTTCTTATCGCGGTGCGGAAATGCCCGGCGATGCTCTCTCTGGTGTTTTCAGCCATCGACGGACGGAAGATGGAGTCGAAGATCACACGCACTGGATTGGAAAATCCGGTAGCGGTATAGGTCATCTCGGGGAGCAGCCGACGAATTCCGCCATCCCAGACAGGCCTGTGTTCAACCCTCCGGCCCCTGAATAGCAACCGTACCGCCACAACACTACCCCCCAGGAGTAGCGCCAGTACTATTACGGTATAGGATGTGGACATTGCAAAGATGACAGGGTTGCGTTCCGAACCCTGATGGAGGACCACCAGCCCGCGACCCGGCAACATTCCTCGTCCTACCTGAGCCCCCAGATCGTGAAATTCGGACACAAACGCGTCGCTGAACTTGGTGTCTTTTTCCCCGGTGAAAGTGAAAAATGGGGGTACCAACCCGTCAACAACGCTCTCATGAATCACAGGAGTGACAACGCGGTCTATAACAGGAATTACACAGGTGGGTAGGATGCCCAACAGAATGCATGCCGCGGCAAGAAAACCCATCGGAATAGTTGCAGAGCGCCTGGCTTCAACTGCGGCTTCGGCTTCTGCGGACCTTGCCATCCCCAAAAAACTCATGGCGAACGCCTTGACAAAGCAGGTAACCGCCAATGCGGCCGTGAGCGCCAAAGTGGCGCCGCATAATGCGAAGGCGATCTTTATGCCCTTGGAGGAAAGCACGGAACTCTGAAGAAGCGTTTGCAGTGTAAGCCATTCGGTCACAAATCCGTTGAAAGGCGGAAGAGCAGCTATTGAAAGTGCCCCAACTAGAAAGAAAACAGCAGTCCACGGCATTCTGTGGATCAGGCCTCCCAGGCGATTCAGGTCTCTGCCTCCTACTCTGGAATCCACAGCGCCGGCGCCTAGAAACAGCAGCGCTTTGTACAGCGAGTGATTGACCATGTGGTAAAGAGCTACAACAAATGCGATGCCTGCCAACGAGGCATGTCCGTAAGCGCCGAAGATGAACCCCGCACCGAGGCAGGCCGTGATGATGCCCATGTTTTCGATGGAGCTATGTGCCAACATCTTCTTCATGTCGTTCTCGGTCGTTGCGTAAAGAATGCCGATGAGGGCGGAAAGGCTGCCTACAACTAAGACTAGGATGCCTTGGCCGGGATGGCTGACCGGGAGCAGGTCCGCGTTTACCCGTAATATGCCGTAGATGCCGAGATTGAGAATGACTCCGGACAAAATCGCCGAGCAATTCCCAGGCGCGACGGGATGTGCTCTGGGCAACCATGTGCTGCCCGGGAGAAGGCCGGCTTTAACACCAAAGCCAAAGAATGTAAGCAGAAAAACAGCCCACCTGGCGAATTGTCCAAGCCCGCCTGATGCGCTCTTCAACGACGCAAAACTGAAATTTTCCGCTATTCCAGCTATCATTAGGAGGCCCAGCGCTGCGGCGACGGTCCCCACTTCGCTCATGGCCAGCATCAAAAAGCCGGAACGGGTGACCTCTTGGCGCTCATGTTCATAGTTCACAAGCAGGTAGGAAAGTATGGTCATCACTTCCCATGCAATCAAGAATGAGGCGACATCTCCGGCAACCAAAGTCAGGATCACGGACGCAAAAAGCAAGTGGTAGAAAACGCCAAATGATTTCAAGCTGTAGCGGCCGCGATATTTTTCCATATATTCGGCCGAATAGATGGAAACCGGCAAATATACCAGCGCCGTAACGAAAATGAACAAGGCCGAAATCCTATCCATATCGAGATCAATCGTCCCGAAATATGGCAATTGCCAAAGACTGGCATGAAAAGGATGCCCGAATAGAAGCACTCCGCCACTAGCGGATAACGCGAGCACTGAGGCGATGGATGCGATCCACGCCAGAACCGGTGGATTCATTCGGTTTGGAAGTATGGCCGCCAGAATAGCCCCGATTCCACACGTTCCGAGGAAGAGCAGGAAAAGGTTGAACATGTCAGTCATTACTCGGTCCTCTCCTGTAGCGATCTGACGGGCACAGCCGCTGTAGAAGATTGGCGTCCCACTGCCACGAGTAATCCGTGAATCAGTGCGAGAGGTGGCGGCGGGCACCCTGGAACTGCAACGTCCACGGGAATCACTTGGGACACCCCTGCTTCGGAGGTGAAGCTCGGTCCGAAGACTCCGCCTGATAGGGCGCACGAGCCAACGCCAATTACCGTCTTGGGTGTCGGCATCGCGTCGTAGGCTTTCAGGAGCGGGACTCGCATGTTATCCGTCACCGGACCTGCCACCATCAACACGTCAGCCTGCCTAGGAGTGGGTGTCATGAAGAAACCTAATCGGTGGACGTTGTAATAAGGCTTACCAATCTGTTCAATCTCACTCAAACATGCACGGCAGGCACCCGCATCAACCAAACGCACTTGGATGGAACGTTTGAAGGGCTTCCCCAGGCTCTGCGATGGATCTCCATCTTTGGCGAAGGGAGTCGCCCATTCGTACCCCGACTCGTAATCGAGCGGTCCCGGTGTTTCACGTGTGCAACGGAAACAGTGAACACAGCGCCGGTAGTCCACGGAAATCCGTTCCTCCGTTCGGCAAATGGCCCCGGTAGGGCAGAAAGGGATCACAGAAGACTTACCGGCCGGCCCATCAGCCAACGTGCCGCAGGGTCGTCCGGGAGAAACTCCGGCCGCGGTCTCAGCAGCGTCCGGATACAGCGTCGTCTTGATCCCTGTCCGGAGCCCCATTAATACCCATTTGCTCATATGTCTCGCTCCTCCTAACGATCTGATTCTGCGTTCGAGAGCCCAAATGTGGCCATGATGATCGGGAAGTCCTGAAAGGCAAAATCCTCCGCCGCCAAGTGGAATCCGTGCCAATTCGTGAACGAAGGAGAAGTGACTCGATAGCGCGCTACTCGCCTGTCCTCCCGGATATTCAGCCAATGGAAGGCGGCGCCTAGCGGAGCTTCCACCCACCCCAGGGCTTCACCAGGGACAACCTCAAAATGAGAACAACTGATGCCTCCCGAAGGAAGGGAAGAGGCAATTTGCTCAATGATGTGGGCCGATTCTTCGGCTTCGTTGAAAAGGACCCGGAGACGAGCATAGCCATCTCCCTCGAATTCCACAAGCGTGCTGAATTTTAGAGAGTCACCGTAAAACCCGTAAGGCAACACCTTGCGCAGATCGCGCGAGACCCCCGAAGCCCTCGCAATCGGACCTACCAGTCCATATGAGGTCGCACTTGGTTTTGAAACTATGCCAACTTCCTCGATGCGATCCAGAAAGCTGCTGGAGCAACGTAGCATCTCGTTTAGGGCGTTCAATCTTTCCAGAAGGCTCTTTATCGACTGGCTCAGGTCAACACACATTTCATCGGCCAAATCCAGCGATAAGCCGCCGGGAATGTTCATGCCGAAGAGGTATCGGTGCCCTGTAAGTACGCATGAGAACCTTAGAAGTTCCTCTTCCAAGATGCTCGCCTGACTGGTCGCCACCGCCAGAGCCGTGGAAGCGCAAATGCTTGCTATTGCCCCAACATGATGTCGTAAACGCTCCAACTCTGCGAGAAGCACACGTAAGGCTTGCGCGCGAACCGGGGGATGTACCCCGCAAATTTGTTCCACCGCCTGACAGAAAGCTAGAGAATGGGCGCACGCAGAAGTCCCCGAGAAACGCTCAGCCATTAAAAGGACTTGTTCAACGGGTTGTCCCTCAGCCAACTTTTCGATTCCGCGGTACTTGTAGAAAAAACGCGGGGTCGTCCGGATGACATCCTCACCAACAGTCTCCAGGAAGAACTGGGCCGCCTCAGCGTAGTCCGAATAAACAGGCCCGATAGGCATCATAAAGGCTCCAGGCGCCTGAAGGATTTGCAAGGGCCGCCATTCCGGGTCCACTTCCCGATGCGGATATGTTCCGGATGCGTCGAACTCCGAGCGCATAGGGTTTACGCCTTCCGGCCATTCTTCGTGCAACACGAAGTCTCCCAGTCGCGGATGGCCTTCGAAAGTCAGCCCAAAAAGGTCTTCCACTTCCCGTTCATGCCAGTCAGCAGCGTGTACTTGTGCACTGATGCTGGGGATAACGGTCAGCGATTTAGATTGGTGAACGACCACGTGTACTTGACCAAATCCGAGGTCCCCATAGAATATGTAGCGCAGGGACCAGTCAGAGGCGCCCTCTTGGACAACCAAAGTAGCGAGGGTGTAATAAGCTTCAGAACAGAGCCAACCGCAAAGCTCTTGCAACTTCTCCGGAACGCATTCAATCAAAACCACGAGCCCCTCGCGGTCCAACGTCACGTTTACTACTTCCCCCCAACGTGATGCCACTACGTCGGGCATATTCGCAAGCGTTGGCGCGTATTCTGGTGGGTATTGCATGTGTGCTCACCTCCCTAGTGAGGCCGCTGCCAGGCGCAGAAGATCAAGAAGCGGCAGTGGCATATAAAGCCCGAACAAACACACGGGGATTGCTGCCAGTCCTAGGGACGCAGCGTAACTCATCGGCAAGACGGCCTTCTCGGTGCGGTCTGTTGGCTTACCGAACACCATGCGCGAGATGTGAAACATGATCCCACAGAAAGCGATCACTATGAATAGCGCCAACAAGCCGACAGCCAAGTATTGGCCGTTTGAAATCCCCGCTTTAAAAATCGTCAGCTCACTCAAAAAGACTGCAAAAGGAGGGGCGCCTGATATGGCTAGCGCTCCCACGAGTAATGACACTCCAACTGCAGGGGACTCACGAATAAGACCCTGAACCGACCCTATGTCACGAGTTCCCGAGACCCTGAGCGCTGCGCCGGCGGCAAAGAAACAAAAGGATTTGGCACAGGCATGGCTCAGCATTTGATAAGTCGCTCCAAAGTAGGCGCCGGACCCGCCCAATCCGATTGCGACTAAAATAATGCCCATGTGCTCTATCGTGGAAAAGGCGAAGAGGCGTTTATATTCTTTCACTTGAATCAACAGGAAGGCAGCGAAGCCCGCGGACAACAATCCGAAAATCACAATCCACCTACTGGAAGGCCCCTCTGGAATCGCGTTGACAGCGGGAACCACCTTCATGATGGCATATAGCGCAGTGGAAGTCTCTACGCCTGACAGAAGGGCGCAGACCGGCGACGGCGCCTGGCTGTGGGCATCAGGAAGCCATGTGTGGAGAGGAACCAAGCCGGCTTTGGTACCGAAACCGATGAAGATGAACAGGAATCCTGTTTGCAAAAGAGCGGGGGGCATTTTCGGCGACGCCGCCAAGAGCCCCGACCATGTGAATGGCCCTCCTCCTGAAAGAGCCATACCCCAATACAGGATAAGGATGCCAAAAAGTGCGAGCGCCGCCCCCATGCAAGTGAGCACCGCGTATTTCCAAGCAGCCTCGACAGCCTCGGAAGTGTTTGGAAAGCTGACCAGGAACACTGATAGAAGGGTAGTAAGCTCGACCGCAATCCAAACGAGCGTGACCTGGGACAAGAGTGGAACTGCCAGCATCGAGAGGAGAAACAAGTTGTAGCGCGCGTAATAGCGTCGGACCCTTTCGGGGCGTTCCAGGTCCACTACCTTTTCAATGTATCCCCACGAAAAGACGGCCGCTGTAAGGCCGACAAACGTAACCAGCAAGAGGAGCAGCGAGCTGAAGGAGTCACAGGAAAGCCAGTCTTCTATGCCCACTACATCGGCCCCGGTAGACGCTTTTAGCGCGGTAAGCACGGACAGGATGAAGGTCGCCACGGCCCCCAGGATAGTCGTCAAGGCGGCAAAGCTCCGGCTTTTTGTCGGAATTAGTGAAACGCCGGCAGCAAGAAAAGGTATTATCAGGATATAAATAATTTCCATGGAGCGCTACTCCTCCTTCAGAGCGGCCATTTCCCCAACTTTAGTAGTTCCAATGTGTTCGTGGACTTTCATGGTCAGAACACCCATGACCCTCGCGATGATGAGCACGTCAAACGCAGCCGCCAACTCTGCGATGAGCGGAAGATCCGGGGCAATCGAAATGCCTGCGAAAAAGGCTCCGTTCTCCATCGACAGGATGGCGATCACTTGTGGAACCGCCTCTCGCCACACCGTTATCGCGTAGGCGCCAAGGAGCAGCCCCGCCAGACCGATGGGTAGATTGACCTCTGCGGGTGCACCCGAAGCTTCACCGAACAGGGGCACGGCAACGAAGTAGGCGAAAACGACAAGGGCCAACGAGATCAGCAAGGATGTGGGAATGTTAAAAACCTGGGAGATCTCGCGGCGAGCGCGCAGTTCGTAGCCTAGCGTTCGAAGGAAGAGCCAGGGTATCAGTATGGCCTTAACACCAATAGTTATCCCGCCCACAACAAACAGGGAGCCCGAGGCATTCTGAGAGCCCAGGACAAAAGCGGAAGCGGCCAGAAAGATTGACTGAATGACGAATACCTTTAACCATGCGAGCACCTGGCGCGTCGCAATGAGCCCGAAGGCCGTCAGCAGGAAGAAACCTGCGGCCAGCGCATTTAACTCGGTTAAAAGAAGAATTGTTGAGTTTGTGGCAGGCACGGTTCCCTCCTACATTTCCAGAAGTCGCGTGATGACAGCGGCGACTGATGTGACAAAAGCAGCTCCAAGAAACTCCGGGATTCGGAAAAGCCTTAATTTGGCAAGCGAAGATTCGATAACGACCAAAATGAGGACGAATGCCATGATTTTCACCAGGACTAGTGGCACTGCCAGGAGCAACTCCCCGATAGCCTCCCCCTGGGCCAGTCCCCAAGGACTAACCAGCACGTTAAGGAATATGCACAGCAGCACAAATACCTTCATGTGTCCCCCCCATTTCATCAAGGCCGCCCCCCGGCCTGAATACTCTAAGCCCTTTGATTCATCGATCATCGCTAACTCGAAATGGCCAGACGGGCTGTCTACAGGGATGCTTCCAGTTTCTGCGATGATGAGCATCAAAAACGAAAGCATCACGAGCACATGCGCCGGTTGGAAGAAGTTCGACAGGGGCGTTACCCAGTGTTTCTGAACGATGTATGGGATGGTGGAACCTGCGACGAAGGATACAGTGAAGAAAACGATCATGAAAACCGGTTCGGCCAGAAAGCCTACCATCCTGGTCCGGCTGGCCCCCATCGGACCGTATGGGTTTGCGGTATCAATCGCGGCGAGTGTGGCAAAGAAACCGCCTAGAGCCAGAATGAAACCTCCGCCCAGCATGTCTGCCATAAACGCGAAGAAAAGCGGGTAGCCTGTGAGGACCGGGATAAGCAGTGTAACGAAGATCGGTGTGACAAAGACAATGTAAGGGGTGACGCGAAAAATCCAAGAGCTGTGTTCCGACACGACCTCATCCTTATGGAGCAGCTTCCAGATGTCGAAGTAAGGCTGGAAAATGCTGGGTCCGCGCTTGGACTGGATCCGCTCTTTGAGGCGATTGAGCACTCCCTTGACGAGCGGGGCAAAAGCCATCACCACAAGCACCTGCATGAGGTTAAAGAGGATTTTCTGCGTCATGCGCTTGGGTCCTTTTCGAGTAGTACTTTTCACCTTGAACCGACAAACAAAAAACCCGCTCCAGCAGCGCTGGGCGGGCTACGCCAAGATTGAAAAACCCACCCAGCTTTCGCCTGGTGGGGTAGATGCCGTCTCGTATGGCTCCTACCCCTTCGCGGTAGGAGTCATAAGCTCTTAGAAATGTCCTGGAGCGGTTTAGGCAGACTCCATTGCCTATATATATACTTACCAAGGCTAATATGCCCTGTCAAGAGGTTTCGGAAGAACCGAATTATTCGCCGCCGGCGCCTCTTGCGACGCGGGAAATAGCGCGCAGACTTTGTATCAGGAACTCCAGTTTGGGGGCCAAGTATTCGGTCAGTCCCGGAGGCGGCTCTCCGTACCCGCGAAGACCATTTCCTTGAATCTCGGAGAGAGAAATCCATAGAACAGTGCATGAGCCGATGATCGATTTCTTCGCGTTCCGAACCTTGCCCTGTAAGTGCAAGACTTCTTTGAGTTCGCGCACGACGTCTTGCATTTCCGAGACCAAAGATGCCAATTTTTCTCGTTGCGCGGGGCCTAGATCGTTGCGCATCTCATACAGTACTGAATGAATCTCATGCCCCTTGCTGTACACGTCGAATTCGCAGAGGGCTTCATCGAGAAGCGACAGCGTAGTAGAAATTGCGCGATTATGATTTTCGCTCAGGATCAATTTGTCTCTTATCCATTCAGGCGAACAGTTGCTACATGTGATCCGATTCCCGTACTCCGAGGACTGCTGCTCAGGGCTTGAGGGGGTTCTCGAAAACCGCAACCTTGCCCAGCTCGGCCTCAATTTCCAAGAGCCGATTATATTTTGCGATGCGTTCGCTGCGGCTGGTCGAGCCGGTCTTGATCTGTCCGCCGCCCATCGCCACAGCGAAATCGGCTAGGAACGTATCCTCGGTTTCACCGGAACGATGAGAAATCACATAGCCCCATCCAGCCTTACGGCAGAGATTGACGGCCTCGATAGTTTCAGTGACCGTGCCGATCTGGTTCAATTTTATCAGGACTGCGTTCGTAGTCTTTTCCTTGATACCCCTGGCAATATACCGGGTATTGGTGACATAGATGTCGTCTCCCACAATTTGAACTTTCTCGCCCAGGACGGCAGTATGCTCCCGGAATCCATCCCAATCATCCTCCGCGAGCCCGTCCTCGATAGAGACGATGGGATACTTTCTTATCCAGTCCTTGTAAAGTTTCGTCATCTCCGAGCTGGTCTTCTTGCCCTGGCCTGATTTGCGAAGATTGTACACGCCCTTTTCGAAGAAGGAACTGGCAGCCGGGTCAAGCGCGAGCGCAATATCTTTCCCGGGCTTGAAGCCCGCGGACTTGATCGCTTCCAGGATGACTTCACACGCCTCATCGTTGCTCTTGAGATTAGGAGCGAATCCGCCCTCATCACCAACGCTTGTGACGTATCCCTTTGCTTTCAAAATCTTCTTCAGGGAGTGAAATGTCTCTGCGCCGTACCGCAATGCTTCCGTGAAAGTGGGCGCTCCTATCGGCATGACCATGAACTCCTGAAGATCCACGCTATTGTCCGCGTGCCGACCGCCGTTGAGGATGTTCATCTGGGGTACTGGAATTCGCACGGCTGCCGGTCCTCCGAGATATCTATATAAGGGCAAACCTGCTTCAATGGCAGCTGCTCGGGCTACGGCCATGGACACCCCACGGATTGCGTTGGCGCCCAGTTTGCTTTTGGTCGGCGTTCCATCCAATTCAATCATGATACGGTCGATTTCCGCTTGGTCGGCAGGCTGCATACCGATGAGTTTGGGGCAGATAACTTGGTTCACGTTTTTCACAGCCTTAAGAACGCCTTTTCCTCCGTATCGTCGTTTGTCATTGTCTCGCAACTCCAGGGCCTCATTCTCGCCGGTGGAGGCCCCCGATGGGACCGATGCAGCGACCGTTACCCCACTTTCCAGCCTGACAAAAACCCGGACAGTTGGATTTCCGCGGGAGTCAAGGATTTCCAACGCTTGCACTGAAACTATCTTGGCATTCATGACTGCGTCCTTTCTTGAGAGATCGGTTGAAAAGCGTTGCATGCTCGAGCGCTAACCAAGCGTGTAACGAATTACCGCATTATCGAGAGAAAAACGCTCCAGCCACTACACCACCCAACCGCGCTGATAAGGGCTGCCATGCCTTCGTCCGTCCGAGTATGCCGAAATTCAACCTGGAAAGATTGGGCGTAGGTGCTCAGGCGGTGGGCGATACCGGTGACCAATTGGCGGTGCTCATCAAAGTTATCCACCAAATCCGTGGCTATATCCTCCATCAAATGCCGGCGGCACCGTTGAACAGCGTCGGTTCCGGCACAGCGACCGCAGATCGTGGGGCGCCAGTAAGGACCGGTCCGGCGGGCCAGTAATCGCAGTTCAGTTATGTCCCGACCTTTCTTGACTCGGTCCGCGTTTACAGCACCCTTGGTATCCGGCCCGTATCGTCCCTCACACATGATGCAAGGTTCCTTCTCGCGAAGTTTCCTCAGCATTCTGCCTGGTGACATAAGCGCATTTACATCCATCGCGGTAAACGCTCGGCCCATAAGGTCTTCGTAAAGTACCGCCGGACCATGCAGGTAACCACCGCGGAAAGCAGCATCAAAAGATACAAAACCCCATGCGTGTCGCTCACACAATCCCCAGGCCTTTCTCAGTCGATCCCTGGTGGACGGATACATGATGCTCCCTTGAATGAACCACCATAGAAAATGGATTTCACCTGGAGAGAGCTGAAATGCAACGGGATGTGACTTTGGAAGAGCGGCCGACAACCTCATGGTGCTACTCGCTCACCCTGAATTTCTTCACAGATCTTCGTCAGGTCCGCCGAGGCTGCTTCCATTCGCACCACATCATCAACAATGGCTTCGGCATGTTCCCGGCGCTTGACATAGGTCGCCTCAATAGCTCCATGCGTGGCTGCGATGGTTTCCACAAATCTCTGATCAAGGGTCAAAGCGAAGCGATGGAAAGCGTCGTTCAGGTTCTGGAGGGTTGCCCACCTAAGGTTCTCCACGTTGTGACGCACGAGAGTGTCAATTTGTCTGGATAAGCGCTTCTTCATTCTATTAATCCGCATTGTCGAAGGAAGGAGCTTGTCGAGCGCCTCTTCGGGGACGACGATGGGCAAGGCAGGCACGCGCTTTCGCAGCACCCAGTGAGGCTGCCGCTTCATCTCGAAAGCCTCTGAGCTTTCGGGCGCGTGATACGGTATATCAAAAAGCTCAGCAGCGGCACGGCGGATCGACTCGATCAGTTCATCCGCACGCTGCTGGTGAGGCCTTAAGGCTTCTGCCACGTGTGCGCCGAAGCTTCGCGTCACCTCGTCCGCTGAATCCTGAAAGAATGACGTTACACCTTCCGCCAGGTCATCTAGAATAGCGCTCTCATTGACGTGTCCGTCTCAGACGGCAGCGAACGATTCGTCCACCACACGGTCCAGATGCTTTGCGGAATGGTGCCGGAGTTTTTCTGCTTGCTCTTCCAGGAGCTTTAGGGTCCTTTTTCTGTCGCCGGCCAACAGGTCCTGGGCTTCTATTCGTTGGCGCTGAGCGCTCTTCAATTCCTTGTCAAAGATTTGCAGGCTTTTTCCCAAGTCGTCAAGCGGCATCTGAAGTGATCGAATCCCAATTCTAAGCTTCAGCACCACATCTTCAAGGATGTCGCTCAGTTTCTTTCCAAGGGCTTCCCTTAGCGCTCCAGCCTTCTCCGAGACGAGAAAAGATATCAGATGGTTTTCAACTTCCTCTAAACCGCTTGAAGTCCACAAGGCAGGATCGTTCGAACGCTTGGCCTGTATCCCACGTCGCGCGGACACGCACATGACGAGCAAATCGTTATTCAAGCCGATCTTATCGGTGAGCACTTTGCGGCAGAATTCAACAGCGGCCCCCTTTTCCTGCTCATCGAGATAATCGACCTTGTTAAAAATGAAGAACAGGCGCGACACTCGTGACCGGACTTCTTTGAGGAATTCCGCTTCGACCTCGGTCAAGGGCGGATCGGCAGACACCACAAACAATGCCGCGTCGCATTGTGGCAAGAAATTGAGCGTTGCCTCGGTGTTATGCGTGAAGGTAGACCCAATTCCCGGGGTGTCGATCAGCGTGACGCCATGCTCGAGAATCGCCGCAGGATGGGAGATTTCAACCTGTAGCACTCCCAGGCGATTTGAAGGGTTGCCTTCTTCTGTGACAAAACCGTGCAGGATCTCGCACAATTCGTCTGTGGATTTGCGTTGGAACTCTTTTGCCGGGCGGTCGTCCTGGTACCAGACCCGCACGAGCAATTCGGGACCGTACTGCAAAAAGGTGGGTATTGCCGTCAAAGGGACAACCGAGGTGGGCAGGAGCTGCTCACCGAGAAAAGCATTGAGCAGAGTGCTTTTGCCACGCTTAAACTGCCCGAGAACGGCCAAGTGAAATCGGCCTTCCTCCAATCGCTCGGTCAGTGAAAGCAGTTTCTTGCAGTCACCTGTAAACTGTGGCCCCAAGCTCCGCACAATCTCCGCAGCATCGTCCAGAAGAGTCCGAAAGCCACGCCCATTTCCGGCATCATCTTTATGCGAATATGCAGTTATATCCGGTGTAGGATAATCCGGACCCATAACAAATACTCCGCTTCTTCTATCCGCACCACAGGCAGAGTATCAACTCTCCCCTCGGTCGGAGTTCAATTATTTTACGGCGGGTCGAGTAAACAAGAAACCCACCATGCGGTGGGCCATCAAGACGACACTGCGCTCCCACCGCCGAATTTTCCGCGGCAGGAGTCATCAGCCTTAAAGGCGGTTCTTTGGGGGACTCCATCCCCGATCCGTGGAGATTTCCTCATACAAATAGAGATCAAACAACAAAAAGTCAAGTCGTGTTATTGTCCCAGGGTGATCCTTCAGTTAATAACGGACAAATGCTGTCAGTGGGAGCGGAGCAAAGCGAAGTCACTACAATGAATTACTGACTTCACTTTTATCCCGTCGGATCATGCCGGTCTAGATTGATTCCAAACCGATTTACGGCACAGTGCCGACTGAATATTTTTCAATGACAAATGTGAATGACTGTTATCGAATGGGCCATATTTTTTTGGCTCTCGGCCTGCCTGCGGAGGAAGAGAAATAATCGATTGATTTTTTTTCTTGACATTAAGAAACATGATTCTAGACTTCGACATATGTCGAACAATAGAAACATAGAAGTCGAACGACTCGCGGAAATGTTCAAAGCTCTAGGGAATCCCCATCGTCTCGCTGTCTTTCTCCGGCTGGCCTCTTGCTGCCCCCCCGGAACCAGGTGGGTCTCAGATCCGGAGGCACGCCGCTCCGTGGGTCAACTGGGAGAAGAACTCGACGTAGCGCCCTCGACACTTTCGCACCACATCAAGGAACTGAGACAGGCAGGCCTTATCCTGATGGAAAGAAAGGGTAAAAACATCGAGTGTTGGATCAATGGAGAGGCGCTTAGCAAATTGTCCGAGCTATTCGTCGGGTTGTCGCCGACGAGGCCTTCGGATACCCAAGGCGAGCATCCGGATTCCAGTGACAGGGCAGTGTGCTCTACCTGCGGATGAAACATAGCCGCGGTATCGACGTTACGCGAAGTCGGGGAGACATTAACAAACCCGGGTCTCACATCGCTCCATGCGTTCACGCTGCATAATGCAGCGATCGCCTGACCCGCGCTCCGGGAGATGCCACCCCGGCCCTAAGACAAAGGAGAAATGTTATATGTTACCGTCAAATGCAATCACAGCGGAAATGGGACGCATGATGGAATTGGCTCAACAAGGATTCCACTGCAGCGAAATACTTCTCTTTACGGGCCTGGAGGCTCAGGGGAAAAGCGATCCCGATGTCATTAGGGCTGTTTCCAGCCTGGCCGGAGGGATAGGTTCTTCGGGAGACATCTGTGGGGCTTTCACAGGAGGCGCCTGTCTTCTCGGACTTTATGCCGGCAGAGGCGCATCGGACGAAGAAGAAGACCCTAAGCTCCGTATCATGATCTCAGAGCTATTGGACTGGTTCTCGACCGAGCAAGAAAAACGATACGGCGGGATCCATTGCAGCGAAATCACCGAGGATGATCCGCAAAATATGCCCATGCGATGCCCTCAGATTGTCGTGGCTGTTTACCGCAAGGTAAGGACGATCCTGGACGAAAATGGCTATGACTGGAATGCCGGGCCAAAGCCCGTGAGACGAGAGCAAACAGCGCACTCATGCAGCGCCGCCTGCCCGGTTGCGGCGGGAATGCGCGGGTCATGAAAGCAATGGGCAAAGGCTAATCGGGGAGGATGTTTTTGCAAAAACACCCTCCCCGAGCCCCTCCCCAAAAACTCTTAAATGGCTGGCGGTGCCTTGAGAGGCGGTTCACACTGTGCTTAACGAAAGGAAGTCAAAAATGAAAAATCTTGAAGTTTCAGAGATAACTGAGTCGGTGAGGAAAAGATATGGGGAGATAGCGACCCAGGGTAAATCAGGATGCGGCTGTGCCCCTTCCGGAAGTTGCTGTGGACCATCTGCTCAACCTCAGAGCACTTCGTCATTGCGGGTCGGCTATTCGGAGGCAGATGTTCACACGGCTCCAACTGGGTCCGATTTGGGGCTTGGGTGCGGTAATCCGCACGGGATAGCTGGTTTACGGCCCGGGGAGACTGTTTTGGATCTCGGGAGCGGAGCTGGATTTGATGCTTTCTTGGCCGCCAAACAGGTCGGGAAAACCGGACGTGTAATCGGGGTGGACATGACTCCGGAGATGGTTGCTAAAGCAAGGGAATTTGCCAAAGGAGAAGAATATTCGAATGTGGAGTTTCGTTTAGGTGAAATCGACAATTTGCCGGTTTCCGATTCAAGTGTGGACGTCATCATGTCGAACTGCGTCATTAATCTTTCGCCGGACAAACGCAGAGTGTTCCGCGAGGCGTTCCGAATCCTCAGACCGGGTGGACGATTAGCCATTTCGGACGTGATCGCTACGGCCCCCTTGCCCGAAGCTGTTCGAAACGACCTGGCTCTTTACTCCAGCTGCATTGGTGGAGCCGTTACGATAGATGAACTCGAGACAATGCTCCATGAGTCAGGGTTTCAGGGTATACGAATTCAGCCCAAAGACGAGAGTCGCGAATTCACACGTGAATGGGCACCAGGTCGCAAGATAGAAGACTATATCGCTTCTGCCATGATCGAAGCTGTGAAACCATAATTCTGGGGACACAAAACTTATTTTTTGCGAGGCAGTATGGTGTTCGCTAGCTGGTAGATAGTAATTCTCAAACGTTTTTGTGTCATAACCGATAAGCACTGAAGCGTCATACAGATTGGTGGTACAGGCTGCAGCCGCGACTGGCGAATCGTCCAAGAATGACCGGCGGAAGCTTTTCGCACACAATATGGCCCGTCGCCACCATAATCTCTTTTTTTCGACAATCTCTCTGAGAATCCCTCCACTTTTGGTCCAAAGAATTAATGGCAAACGACTCAGAATGTTGTCAGGTCAGGACCAGAGCAAGAGAAGGGGACAACTGAACAGAAAATCGCATTTTTTGTGCTCAAGAAATCGCTCTACCGATTCAAGGAGAATGACGAGACGCGAAATCTACCTAGCCAAATACGTTATTTCCGGATTGCGTCGGGCTGCATGCCTATGTGCAAGATCCGAGAATTGGTCAACAATTCGGGAAGACCATACTTGATTTGTGCCAATGGGGCGACAGTCTGTTTTCTTGTCAGGCATAGCCTTTGGCCCCTTGTAACTGAAGGATTGCAATGGCTGTGTGATTTAGCTTGACACGCCGGCTCACCTGTTATTACACTGTATACGGGGACATAATTATTTCCATCATTTCTCGCTCTAATCATACATAAAGTCTCGAAGCCGCTTAGGCCGTTGTTATGGATTAGCAATTACCGGTGTCGGGAAACCAGACCTGTCGGCTATTTGCAAGGAGTTGAGGGGCGGCCGTGAACACCGGAGACAGTCCGGGCGACTAATCTTCTGCAATTCTGTGACGTGAGATCCGGATCGGCTTAATATTGATTCTCTTTTTCCATCGACTACCAGCGGATCTCGTTGGCGGATTTATTACTTCAAAAGTCGAAAAGCTCATGGCGGGTATCTAAGGCTCAAGTAATCTGATCTCGGAAGCGGTTGATCGCCGACTAAGACCAAAGATAGAGCTTATCAGAAAGGGGGGTACTATGGACTACGCAAGGATCGAAGCTGAAACGACGGTATCGTACAAAGGCGTAGAAACGAAGAACTGGTACGCATGGTACAATACTATGCCACCAGGGCCGACTCGTTTGTACGTAATCGGGGATGTTCAGGTCGGGAATCCCGGCGTCCTGGCGGTCCTCAAAATGCACGAGCCTCAGGGTATTAATCCCAAAATTCTAATGCTGGACCTCACGCTTGCTCAGCGACCCGGGTATTGGCCTCAGATAGTGACCACAGCGCACGCACGGTACGATGA
Source organism: Desulfomonilaceae bacterium (assembly GCA_052144015.1). GTDB lineage: Bacteria > Desulfobacterota > Desulfomonilia > Desulfomonilales > Desulfomonilaceae > DATJPW01. The sequence goes on from JBKQRG010000178.1 coordinate 28,811, forward strand.
GAAAGCCGAGGTCAGCACATACACGTCAGTAAGCATTCTGTGCGAAGGCGAAATAATCGCTGATGTAACGATCGAAATCGTAACTTGAGCTGACCCGAAGAATACCCGTGACGCTTGCGGAAGCACTGACCGGGTTTGACGAAAACATCCTATACGCTTGAGGAAAGGGGGTGTTTGCGGAACCGTAGCTCAGTATTGTCTCAGGATATTCGATTTGCAAGCAAATTGAGGAGCTTGACCTGATCTGTTGCAGGTCAAACAAAACCGCCCTAATGGATCTTTAGGGCCGCATTCCTTCGCTCGCAAATGCGAAGGAACTCGTCTAGGGAGGGGGACACAATGATAATAGACGGCAAAAAGCACGTGGTTCTTTATCTCACCAGTTGGCAAATGCGGATGGTCGAGGATGTCCTCGGCGAAGCAAATTGCCGTGTCTGGTACGTTCCTGTGGGTAATTCATCGACAATGAAGTACATAGGTCCTGACGACACAGGTTCCGGCGCAAAGCGAATGTATTTAACGGAATGGCAACGCCGAGAAATTAAGGATATAGCGAATGAGGACTGCGTGTACATCGAATTAGGTCCATCCGAACCCATTATAAAATACAACGGGCCGCATCACCTCAAGCCACGGACTTCACCTGCCGGAGAAGTCACTTACGAAAAGGTTCCTTCATAGGAAGTCGGGGTTTGCCGGGGCGATCACGCCTCGGTAAGCCCGTTCGGGACCTAATTTTACGAATGATGGGGGTGGATGTGAATCGCATTAAATACATTCCGGAGCTTTGTGTGTGGGAATTCACGCTTAATTGCAATATGCGTTGTCTCCACTGCGGTTCTTCGGCAGGTTCGGCCAGGAAAGACGAACTGAGCGTAAGTGAATGCCTCGGGATAGCCGATGATCTGGCGGCTCTCGGATGCAGGCGGATTTCCCTCATAGGAGGCGAGGTGTTCCTGTACGAAGGATGGGATGAGGTGGCCCGAAGACTGTCGGATAACGGGCTTTCCGTGAACATAATCACAAACGCAATGTTGCTCGGCAAAAGGCAAATCGACCAAATCAGACGAGCGAAGCTGGTGAATGTATGCATATCATTGGACGGAATGGAAGCTAACCACAACCGGATTCGCAACTCGTCGATGGCTTTTAGAAAAGTAATGGAAGGGATCGAGTTACTGCGAAAAGAGGAGATACCAATCAGTGTTGTTACCAGCCTGTTGGACTTCAATTTCTACGACCTGGAGGAGATGTACAATTTCCTACTGAAAGCAGGCGTGTTCGCTTGGCAAATCCAGGTGGCAACCCCGATGGGTAACATGGCCAAAAACAGGGACCTGGCGCTGGACCCGGCCAAAATGCCATTGATCACCAAATTCGTCAGAGACAAAAAGGATCGGCAAGAAATGAGAGTCTATCCGGGAGACGACATTGGCTATTTTGACGAGCACGAAATATACTTGAGGACAAGGCCGGGCGTTATATGCTCATGGAACGGCTGTCAAGCCGGTTTAACTGTAATCGGAATCGACAGTGTAGGTAATGTGAAAGGCTGTGAGTCAATATATGCCGATGAATTCATAGAAGGAAATCTTCGCTCAGAGACTCTGGAACAAATATGGTCCAAAGAAGGCAATTTCGCATATAACCGTCAGTTCGATAAAAGCATGCTACAGGGACGATGCCATCAATGTGATAAAGGAGAGAAATGCCGAGGTGGGTGCCGAGGATCAAGTTATTTCACTACCGGCTCATTATTCGAAAATGGGTACTGCTGCTACCCTGGTAAGCCGTCGATTCGTCAGTCGAATTAAAAGAAGTCCCGAATTACGAGTTCATTTCAGATACGCCGTATTTGTCTGCCCGGATGCGGACATCTCGTTGCGGAAAAGGTATCTCAATTCCTCCCTTCTTAAATGCTTCGTGTATATCCCAATTAAGCCGATGAATTATGCGCCCCTTTTCTTCCGGAAGATCGATCCAGGACAGCAGTTCGAATTCGAGAGCGGAATCGCTAAATTGTCGAAATCTAATCTCCGGGGGTGGCTCGCGAATTGAACGGATACTTCATGATTTTTCATTCGGAACATAGCCGTAATTCGATCTGACGTAAGCATTCACTTATGCGGGGGGACAGGAAGAGTTCGGGGGACGATCTTTGGTTGTGTTTCGATTTTTTCCTCGCGTTTATTTGGAGAGAATTG
>JBKQRG010000179.1:0-6950 GCA_052144015.1 Desulfomonilaceae bacterium
AGGGGGAAAACCCTTTTGCAAAAGGGTTTTCCCCCTGGATGTCCCCTTCCTGAAAGAAATGTATCGCGTGAATCGCCTTGATAGAAGCGGGCAAGTATTGTGGCGCAACAAGATCGTGGTATGGAAAGCGGGACGAATTCCGGCTGCATGAAATTTGGGGGACACGATAATTTGTTTGTTGATTCCGGTAGGCAGCGGAAGACCCTTCCGCAAGAAAACAGTCATTATATCGTCTGGTTATGGACATGACTATGATGGCCCTGCAGCACGTCATGATGGATGACCACAGCGAGGAGGAGTTTGGACCTGGCGATATTTTTAAAATCCCGCCTGGTCATGATGCGTGGGTAAAGGGCAATGAACCTGTAGTGGCAATCGACATCGGCGGCTTGGGAGAATATGCAAGATCAAAAATGAAATAGATATTATGGGCATGTGTTATCTGACAATTCCAGCCAGCAGATTCAGGGCTTAATCCGGCCTGCCCAGAACTGAAGGATCGAATCAAAGTTGCTGCAACGATCCGATATCATTGTGTGGTGTGAAAGTACACTACTATTGCTTGACCGCTTCCGGGCGTCGAACTTCAGGCGGCGGTGAACAAATACGCCTACAACCAGTACAATAGAACGCTTGGGTCATTGTCACACCGCTGCAGGTTAATCTATCTCATCTGATAGAACTTTGTCTCGTTTCCACTAAGTGCGGTGGCACCGCTGTTGTCCGATAGCACATAAGTAGTTGCATGCTTGGTTGCAATGGGTGTAACGTTACAACTTGCGTCCACGCTAAGAGCTGTTCGAACCCACAGCACGACGAGGAAGTGGACCTATGAGCCGGCCATATTTTCGATACGACATCTCAGGGCTACAGCAACTCTTCCAAAGTTCGCAAAATGACAGGAGCGTTCTTGAAGCGATTTTAGAGGAATTGAAATACCGCAGGACGCAGAAAGCATCTACACTGAGGACGGCGGTTGAGAAACGCCTCAAGGAAGACGGCAGGAAGCCAGTTCATCAATCGGATTCACCTGGTGCAAATGGCCAGCAGGCTCCTCTAAGCGAGGGGCAGATAACAGAAATAGTGAAACTTCCGGATCGGTCCAGAGTATGTGTTGACAATCCGCCGGAAGCCCCCGACGCGACCGAACCTATCATCGAATCAGAACCAGCATTTGATCACGACTTCCTACGTGTTGAGCCTGTTGGAAAGGCGTTCGGCCATCCCCCCAAGCGCATCCATCCATTGAAGGACAACGTTCATCTCGGCCTTCCTCCAGATGCCCCAATCCAAAGGAGATATTCGGCCGCATTGCGTCTCCTCGTTGAAGAGATGAAGAGAGAAGGGACTGGGCGACGAAGAATTCAATTGGAAAACGGGCGTGAAGTGGTTGTCGACAGCGAAGAACACGGTTACCAGTTTCGATATGAGGATGATGCCGATTTGTTTGAAGGTGCGTCGATAACCGCCCGTATCGGTGGAACAGAGACTGCAGGGCATATTGTGGCGGTAATGCAGGGGATGCTCATTGTGAGCTTTGACAAACATTTTGGTGATCAAATTAGCGCCTGTGTAATTTCAGTAGACAACACAGCCATGCTGGAGGCCTTAACTAAACGCTTAGAAGCCGTTGCTGCAGGGCAGGTTGTTGGCTTCAATCATGTGTTGGCTGAAGGAGCGGTCACCAATAATGGCGCCAATACCAGTGTGGCATATTCGGTAGATTCTGATTTGTCAGACCAACTTAACGAGCAGCAACAAAGCGCCCTTCATATGGCGCTCAACAATAATCTCTCGTACATCTGGGGACCTCCAGGAACTGGAAAGACTCAAACTCTTACGGCACTCATCCGTGTACTATTCGAGAATGAAAAGCGTCTTCTGATTTGCTCCAACACCAACCAGGCCGTTGACCAGGTATTGCTCAAATTATGCGAGGCCATGGGCACTTCGTACCCGGCCATTGCTGATGGGAAAATAATTCGTATTGGACGTATCGCACACGAGAGATTAAACCAGGAATGGTCATCCTATGTGACGATTTCGGGCGTTGTGGAGCGGAAGTCAGCGGAAATGATCGAACGCCGCCGGCAACTCGAAAGCCAGGTTGCTCCATTACGAAAACGAATCGGACAGATTGATGAATTGATCTCCCTCCTAAACAAGATTGATGACGCTGGAAGAGAGGAAGGCTCATTGTCAGCACGTATTCAATCGACACATGAAAAGGTTAAGAAGCTGGATGATACCCTTCGCTCTCTTGGCTTAATGACAAATGCTCTGGAAAATGAACTCTCCAGTCTCAAGGAAGCAGGCACATTTCGGCGGCTGTTCATGCGGTCGGAAGACCGAATACTTCGAGAAAACCAAGAAGTCACCCAGCAAAAGGTCCGAGTAGAAGCTCAGGTATATCCTGCCAAACAAGAGCATGCTGGCATCATTGAAACCAGACAGAAGCTTCTTGTCCGTATCGATGAACTTAGGCAGCGCATTCCCCGTGGCGCGGGAGGCCGAAGAGAACTGGAAACTGAAAAAAACCAGATAGAGAGCACGATGCAGCCGCTTTCGAGTGAGATCGCGTCGATCAACAAAAAGCTTGCTGAAATGGAATTAACTGTAGTCCAGGATGCACGCATTGTTGGGGCAACAGTTACGAAAACTTACCTGAGTCCCAGGAAGTTTGTCGGCTTTGATACAGTCGTTGTTGATGAAGCATCAATGGTGATGTTGCCGGCACTTTACTACGTCGCTGGCCTTGCTGCCGAACGAGTAGTGATTTCAGGGGATTTCCGCCAATTACCGCCAATCGTCGAGACAAATCAGCGGGTGTTGGATGAAAATATCGGAAAAGACGTGTTCAAGGCGGCCGGCATCACAGACGATGTGGAGGCCGAGAAAAAACCACAGCGACTTGTTATGCTGGACACCCAATACCGCATGCAGAAACCAATTTGTGATCTGATTTCCTTGACCATGTACGGTGGGAAGCTGAAGACCAGCAGGGACGCGGCACTCGTGGCAAGGCAACCGCCAGAACCATTCAGGCAAACTCTGACTATTGTAGACACCTCAAAAATATGGCCTTTCAATAACCGCGATGCGTATAACTCTAAATACAACCTCATGCATGCCTTGGCCATCCGTAACGTTTGTTTGCATCTTCACCAGCAAGGTTTCATTTTGGATAACGGAGACGTGGGATTGGCAACGCCATACAGTGCTCAAGCGAAGCTATTACGACGAATTTTGAAGGGTCATCGTATGGAAAAGACCATTGCAGCTGGCACTGTCCACAGATTTCAGGGTGATGAAAAACGCCTAATCATTCTGGATGTACCCGATAGCATGGGGGAGGAACGCGTTGGCACCTTCTTGGAGGCGGATAACCCGCAGGACAGCGGAGCCTCTCTTTTTAATGTGGCCATTAGTCGCGCCCAGGATTATCTTGTGGTTTTCGCCAATCTGACTTACTTGCAACACAAGCTGCCGGACCGGGCCCTGTTACGCGACGTCTTAAACACGATGCAGTCTCGAGGTAGAATTGTCGAGGTCCAGGATATATTAGCGTTACGTCCAGTTGTCGATGATCTCAGACACTTACAAGGCCATTTTGAACTGGACCTAGATGCAGAAAAAGCAGGGTTATTTCACCACAAAGATTTCGAAGCTGTATGTAGACAGGACTTGGAGAATGCAAAAAGTAGCTTGGCCATATTCTCTGGGTTTGTAACCCCACAGAGAGTCGCTTCATATGGTGATCTTTTGCGCCGGAAAATATCGGAGGACGTAGCCATTCGATGCGTCACACGCCCTCCACGTCTAAACGGATCTATTCTAGAGGACCAGGGTAAGCAAGCACTTGATGCACTCGAAGGCTTGGGTTGCGTTGTAGACACACGCTCTCAGATTCATGAAAAGGTGGTTATCATAGACGAGCGAATTGTGTGGTTCGGTTCATTGAACTTGCTTTCGCATACGGCCCGAACCGACGAGATGATGATGCGAATTGACAATCCGGCAGTCGCTTTGCAGGTGGCAATCTTCATGGCGCGAAAGCGCGTATCTTCAACTGAAACTGGAGAAGGCCTGTCAGTAACAAAAGAGAATCCCGCGTGTCCGTTATGCAAGAGTCGCACATCCTATAGTCAAGGACGGTACGGCGCTTACTGGTCATGTGAAAGCTGTGCGTGGAAAAACGATATTGATAAGCCGATCTTGCCTCATCCAAATTCTATCCGAGACTCAAAGCCACCCAAGATGACTAATGCGCCAAATTGTCCGAAATGCGGAAAACGAATGGAACAAAGAACTGGCCGTTTTGGGCCCTTCTACGGATGCTCAGCCTATCCGACATGCAATGGAACGCTTCCAGTGAAGGCTAAAATCAAAGTATAATTCATGAGCACGAATCGGGAGCCTTAGAACCTGTTACCGTGCTTAGAGGGGTCTGTATGAAATAATAGGATTACTGCCAGCCAATTCTCGCGTGAGGCAGGTTTACCGAACTCATGGGAAGCTCATATTATCGCACATGCAGGTGGTGCGGCCGTCGCATACAGATGAGAGAAATGCAGGCAGGACAATGGGTAGCTTTTGAGGGGTATGACAGATTGCACAAGTGCTCGAAGCCCTCGAGTGCGATCGCACCACCATTAGCAAAGCGATCAACCGAAGCATCCGCGCACAGCGAGCCTACAGCAACAGTACCGCCGAAAAATACTTCTGCGGAGGCAGTTCCACGCCCTCAGGCCGTGTCCTCAAGGAGGATAACGCCAGTTGTGGCAGTATGCTTAATGCTTCTAATAGGACTCTTGTTCTGGGCTGTTTCTCGATCATGCACATCGGGCACGAGCCGGCCCCACACTGTTGTGCCTGCTCGCCCGTCTTCCCCGTCCTCAACGGTGAAGCGCGAAGCGCACAACAAGCCCGTTGTAAACAGGCCGGTACTGAATCGTCAGTTATCGTCTGCATGCAAGGATGGCAATGTGGAGACGATGAAGAACCTACTGGCGCAGGGAGCGACCGCGAATGCTATAGATGGTGACGGATTCCCTGTCATCTATATTGCAGCCTATCAAGGGGAGGGTGAAATGGTCAGATTGCTTCTCGAAGCTGGTGCGAACGTGAATGCCGTAACGCGAGAACGCAATACAGCCTTGATGGCCGCTTCTGGTCGAGGGCACGTGCAAGTGGTAAGAATGCTCCTGTCACGGGGGGCACGTGTCAATATGAGTAATGTAAGAGGCGTCACGGCCAAAGACTTGGCCGCTAGGCACGGTCACAGCGATGTGGTGGCAATATTAACATCCAATTACGCACGCTGAGTTTTCATAAGCAGACATGGGACTCAGCCGTGGGAGCTCTCAGTGTGGAAGCGATCTGCTATTATGATCTCTCCGAGGGACGGACACTGTGAGTTTCGACAAGAAATACGGCGAGGGTCGACGCAGCGCCAACAGCAAGCTTAGCATGTCTCGGTTCGAGGCCTTCACTTTTCGCGTCCCTTCCATGGCCCGTGCCATACTGATTACGCAACTCGGTAATCCCCTGAGTAATGGTCGCTAGGTTGCTCAGTAGGCGTTTGATTGTATCCCCGGCTTTGGCTCGGTCAGGAATATCCTCAGGGGTCAATTTGAGTTGCTTTGTGGTTAACTTAACCAGCTGTGCCAGGTCTGTCTTACCCGGCACGACAACCCCACGATCATTCAATATCGTCTTGCAGCAAGTCTCCACAAGCTCCTTTGCGGTCCCTATAGCCAGGGCGGGATCGCTTTCCACCGCTGAGTCCATGCGGGTTATCTGCTGGGACACATAAGCCGCGTCAGCCACCAAAGCTACACCGCGGACTGCTGCGAGTCCAGGAGTTGTTACAACGCCGATATAACGGCCTACAAAGACTGGCTTCCCCGAAATACGCATTTTTTCAACGATCTGAAATCCATCATTTTTGAGGTAACTGTTGTACATTTGAACAAGCCCTTCCGCCTCATCGGTGTCCGGCCTGACCACGGGATGAAGGGTTTCGCAAAGAAACTGTAGTAGGGTCTCATCTTCGCAACCCAGCAGATTGAACCGGTTGTCATAGAAGAGCCAATCCGCCGGCCAGTCATCGTTCATGACGGTGTGTTGCCAAATATCCGAGTAGGCGCTGCGGAAACGATGGTCATGTGAAGGAAGATTTTCCAAATCGAAAGGTCGCGACAAGAAATCAAAATTCTCCAATCGGCCTGCCCAATGGCTGCCTCTTACAAAGACTGCATCAAAGATGTCCCGCCTTGTGACCTCGCTGATCTTCATTGTCTAACCTGTATGTAAGCCTGCAGTGACGCATGTCGTATGGCGGTTATATCCCAGACCTTAGACCGGCACAAGCCATCGTTTGGCCACGGTATTTGAAATTCGTAAGGTCATCCTTCCGCATATTGCACCTCTGCCTCGGCTAAAACCTCGTCGCGGAAATACCTGCTCAAATCTTGGGCCGTTCTTAAATCGACTTTTGTGCCGTTTAACATCTCGGAGAGTTCGATCTCCATGCCAGCAACATCGAACAGAGTCGGAGTGTGCTCGGGCGCGAATTCAACAAGAAAATCTATGTCGCTCTCCGGGCTGAAATCTTCTCGTAGGTACGACCCGAAAATAGACAGCTTTCGGATGTGGTGCTTTCTGCAAAAGTTTTCGATCACTTCCCTCGGTATTCCCGGGCGTTCTCGGCTCATGGAGACTCTCCGTCCTCTCTTTTCCAAATATGTACCATCTCAAAAAGACATAATCATAGTACCATCGTCTTCTTATTTTTGCTTTTTATTTTCTGATGCCTTGGTTTTCTTGGTCCCATTCTCGTGAATTAGATGTGATAGCTCTTTTCCGTAACGCTCGTGGTCCAGGGCCAACAGCCTGCCGGGGATTCGAGCCTTCCGGGAAACCCTTTTTTGTGTAAAAAAGGGTTTCCC
>JBKQRG010000180.1:0-23423 GCA_052144015.1 Desulfomonilaceae bacterium
ATAACCTTGTCCCAGACAAGGGTTCCCGATTCAGGGAAGGGGGGATCACCGGCGACCAGGACGCGTTCATTGACAAGACCCGTTGCGCTGAGGACGGACTCGCCCCGACAACCAACGCCAGCAGACAAGGGCAGACGGACTTCGCGATCGGGATCTTTCCTAACTATCTCAGTTGGTTATGCCAAACCCAAAATACCCCAATTTGGCCTCAAAAAGGTGCTGAATGTGAGCCCTATTCTGTCTTTAACGTATTTGACGCAAAAGGTGGCGGGTCGTTAAATCGGGATAATTTCTGGATCGGAGATGGTTTGGCGCGGGCTCTGAAATGAATTTAGAATGCGTTATGACTAGACTGCTTACTGATTCTAAAATGAAGGGCTAAAGTCCAGGAGGCCCATAAATGACTCAAATTGTAGAGCGCCTATATAAATTGCAGAGCTTTTTTCAGCTGACCTAAGCATTCCAAAAATTGGATCACTGTACGCTTTGCCAGGTAAATTTGCTTTTAACACCGAAGCAAATCCCGTTCTTAGAAAGCTGCGCCCTTAAATCGATTTCATCTTTTGATCTTGGATAAATCTACCCCGGTGAGAATTGCCCCTTCCAAATTCGCCCCTGTCAAATTCGCATCCGTTAAATCTGCGCCGGTCAAATCGGCCCCGGATAGATTAGCAGCCGTCAAATCCGCACCGGCCAATATCGCCCCACTTAGATTTGCACTGGTGAGAATTGCCTTGGCCAAGTTGGCGACAGTCAAGGCCGCGCGACTTAAGTCGGCCATAGTGAGATTGGTACCACCCAGATCTGCCCAGAACATCTCCGCGTCCGAGAAGTTGGCGATCGTGGCGTTGCTTCTGGAAAAACTGGCCTGAGATAAATCCGCACCGGAAAAATTAGCCCCCACCAGGTTAGACCAAAAAAAATCGGCATTTACCAGAAAGGCACCGCCCAGATCTGCCATAGTGAGATCCGCACCAGTGAGGTTGGCGTCATTCAAACGAGCTTTTGCGAGTACTGCACCAATTAAAATAGTTCTGGTCAGATTGCTTCCCGCAAAATCGGAGTCGGGCAAATTTGCTTTCGTCAGATTTGCGCCGGACAAATTTATTCGAGAAAAGTCAATTCCCTCGAGATCTAAACGCACCAAATTGGAACCGGGCAGGTCAATTCCGGATAGGTCAGCCCCGGACCTGGCGGCAGAAACAATGAATTCCTTCAAAGTTCCTGCTTCTCCGTCAAGAATTACTTTATGGGTAAATCGATTTTGGATCCGGATTCTCAATTTTTTCCGTGGCCCTCGGGATACCCGGCCGCCTTGGTGAACCGATACTCCAGTCAGTAATCACGACCTGTTGTTAGGCGCGACTATAGACAGATTAAGAACGTAAAAGCCCCTCCCTTGCAAGGAGGGGCATCGAAAAATTTTCTTGATTTATCGAAGAGCAATTTAGCCGGACTAACAGGTGCAATAAGAATTCACCCAAAGCTAGACCGACTGAGCCAAGAGCTTTCTTAGCTCTTTCTGGCCTTCTTCACTGCCGGTGGTCCAGGGGGGCATTTTTCAATGGTCATCCACTTGCCCGACCATTTGATGACAGGCGCACAAGGACCGCAAAGTTTTTCCATTCCCTTGGCTGCACCTTTGCAAAGGACTCTGTCTTTGCAGGGCGGCATCTTACAAGTCGGCATAGTGTAGCAGCCCCAATCCATAGCAAAAACCGTCCCTGCCAGCGCCAGAGAGCCCAACAGAACCACGAAAAGAACCAACAACTTCTTCATCCTAAACCCTCCTTAATCGAAGCATACTCCATTGAAAGAGCTATCAGACTCAAATTTGGGACAGCCTAACACGCCACTTGCGGCCTTGTCAAGAAAAAATCCTCATCGCCAGTAGAGTCTACCTGCCTTTCGGCGACCCGCCAGGATTAACATCTTTACAAGCTGTCCATGAATTCTTTTTAGAACTAATTCGAAGGAATTTGCAAGAAAAATTTTCCTCGATCCGGACACAAATCTAAGTCCTGCACCAAGAGGACCCGTCAAACCAATGGAAGCCGTGCTTTTATTTTTTGAGTAGCCAACTTATGATCCACGCGTATCCACGGAATCACTCACTAGGTTATTATGTGTAAATTAGAATGGTTTGGACCAGGGGCTTACGACCCAAGATTCGGTTTATGTGCCTGCGGACCGTTAATCGAATTTCCTCTTTCGAATCTTCCCATTTGTCGGTGGTCTTCGGCCGCATCTCCTTAAGTAGGTTTTTGAGCGCGATTGTCACTCCTTCCAGCAGCTCAGGTTCCAATTCCTGAAATGCAACGCCTAAAGATTGAACTGCCGGCCCGGAGATGAGTTGCGCGGTTTCTCCATTAATGAACAGCACAACCGTGACAACCCCTACCTCTGAAAGAACACGGCGGTCTCGCAGAACATCTTGGCCGATATCTCCCACGCCTTTCCCGTGCACAAAAATTTTCCCGACCTCCAGTTGCCGGACCACCTTAGGGCCGTCAGCAGAGAGTTCAATTAAATCACCATCCTCCGCCACCAAAACTCTTTCGGGTGGGATGCCTTCTTCTATAGCGATTTCTGCATGACGTAAAAGATGTCTATACTCCCCATGGACAGGAATAAATGAAATCGGATGCACTCGTCGAATGAGATAGCGTAATTCCTCTTCGCTGGCGTGTCCCGACACGTGAACATCTGATATCTTTTCGTACATCACACGGGCGCCCCTGCGACAAAATTCGTTTATGATCTGATGAATCGCTCTTTCATTCCCTGGAATGAACCGAGATGACAGGACCACGACATCACCGGTTTTAACTTTAAGGTATTTGTGACGGCCGAATGCCATTAAAGAGAGGGCGGACATAGGCTCCCCCTGTGTACCAGTGGAGAGCACAGTCAATTTGCTGTCCGGCAAGGAATCCATGTCCCTCAAATCAACGAGGATTCCCGGGGGTATTGTCAAATATCCTCTTTCGGAAGCTATTTTCGTGTTTGCAAGCATTGAACGACCTACTAGAACCACTTTCCGAGAAAACTCTTCCGAAAGATCAAGTACTTGCTGTATGCGATGAATGTTAGAAGAAAAAGTCGCAATCAGGACGCGCCCCCTCGATTCCGTGAAGATTTTTTCGAAGGCCGGGCGAATCATACTCTCGGACAACGTTGTGCCCGGATTTGATACATTCGTGCTGTCCGAAAATAAAGCGAGCACGCCGTTGCGAGAAAGAGAAGAGATCTTCTCCAAATCACATAGACGGCCATCTACGGGGGTGGGATCCAACTTGAAATCCCCTGAGTGCATGATGAGTCCGGCAGGAGTCGTAACAGCGACCCCCACGCCATCCGCCACGGAATGGCACATAGCGAAGAGGTCTATTCTAAACGGCCCCAGTAGGATGGGATCGTCGACCGATACAATTTTTCGCTGCGTCCTGTCCAATAAATCAAATTCATCCAACTTGTTCTCGATAAAACCGGTTGTAAGCTCGGTGGCATAAACAGGAACTGAAATTTTCTTCAAGACGTAGGGTAGGGCTCCAATATGGTCCTCATGCCCGTGAGTCAAAATGATCCCCAAAATATTCCATCCCTGGCGAAAAATTACATCCAGATCGGGTATGACAATGTCTACACCCGGCATGGACTCATCTGGAAACATGAGGCCCGCATCGATAAGAATCGCGTCGTTCTCGAAGACGACAGCCATCATATTGAGGCCTATTTCTCCGAGTCCGCCCAAAGGAAGGATTTTCAGTGTCTCGTTCGCCATTTCGTATTACCTGGTCACGCCAAATATTTGGCTACAAGGTCCCCTATTTGGGACGTCGAGTGGCCCATGCGGCCTGCTTCCAGACTTTTTAAATTATTGCAGATTACTTTAACAACTGCATTCTCGACGGATGCAGCGGCAGACGGCTGTCCCAGGATCTCAAGCATTAATCCCCCCGCCAGAATACATGCCAGAGGATTAATCACATTTTTGCCCGCGTACTTCGGCGCTGAACCACCAATTGGTTCGAACATCGATACACCGTTCGGATTTATGTTCGCCCCCGCGGCTATTCCCATGCCGCCCTGAATCATCGCACCCAAATCAGTGATAATATCTCCGAACATATTATCTGTAGCAATGACGTCAAACCATTCAGGGTTTTTCACCATCCACATACATATCGCATCAACATGGGCATAATCCGTTTTTACGTCGGGATACTCTTTTGAGAGTTCATTAAATCTTCTAGTCCAGAGATCCCATGCATATGTGAGAACATTATTTTTCCCGCAGAGAGTCAACTTTTTGGATTTTCCCCTGGCGCGTGTAGCGTCAAAGGCGTATCTGAGCAGACGATCGATGCCTTTGCGCGTGTTTATGGATTCCTGAATAGCAATCTCATCGGGCGTATTCTTTTTGAACAATCCACCAGAACCGACATAAAATCCCTCAGTATTTTCTCTTACTACTAGAAAATCGATCTGCTCAGGACTCTTCTCTCTGAGAGGAGTTTCCACACCCGGATAGAGCTTCACCGGCCGAAGATTGACGTATTGATCCAATTCAAAACGAAGCCTAAGAAGAATACCCTTTTCGAGAACTCCTGGGGGAATATCCGGGTGACCGATGGCTCCCAGATAAATTGCATCTACTTGCTTCAGTTGTTCCAGAACCGAATCGGGCAAAATCTCGCCCGTCCTCAAATAGTATTCACCACCAAGTTCAAAATCGACAAAATCCAAAACGAACCCGTGTAGGGATGCCACGGCCGACAGCACTTTTTTGCCCTCCCGGATAACTTCACCTCCGGTTCCGTCCCCTGGAATAACAGCAATTGCATAAGAACTGGGCATAATGAAAACCTCTTCCAATGATGGTTGGCTGCACGGGCGATGCACGCTCGCCCTCCTGTGCATCGGCCCCATGTTATCACTTTGAAAGTAAAATCGTGTATAGGCATTCGCTGTCGCGACATTTTATGATCGTCACGATTTTACAACAAAAGCATCATGGATTGAGACCGAGACCTCGACTTATGATCAGTTTCATGATTTCACTTGTGCCCGCAAAGATAGAAAGAGCGCGAACATCTCGATAAATCTTGCACACCCTATACTCTTCCATATATCCGTAGCCGCCGTGAAGTTGAAGAGCCTGATACGCAATTCTATTTACCATTTCTCCCAGCCAATATTTCGCCATTGATACTTTCTGAACGATATTCTTGCCTTCAATGTGATCTTTTATAAGGCTGTCCAAGAAAGTTCGGCCGATTTGAACCTCCGTGGCCATGTCAGCCAACCTGAACGCATTGTACTGAAAATTCCCAATAAGTTTACCGAAAGCCTCGCGCACATTCACATAGCTGAGCGCTTCCTTGAGCGCTTCTTCTGCTAAGAGCTGGCACTTGATGGAGACTTCCAGACGCTCCTGCTGGAGTTTCGCCATCATGTACTTGAAACCCTTTCCTTCTTCTCCCAATAAATGAGCGGCAGGGACACGGCAGTCCTCGAAGAAAAGCTCAGCCGTTTCCGCCAGGTGGGCTCCCATTTTTTCCAATTTCCGGCCCCGATGAAAGCCGGGCGCATTCTTGTCGACCACTATGAGGCTGATGCCTCGATGGCCGGCGTCCGAATCGGTCTTGACCGCCAGAACTATCAGGTCCGCAATATAACCATTTGTAATAAAGGTTTTCTGTCCATTTATTACATAGGAGTCACCGTCCTTGACTGCCCTGGTGCGAATGGCAGCGAGGTCAGAGCCCGTATTGGGCTCGGTCAGCCCTATACACGTAATCACTTCCCCTGTTGTACATCCCGGCAGCCAGCGTTTCTTCACCTCAGAGGACGCATAGGAGTAAAGGTATGGGGTAGCGACATCGCTGTGCAACGGGACTTCAAAGCCGTATGCATTCCCCCGTAACAGCTCCTCATTAATGATGACCGAGTAATCGAATCCCAATCCCAGACCTCCGTATTCCTCCGGAAGCCACGGGCACAAGTAACCTTGCTCCCCCATCTTAAGCCATACGCTCCGTGGAACGGCCTGCTGTTTTTCCCATTCGGCAACATGGGGAGTGATCTCTTTGGCCACAAATTTCTTAAAGGAGTCCCGAAAGATCAGGTGCTCCTCACTGTCAAACATGGTATCGGTCATTCAACTTCACCTCTTTGAATCAGCTATTTATTTATACGATTTGTTTAAAGTTGCAAATCTTGGATTTGGACCGGGTTTCATGATGCCATCCGATCGAAACGGGGAGGAACAGCAACCTGGCAGAAGTGGTGGTAACCAAACGCGAGGGTGTCGTACCATTATTTGTAGGAGCGATTCATAAATCGCCCCTACAAATGTGGGTTGCTCGGTTATTTCGGCAAGTCGTCCGGGGATTCCCAATCCTTCATATTGTGCATCCACGGAGCTCGTTCCACAAAAACGTCGTGGGCTAATGGGACCGGTGGATGACACTTCCACTTGGGATCGAACTCATCCTTTACCTTGAGCAGAAACTCATGGTAGTTTGGGCCATATTTCGGTCCTGTTAGATAGAGAGGCTGATGAGGACCCAGAAGAGAGGTGTAGAAACGATTCTTTATGTTCATTTTGGATGTGTCCAAGTAGAACTGGTCAACCTTATCCGTATCGTCATCCTGATCCCAGTAAACCAGGAATTCGGAGTATCCCTGGTGACCTAGCTCGAAGCTCTGGAACCAGCCAGGATCTCCGTAATCAGGCATGAGCGGAGGTGTGTATTTCTTCTTCAGTTCCGCGTACGATGGACCATGGTCCGGCGATTGGGACAAAGTCTCAATAACATAATCCACAGATACGTAACCGCCACACATGAGCCACATGCCCGCGGAGTCGGCGTTCTTGATCCACGACTCGTCGGAGGGCTTGGTTTTCCGTGCTTGGCCACCCAGTTCGGTCATGATATCCATGAGCACGGCTTCATCGTACGCCATTTGTTCTTCCGAAGTGAAACCGATCAGAAGAACTCTCACAATAAAGAAATTAGCGACAGTTTCCTCATTTTCCTTGCCCCAGAGGTCCCAAAATTCCTCTTTGCACTCCGCCTTGGCAATGGCGCGCCAGAACAGAGGCACCTTGGTAACCGCTCCGGCGATCTCGGCATGCCCGATTTCCCTCATGGACTTCACCTGAGTCTCTTTGGACAGCATGATGAAGTTGATCCATTTGAGCCGTTTCTCGGGGAGAGCGAGCGCGGTATTAGGCGAAATTCCCGTGGGCACAAGGCGTTCGGGTTGGAAAGGAAGCGTCTTAATGGCCATTCTGGTCACGATTCCTAGGCAGCCGCGCAGGCCGGTATATCCCCTTAATATACCTCTGAGATCCGGTCCCGGACCTTCGCCCCAGAAGGGGTCGTCGCCTGTCGCCAGAGATCCTAATTTGAGTAGCTCACCGTCGGGCATGACCACTTCAGTCCCGAGGATGCGTCTGTGGGGAAGCCCGATCCGGTGGCTCAAAGGAGACCAACCGTCACCAATCAAGTTCGCGATGGCCGACGCTTGCGCGCCCCCACCTCCAATCACCACATAGGCCCCGTGCTGCATACACTCCTCTTGGATAGGCGAATAGACCATCCCGGGGCCTACTTCCACGTAAAAATGTTTCTCATCGAGAACGAAATCGTTCATGCGTTTGAGATCTATCAACAGTGCATCCTCTACATGGGGATGAGAGCGTGGCCCATAAAATCCTGTGCTGTAAGGCACATAGGGGATGTCATTACGATAGCAGATTTTGACTATTCTCTGAACTTCCTCTGTGGTCCTTGGCATGATCACGCATCCCGGGATGGTCGTCATGACCCGTTCATATCCTAAGCCGTTCTCATATCCGCCGGGACCGCTTCTATAGCCTTCGCAGATCACCGGATCGTCGGAGATGTACTGAGTGCCGACTACTGCCTCCAAGGCCTTGTAGATTTCTTTTGATATCGCCATGATTACTCTCCTTGCCTAGCCTTTAATGGATGCGCAGATAACTTCCGAAATATCCAAGACCTGCACATCGCCGCCGCTGTCTTTGACCGCCTGGGCGAAATTGTTTTTGCACCAGGGACAGGTTGACACTAGCGTTTCAGCGCCGATTTCCCTGACCTCTTCGAGTCGATGCGCTGCAGCCCATTTCGCAAAATCCGGATAAGCTTCTTTCGTTCCCCGACCTGCCCCGCAGCAGAACGCATTTTCTCTCATCCGCGGCATTTCCACGAGGTTCACCCCGGGTATCGCGTTGAGGATATTTCTAGGCTGGGCGTATAAACCTTGTCTTCCGCGCCTTCTCTGGAGTCTTGGTTCCACACATCCCATCCATCCCCGTTTTCCTTCATAGGGAGTCCAGGCATCGCTCAATCGGCTGATGCTGCAGGAGTCATGATATGTCAGGCGGCTTTCAAATGGATTTTTCATCTTGAGACTGCCGTTGTTGACCTTTTCATCAACATACTCGACCAAATGGGTAACTTTGAAGCCCAGATCATCCGTGGCAATATTCAGTAGTTTAGGATAATCGACTTTCCACATGCGATAGCATTCAGCACAACTTAGGAGAAGTGTCTTGGCTCCGGTTTTCCGAACCTCTTCGACGTTTCGTTGGGCCAAGGCTTTGGCTTGATCAAACAAGCCGACGGAAAAAAGAGTGTTGCCGCAGCACCATTCATCCGGCATCAGCATGAATTCCGTTCCCGCTGCCGTGAGAATCTTCGCCGTAGACTCAGCAATTTCCTTGTTTACGTAGGAAGAAGTACAGCCGGGGTAATACAGTACATCAGCCTTCTTGCCGAGAGAAGTCCCTTGAGGAATCCAGGCCGTTCGTTTCTCATGGGGAGCGCCATACATATTATGATTGTTCGCTATATTTTCAGCGATCTTCTTGTGGGCAGGCATCGGACCAACGCCATCCTTGACGGCCTTGACCCTGAGCGATTCCAGAGTGAGTCCAATTTCCAGGTCCAGATTTCGCTTGCATCCCACATCGCAGGCTCCGCACAACGTGCAGGCATACATGACTTCCAGGGCTTTTTCATTCCAGTCCAGCAACCCTTCAGCCATCGCATGTCCTATCCGCATCTTTCCGTATGCGCCATAGGCATCGAACTCGTATTTGGCCGCGCTCGGGCACCGGGTCATGTACTTGGCGCCCGGCATGTAGGTGTGCTCGACCCAACTGCAACCCTTGCATTTGATACAACGGCTCATGTCGTACACGAAATTCTGTATATCAGTAATGTCTAATTTGAAGTCCGTTCTTGGCTTGTAATATCTTATGGGCAATTGATCCGCCATTGCGTTTCCCTCCTTAGAAGCACAGATTTGAAGGATTCATGATATTGTTTGGGTCAAACACTTTCTTCAGCCGTTTCAGATGATGAGCATAAGAAGCTGCCTTGTCATAGACGATCGGGGCAAGGTCACCGTAAGGCCTTGTAAATACGGCCCCTTCCCTTAGAAGCTCCATAGCAGCCACTTTGTAAAGTGCGCGAGTGCTTGCCTTCTCGGCTTCATCAGCAGGATCGTAAAAAAAGCTGAATTCAGGTCTGCACGCTCGATTGTGCTCAATCGGCTGGATGTACATACCAATGTTGCTCTCCGGATAGCCGTACTCCGCAGCAATTTCCTTGACCAGTGTCACGAAGTACTGTGCATTGGATGGGCGTGCGTGGAAAAATAGGCTTTGGCATGCCCCTTTGACTCGGTTTTTCCAGTGTGGCACGTTGGCCGGCCATGGGTTGCGCAGTATCGGCAGGACTTTGTTTCTTATACCCGGGAATCCGGGAAGAGTCTCGCCCAATTTTAGATTCGAGAACTCATCCTTTAATATCTGAGCAAGAAAGTTTTCTTCATAAGCTATCTTTTCTTCAGGACGCCTCAGAAGCCCGCTGATTACTAAAATCAGTGTCCAAGGAGGTAGACTGGCCTTCAGTTTGTTGAAGTCGCTCGGCCACTCCTGGGCCAGGATCGCGGCCAGATCCACATTATTAAGGAGCAGGGTCTCTTGACCGATCCTTCGCGGCATTATGCGGTGCAGAAAATCGATCGCATAATCCAGATCTTCAATTGCAGCGAACAGGATTTTATCGATTTTGGGGATCGATTCTATTTTCAAATTCGTCCAGGTGACCACACCCATTGTGCCCTGTGCGCACTGAAAAAATCGGTAAAAATCAAGCCCCGGGCCTGAGGGATTCCCTCCCTTTGACGCGGAATCAGGGTACCCGTTAACGCTGGCCGAACCCATTCTGAAAATCTCTCCAGTAGGCCACACTACTTCCATAGCCTCCAGTGGTTCGCCGTAATCGTACACCTGATTCGTGGGCTCTTCCCGTTCCATGAAATCGGTGAGCACGGAACGTTCGGCAGGCGGAGTCAAGGGCATAATTACCCGAAAACCTTTCTGTTTCAGTTCTCTGGTAAGCTTGTCCCAGGTAACTCCGGCTTCGAATCTTACCCGGCGGTTGTCAGGATCGATTTCCAGAATCTTGTCCATTCTCGATAAATCGAGAATCAGACCGCCCTCCTTGGGAATTGTGGCGCCATAGAAATGGACCTTCGAACTGCATGGCACTACGGGCAGTTTGCTTTGGTTACAGTACTTAATGACTTCAGCAATCTCCTCAGAACTTGACGGTTTGACCACGTAACTGGGAGCCCCGGGGGGGTAATAGCTGAAATCGGTCGCGTAGACCTGAAGCTGAGCAGGGTCCTCGGAGAAGTTCTCAGCCCCAACAATTTTAGACAAGTTCGATTTGACGTCCACTGTTAACCTCCGTTTCTTCTAAAATTCCCGCTGAGTAAATGTTTTTAATTGAGACTGATGCCACCTCACGCTTACATGGATCGAAATTCAGAGATGGCTATTTTGCTTGGGTTATGAAATCAGACGCTTGCGCTTTCGTGCGTTCAGACCCTTTTATTTTCATGGACAGCCGTGTTGCAAGACGGAACACTGCGCCCAGTGTGAAGCAGCCGTGGAATATTGATGAAACTGTTAGCACCTTAGTTACTTACGCTTTGATAGTTAACACGTTAAGCATTTTCGATATTAGAATAGAGGTCCCGCGAGATTATGTCAAGTTTTTTCCTAAAAGGCGTGTAATCCATTTTGGCGTGTAAAATCAAATTGATATATGATTCTGTTATGTTATTACGAACAAAGTCAAGGATGTCCAGGTTTCGAAGAGCTCTTTCTCGCGTCACGGGGATTTCACTCCTTGTAAATAGAGCTAACCCATTAATTAGTCAGGGATAACTCCGATTTTCAATTGCTCTTACGCACCGCCGGCCCCCCCGGCCAACTCGCCTGGGGGAGGTAATTTCTTATTAAATTGAAGATGTATAAAAATTAAGGTATTGACAATTTAAACATTTATTTTTTAATTACTAAAGGAAATCATGTTAAGAAATCAAAACGACAACATTGAATCTGGCATGGCTTATAAGAGCGACATGAGCGTCGACGAGAGAGTCATGATGGCAATCGTGCGCGTTGCCGAGCGCTTCAAGAAAAACTCTTCTGCCATATTCAAGAAATGGGGCCTTACGTTCTCTCAATATAATGTGCTCAGGGTCCTGGATGCCTCCGAAAACGGCCAGAATACAATGAAGAACGTGAACAGAATCATGTTGGTTTCCAGCGCCAACATGACAGGTATTGCCAAACGACTAGAAAAAAACGGCTTTATCATCAGGACTAGCGATCCTTACGATGATCGTTCCAAAAGACTGCAGATCACTCCGGAAGGTAGGAAGGTGCTAAAGGCCATTTCAGATCATAAAGAGCGAAATTTGGGAAAGTACTTAATGAAACTCTCCGACGAACAAAAGACGGCTGTCCTGCAAACGCTGCAAAAGATCCTTATGAAAACTTAAAAAAAGCTAGTATGTAATTTGATAGGTGCATTGAAGTGCAATAATTCCATATAATTGATCGATTCCCGCCTGCCAGCCAATAGTCGGCAAAACACAATCACCATCAACGATACAGAAAAAGGGTCGATGACCGGCGAAAAGAGAAATTGCTGGAAGTCCGTGCATTCATGGAAACCGGGATCGCAGTTCATTGCGCCGGTTATTGGAAGAGACCTCACCAAGAAGTACGTGACAGTGCGCATATTCATGCGTGGCGAGGTACAACACCCAACTCGGGTAACAACGGATAGAGCTTCACACGAAAGATCGAGCCGGTAGCGCTCAACTCGTCCCGCGCAATAAACAAATTTTCATTTTAGCGAAATTTTTGCTTGACACCGAATAGTACATGGAAATATTCTGAGGACAGACAATATGTCTGGTGACAGAAAGAGGGGAGCATCAATGACAAACCCAACAAATGGCGCTAAACCCAAATCCACCTATTCCGGCATCGTGCCCGCCGTGGAAGAGGCTTCTCGAGTCATGATAACTCTCGCGCGTAATAATCCGGGTAAGATGACTCTGACCCAGATCCGCAAGGAAGTCGGCATCCATAATAGCAAAGCGTTTTCCATCTTGAACACGTTGCAGAAGTTTGGATTCGTTCAGAAAGATTCTGTAACCAAAACGTATTCATTGGGAATGGGACTGATCTTTCTGTCACAAAAGGTTCTTGAGACTCTCGATTTGCGGGAAGTTGCGTCTCCGTTCCTTAGCAGGCTCTCGTCAGGAACAAACAGTACGGCATTCTTAGGACTAATTTCGGGCAATTACGTTTACGTTATGGCCAAAGACGAGGGAAGCCAAACGGTGGCAGTTTCATTCAGGATTGGACAGCGCTTTCCCCTGTTCTGGGGCACTCACGGCAAGGCTATACTGGCATTCTTGCCGGAAGAAGAGCGCAACAAAATCTTAGCGAACGATGGTCTTTCTTTTCGTAGTCACGGGGCCCCGATCGACTTAAGCGATCTGGAGAGAGAACTCATTTTATGCAGAAAGTCCGGTTACGCGGTCGATCTCGATGAAACAAAGATAGGAATTCGATCCGTAGCCGCACCGGTATTCGGTCCCACGGCAAAACTGATCGGGGCGTTCGTCGTTATCGGTACATTTCCCGGTGAGCTAGCGGACGATTACGGGACGCGCGTGGCTGACGAGGCGCGGGTCTTCTCGCAGTCGCTGGAGGGTTACTCCAATCCAACAGCGCGAACTGAGCGTGGGACAGTATTGATCAATTAATAATAGCATGTCCTGGCACTATTGAGACATGGGTGCATTTTCCTCAACCGCCGGGACGGATAGGAGCAGAAAAATGAAGCATAATATTAAGTTCAAAGTGAATGGTGATGAATGTTCGCTAGCAGTGGATCCGTGGCGGACCTTGAATGAGGTTCTTCGCGAAGACCTCAATCTGACCGGCACAAAATTTGGGTGCGGCGTGGGTGATTGCGGGGCTTGCGCGGTTATTGTGAATGATGAAACCGTTAGTTCATGCTTGACTCTGGCGGTGTCGGTTGATGGCAAAGAGGTCAGGACGGTAGAAGGTTTGGCGCCTTCAGGGGAAGAGCTGCACCCGATACAGGATGCTTTTGTCAAACAAGGTGCAATTCAATGCGGCTTCTGCACCTCAGGCATGGAGATGGCTGCGGTACATCTCCTGGATCACAACCCGTCTCCCACGGAGAAGGAAATTAGAGCCGGCCTATCCGGCCATCTGTGCAGGTGCACTGGATACAATCAGATTGTTGAAGCCGTTTCCGTTGCAGCAGAAACCATGAAGCAACGCTAATCAGAAGAGGTTGAGCCATGAGATTGCCAAGATTCGAATACTCTGCCCCGAAGACCCTAGTGTCCGCGTTGAGTATCCTAGCCGAACAAGGAGATGGCGGTCACCTGTACCCGGGTGGAACCGATGTAATGGTAAAGATGTCTGCCGGTCGTTTGAAGCCAAAAGTTATCATCCATTTGATGGATATTGAAGGACTCGACGGAATACATTTCGACCCAACTGAAGGTCTGACTCTGGGTGCCACAGCTCGGCTCGCAGAAGTTGCGTCCCATCCCGACATCCTGGAGAATTATCCTGCCCTTGCTCACGCAGTTCAGGTAATGGCAAACGTTGAAGTTCGCCATATGGCCACTGTTGCAGGGAATCTCTGCAATGCCGCCCCCTCTGCCGACACAGCACCTCCTCTGATTGCCATGGGAGCCCAAGTCACACTTGCAAGCGTGAATGGGGAAAGGCGATTGCCCTTGGATCAGTTCTTAAAAGGTCCGGGACTCACAGCAATGCAGCATGGTGAGGTCATGACTTCCATACATGTTCCGCCTCCTCAGCCTAACTCAGGCGCTTCATATATGCGGATATCTGCTCGCTGCGGCGTGGATATTGCTGCCGTGGGCGTGGGGGTGATGGCCGCTTTCAACGGAGAGGGGTGCAAAGAGGCCAGAATTGTCCTCGGCGCGGTGGGGCCCATTCCCATGCGTGCGCCAAAGACTGAAGACCTTATGAAGGGCCGCAAATGGACGGAATACCTTATCGAAGAGGGAGGGGATCTGGCCGCCGAAGAAGCTAAACCTATCTCAGATGTGAGAGCTAGCGCAGAATGGCGCAAGAAAATGGTTGCTGTATTGACTAGGCGGACCCTTGAGGAAGCCCGTGAGCGGGCAACAAGGCGTTAGTTCGTGAGAAAGGAAGAATTATGAAAGAGTTCAGCGTTATCGGCAAAGATATTCCAAGGAGCGACGCCACGCCAAAGGCAAGGGGGTCAGCCATATACACGGATGATATGAAGCTCCCTCGAATGCTACACGGAAGAATATTGATGAGCCCATTCCCACATGCGCTCATCAAACACATCGACACGAGCAAGGCCGCGTCACTCCCTGGCGTCAAGTGCGTCATCACTGCGGAAGATACCCCCAAGATCAAATACGGTAACTGGAGGCTTTTTCCCGAGACTCAGGACGAGTATCCCTTGGCCGTTGATAAAGTTCGATTCATAGGGGACGAGGTGGCTGCAGTGGCCGCCACAGAGAGAGAGACGGCAGAAGAAGCTCTGGAGCTGATCGAGGTGGAATACGAAGAACTCCCGGCAGTCTTTGACGTTGATGAGGCCATGCGGCCTGGGGCGCCGATCATACACGATTACTGCCCCGACAATGTCAGTGTCAATCGGAAGATCGAGTACGGCGATGTGGAAAAGGGTTTTGCGGAGTCAGACTATGTCAGGGAAGACACCTTCGACCTTCCTCCAGTGATCCATGCTTATCTTGAACCCTGCTCGGCCCTGGCCCAAGTGGACTTGGACGGCCGCATCACTCTTTGGACTTCGACCCAGGTACCCTATATCGTCCAGTGCCTCCTGGCCTCAACACTCGGCATGAGGGAAAACGACGTTCGAGTGATCAAGCCTTTTATAGGCGGCGGTTTCGGCGGGAAAATGGAATTACGGACTTGGGAATTCTGTGCCGCGCTCATGGCAAAGAAGACCGGGCGGCCTGTGAAGTTTACTCTCAACAGGGAAGAGGAATTTTTGGTCGGCAGGAGGAGACATCCCATGCGGATTCACTCCAAAGTGGGATTCAAGAGTGACGGGACCCTGGTCGCCAACGACGTAAGAATTCAATTGGACGGCGGGGCGTACAATGCAATGGGACCCACAGCCACGTTCTTGTGCGGCAGCTTCGGGGCCATGCTCTACCGCTATCCCAGCTACCGATTTCATGGGCAACACGTGTATACCAACAAGCCTCCTGCCAGCGCAATGCGTGGTTTCGGCGCTCCTCAGGCTTTTTACGCCAAAGAGACTCAGATGAACATCGCGGCAGAGGAACTGGGGATTGATCCGATTGATCTCAGAATAAAGAATGCCCAAGTGAGCGGGGACGAAATCCCTGGTGTGGCAAATGTTACCAGTTGCGGTTACATTGACACGCTCAAGAAGGTGGCTGAGATGAGCGGGTGGAAGGAAAAACGCAAGAACTTGAAACCGGGCCAGGGGATTGGCATCGGCTGCTATAGTTTTATATCCGGAGGAGTGTTCAACTGGTTCAACACCGACTATCCCTTCTCTGCGGCAGAAATTAGAGCATTCTCAGATGGCACTGTGCATCTCCTTACCATGGCCGCGGATATCGGGCAGGGCTCGGATACTGTGCTCAAACAGATCCTGGCAGAAGACCTGGGGCTCCGAAT
Organism: Desulfomonilaceae bacterium; assembly: GCA_052144015.1. Lineage (GTDB taxonomy): Bacteria > Desulfobacterota > Desulfomonilia > Desulfomonilales > Desulfomonilaceae > DATJPW01. Next base: position 16,139 of record JBKQRG010000180.1, read on the forward strand.
GGAAGACATCCGAATCACCTCTGCGGATACGGCCATGACTCCCCCGGCAGATTTGGGCGCATGGGGAAGTCGGCTCACCTTGATGGCAGGAAACGCGGTGCTCGACGCGTCAAGCAAGATCAAAAAGCGGCTATTTCGTGCGGTATCCGCTCGCTTTAATCTCAACGTCATACATCAGCTCGAATGCAGGAACGGAAGGGTGCAGTCCAAGGCCAAGCCCGAGTACGGTATGAGCTTCGCACAGGCAGTCGCCGGGGAGCAAAGGGCAAGCGGTGGGGAACCACTTGTCGCCCGCGGCTCATACACGCCGAGAGACAAGGGAATGGTGACTCCTGCTCTTGGTTTTGGCGCTCAGGTTGCTGAGGTGGAGGTCGATCGAGAGACCGGCCTAGTGAAAGTCAAGCATATGTGGACGGTCCATGACTGCGGAACCGTGATAAACCCGAGAGGCGTTGAGGGACAGGCTAACGGATCTATTCAAATGGGACTAGGGTACACACTATCAGAACAATTGATCATGGATGGCGGCAAAACCCTCAATACCAACTTCGTGGACTACAAAATGCCAATGGCCACCGACATGCCGCTGAGCGAACAGGGCCACGTTGAGACCTATGAGCCGGAAGGGCCGCTGGGGGCTAAAGAAGCCGGAGAAGGGCTTGCATCACCCACCGCTCCCGCCATTTCCGACGCCGTATGGCACGCGACAAGTTATCGGTGCAAAGACTTGCCCATAACTCCAGAGAAAATGCTCCGATACCTTGAGGAAACAGCAACTGCCGAACAGGAAAGCGACGAACCATCGCGTCGTTTGCAGGAAGTGGCAACGGTTGCGCAAAGTCTGGTCAAGCGGGCGTTATCGCTTATTATGTGATGATGTCGAGATATGATAGAGGCTGTAGGCAGCAAGAGCAGATGCAATAATTCGCGTTTGTGAAAAATTATTCTTAGGGGCGGTGGAAACCCGCCCCTATCTTAACTTGCAAATCAGGCAAGGGCCTTTAATTTTTCTTGGAGGTTGCGTGTAAATTCTTTTTCAACATCTTTGGCCTTGCTCTTCATGATCCGATCGCCGAACATGGCGAGTTTTCCCACGATATTGACATTGGACTGATATGAGACTTCCACCTCGCCGTCCCCAATCTCTTTGAGATCGACCACGGTTTTCTGTTTGAAATGACCGAGTTTGGTGATGTCCTCACCCTCGCCCTCGAGTTCCAGATGATTCGGGGCCTCAACCTTGGTGAGCACATTGCGGAACTTCAGCGTCACCTTGATGGGGCCGACTTTCTGTTTCACTACCGCATCGTAGGTAATATCGTCTATCTTGGCGACCTTCTCTGCCCCAGGCATGCACGAGCCCAGGGTCTCAGGTTCCAGGATATGATCCCAGACCTTCTGGATTGGCGCCTTTAACGCAAATTTTCCTTCTATGAGCATACATTCCTCCTACTGGTCTACTTGAGCACTCAACGTGACATATCAAAGCTGCGGAAATAATTGCCCGGCACAGCACTGAAAACGCAAGGGCGCCGGCGTTTCGCAAGCGCCCTTTACATCTGTCCGAGTGTCCCCGGACACTCGGGTCTATTTGTCGGTCTGCGCCTTCTCGAGCAGTTCCGCAACGGTAATGTAAGCCTTATTTCCCGGTTCCGAGGTCTGTGAGAGCAGCAGGTCTATGTATGATAGACCCTGTGCCTCAAACCAAGCCCTGTGTGCCTTGTCACCCGTGCCGAACATATGTCTGGCGCAGTCAATTGCGCTTCCTGTCTTTGCCATCTTTCCACATACGGGACATTTATAATTCACGGTAAACCCCCTTGTCTATTTGCTTTTGTTCTCTTTCAGTGCATGAAGCACCTTCTCGGGAGTTATGGGCAGTTGCTTGACCGTAATCCCCAGTGCGTCATGAAGAGCGGTAGACAAAGCCGCAGCAGTGGGATTGGTAAGGCCTTCTCCTGCCTCTTTGGCCCCGAAAGGACCTTCGGGTTCATATGTGTCAACTTCCATGACCTCAGTCTCGGGCATCTCAGGCGCTCTTATCAACTTATAGTCAACCAGATTGGGATTGAGGATCTTGCCATCCTCCATCGGCAGATCTTCCAGAAAACCGTACCCCGCTGCCATCGAAATCGCGCCTTCAAGCTGACCATGAAGACCAAGAGGATTGATCGGCTGACCGCAATCATGGGCGGTCACACAGTTGAGCAGGCTTATCTTACCTGTCTCAGGGTCAACATCGATCTCCAGGGCTTGTACTCCGTAACTGTACGCGGGAGAGATCATACCCTTGCGATGTGGAGTATAGAAGCCTCTGCCCATTATACGCTGGCCCGATTTGCCTCTCAATGCTTCTTTCACCACCTGGAAGTAGTCAAGGCCCCTCTCCGGTCGTGCCACCGTGTGAACCCATCTGTCCTTGATGTCCAGATCATATACTATGTTGACTCCCATCTTTGCAGCTGCAAATTCAAGGAGCTGGCGCTTGGCCTCCGCCGCCGCCCTTTTGGTGGCATTGCCCGCCATAAGCGTCTGCCTGGAACCCCAGGCGCCCAGGTCAGGCGGACACTCAGCCGTGTCACCTGAGTGGACCCTTATGTCCTCGACTTTCACCCCCAACTCCTGTGCGCAGATCATCGCCATAGTAGTGTTCGAACCCTGACCGATCTCCTGAGCGCCCACGTGAAGGTCCACCTTCCCGTCGCAATTAATTGTCACCACTGCCGATGAGAACGAATAGGGGGTGTCGAACCAATTGAAAATACCACCGGACATGAATCCATAACATGAAATGCCGATCCCTCTGTTAGCCGGAAGCTTTCCACGAGATTTCACCCAATCTTCGATCTTGTCTATACATTCGGCCAGACCGCAGCTGGCGATCGTCGCCTGGCCCGGCACTTCATAGTTCGGCGTATGGCCGTTCATGCGACGGATCTCGAATCTGTCAATTCCCAGTTCCTTGGCAATCAGGTCTATCTGGGTCTCTGAACAGAAGGTCGCCTGAGGGGCGCCGAATCCACGCATCGATGTCGAAGGTATCGTATTAGTATAAACCCTGTACCCGTCGTATCTGTAGCCTTCCCATTTATAAGGAAAGGAATGAAAGAATCCGGTGAGGTACAGAGCGGTCGCGCCCATGCTGGTGTACGCGCCTCCTTCGGTGAATACACGGGCCTCTCTTGCCATGAACTTGCCATTCTTTTTCACGCCTGTGCGCACGTAATAATACATGGGCGTGCGGCTCTTGGAGGCAATGAAATCCTCCTCACGTGTGAACACGATCTTTACGGGCTTGTAAAGTTTCATGGAGAGAACCGATGCGCAGAACTGGGCCCCATCCAGCTCGAACTTCCCGCCGAATCCTCCGCCCACGTAATGCGCAATTACCCGGATGTCGCTCTCTCGTATTCCAAGAACTCCTGCAAGCAGGGCCTGCATGTAGTAAGGGGCCTGGGTGGAAGTCCATACTGTAAGTTTGCCTTCAGGCGTGTAGTCAGCCACCGCGCAGCGTGTCTCCATACACATGTGCGCCTGACCTGAGCACTTGAACCAGTCTTCCCTTATATAGTCCGAGTTCTCAAAGGCTTCTTCCACATCTCCCCACTCAATGTGACGAGTCACGTTTATATTGCGCTCGACACCCTCATGAATCTGGGGAGCCTCTTTCTTGATCGCCTCCATCGCATCGTACACACCGGTAAGGACCTCGTAATCCACTTCAATCAAGTCCAGGGCCTGCTCTGCTATCTCTTCAGTGACCGCAGCTACGGCAGCCACCGGCTCACCGATATAACGAACCTTCTCCAACGGAAGTATTTGCTCATCACAGAGTTCGCTATATCTACGCCAGATCCCCTGCTTCACTCCAAGCGTGTCCTTACCCGTAACCACTGCCTTGACTCCCGAAAGCGCCAGGGCCTTTGAAGCATCGATATTCTTGATTTTCGCATGAGGATGCGGACTTCGAAGGATCTTGCCGTAAAGCATGCCCGGACGCGTGATGTCAAAGGTATACTGTGCTCGGCCGGTCACCTTTGCGATCCCGTCTATATTATGGGTGTGTGTGTTTAAAATATTGTATTTCATGCTTGGTCCTCCCTATATTTCCCCTGGCACACCGCATCGACTGCCCTTACGATGCTGTTGTACCCTGTGCAACGACACAAATTCCCATCAAGACCCTCTCTTATCTCTTTCGTCGTTGCTTTGGGATTTTCCTCCAGCAAGGCCGTCGATGACATCAACATGCCGGAGGTGCAGAAACCGCACTGGTAAGAACCATGATCCAGAAAAGCCTTTTGGATCGGGTGAAGCTTTCCGTGATCTTCAAGACCCTCCACTGTAGTCACATTCATCCCGTCCGCCTGAATGGCTAATATTGAACAAGATTTTACTGCCATCTTTTCAATCATGACCGTGCATGCGCCACAGGAAACCGTCTCACATCCCCTCTTGGTCCCAGTAAAACCCAGGTGATCGCGTAGCACTTCCACCAGAAGCGTCTTCGGATTTATATAAAGCTCATATTCCTGACCATTGACTATGATTCGCAATAATTGTCTTTCCATATCATCCCTCCTTTCAAGCCTTTTTCGCAGCCCGTTCCCAAGCCTCTTTCACCATCCTCGTCGTCAAAACGCTCACCAGATGCCGACGGAAATCTTCGGATGCGTGAATATCCGCCACAGGGTCGGACTCCTCGGCCGCGGCCAGCCCCACTTGCTCCAGCAGATCATTTCCAAGTTTTTGACCCACAAGTTTGGCTTCGGCACCTTTGGCTCGTATCACCGTAGGTGCTGCGTTCCCCAGGCAAATCCTCGCCTCCTTACAGGTCGAATTGCCGTTCAAGGTTACACAAGCAGCTACGGAAACAATCCCCTGATCACTCTCCAGAAGGTTGAACTTCTTATAGGCTGCTCCCGTCTTAGCGGAAGGAGTAGGAACCTGAACCTCCAGCACCATCTCGCCTTCTTCCATCGCTGTCTCAAAAAGATCAGTGTAAAAATCGTCCAGAGAAATCGTCCTCTCACCCTTGGCGCTGCCCACCTTGATGCTGGCAGACAATGCCATCAGCACCGGCGCAGGGTCTCCGGCCGGGTCTGCATGGGCCAGGTTGCCTCCAATCGTACCCCAGTTCCGTACCTGAATATGTGCAAGATGACTCTCCATCTCCGTAATGGCTCTGTATTTCTCTTTTATCTGATCCGACTTCTCAATTGTACGGTGCGTGGTCGTGGCCCCTATCTTCAAGCCCTCTTTCGCATCAAACTTGATGTAGTTGAGTTCATTCAACCACTTGATATCAATCAAGTTGTCAGGCGCAACCAACCCCTGACGCAAAAGGATCAGCAGAGACTGACCCCCGCAAATTATCTTGCAGTCTTCCTTGTGCTCCGCCAAAAGATCAAACGCCTCACGTGCGCTCCCTGGTCTAAAATATTTGAAATCCTTTATCATTCTTACCTCCCTTCTATACAATCCTCCACATCGCTCAACCACTTCGAACTGCGTACCAACACCGGCGGCTCCGGAATCTCCTTTATCCGAGAACCAACATCAATCTTAAACCCACTCGACTCCTGCCAAACACACATGTCCTCCGACGTACGGGAACGACCAGAGCAAAGATAATAGTGACGTCCCCTAAATATCGCGCACTCGCGACATAATGACTTCGAAAATGGACATAACATCTTGGATTTTATCATATAAAACCTCTTGCTGACCTACATCGCCTTCTTTGCGAGATTAAATTTAGAACCGTCTGCTAAAGTAATGCTGTCATTACCAAAACGCGAGCGTTGGTAATCTCCATTGCCGAGGCACGCGTTTCTGCATGCGTAAGGGCAGCCTTCGAATCTGCCCATCTCAGGATCGTCCATGCAAATGGCGGGTTCAATTCCGCCGTGACTGAATCGTGCTGCGATCTTTGTTCATTTAAGAAATTAAACTAAATCAGATGATGTCCTGACCTACCTGTGAACAAATTCCGCCTTAGCCTTCGAACCTTTTTCAACAAAAGTGTTCATTCCAATGCGGCGATCTTCTGTGTTCCAGCATTCGCCGAACAGCCTTGCTTCGTTTTTCAAGCCATCATCCAGTTCCATCTTGGCGCCCTCCAGGATGGCCTGAACAGCTAATTTATCGATGGCTTTCGAGTGATGGCCAATATCAATGTCCGGCAATGTAGCGGGTACGTTTGATAGCGGTCTCGTTTCGATTTTCTTTGGCTTAGTCTTCCCGGAAAGGAATTCGTGAGCCAGTTCGATGGCTCTATCCAGGACGTCTCCTTGAACTTCTTCGTCTATATAACCGCATGCCAGCGCCTCGGCTGAAGAAATCGGATTCGCTGTCCGTATCATGTAGCTTGCTTTTTCGAATCCGATAAGCCGCGGTAATCGCTGGGTTCCACCCATGCCGGGGATTGCCCCGAGGTTCACTTCGGGTTGACCTGCCAGGACTTTCAGTCCTTTACGTGCCACCCTTGCGTCACAGCACATGGCCAACTCGCTTCCACCGCCAAAAGCAAGGCCATTCAGTGCGGCCACGGTGGGCTTTCCTAGATCCGCTATTTTGTTGCAGGCTAGTTGAGCATTCCGAGCGAAGGCTTCAGCTTGGGAAGGCGAGGTGAAGGTTGACATTTCTTTGATATCCGCTCCTGCGACAAATGCTTTGTTGCCGTAACCTGTTACTACGAGAGCCTTTATGGATGGATCATTTTTGACAACATCGCTCCAGTAGCCTATTTCCTTGTTAAGTTTGCCGTTGAGAGCGTTTAGAGCTTTCGGACGGCGAACCGTAAGTATTCCTATATCGCCCTTTTTCTCCAGGATGATATCGAAGATATCCCATGGCTTTCCTGACGCGGCCTGTGCTTTGAGAGTTTTGGAAACAGGCATATCGGGGTATTTTTTTGCGAATGCTTCAACCAGCACTAATGCTTTGTCTACTCCGATCTCATTCATGAAACTGAATGGGGGTTTCATGTCAAGGGACACACCTACCAACAGGTCAAAGTCGCTGGTGGTGATGATTTTCGAGTCCAGCATGTCGCATACCATTGCAAAATAGGCCCCCATGAACTCATCTGCGATCTCTTTCGCCTTTTCGGGTGCCACCTCAACTTTCTCACCCCGCGCAGGGACCTCCCATTGCTCCTTGTTCTCGACCAGTTTTCTCAGCCGCTCGGGAGTCCTGTACCAGGGATTGAGCCGCTTGTTCATTTCAGCCAATCCGTGAGCGCTTATCGGATTGCCGCCAACAAAATTTTGTGCTGTAAAAG
>JBKQRG010000181.1:0-14421 GCA_052144015.1 Desulfomonilaceae bacterium
CATGCCGAAAGATGCACAGCCCCTTACCTATTATCCGGGATACGAGAACCTTGGGCTGCCTGTGTGCGGAAGAATGCACACCTTGAACCTTTTTTACTATGGCCAGGGAAGAAACGGGCTGGTCAAAGCCATTGTCGATCCCAAGTCGAGGAGATATGTGGGTTTCCATTCAGTCGGCTACGGTGCTAAGACCGCTTTCCAATACCTATCTTATTTGCTGAAAAGCGGTTGGACGGTGGACCAGATGGCGAATTTGCATGAGGTCTTCCTCAATGCCGAGCATTTCGTCCAATTATCCAGGTTGATAGCAGGACAGAAGGAACTCAAGGGTTTTGCCGGTCAAAGCCAGTTAGAAGAGGAGGATTTCTAGATCTCCGAAGGCCTAACTTTGTAACTGCTTGCTCTGTTTTCATTTCGGGCAGGCAGAGTGCTTTCTTGAACATTGCTCATTGCAAATGGCTCCTGCTGCGATTGTAAGATTGGGGAGAGTGAGGAGCCACATATCACATGGAGGCAAAAGGAGAGATTTATGGCGAAAACCAAGGAGATCATCGCGGATTACTGGGACAAGAAGATACCGATTTCCGTGCCGGACGGGACGATTATCCCGGTTGTCCCGGATATACCGCTCCTTCAAGAACCTCAAGACGCTATAAGGAAAGCTCTTGGTGATCCTGTGGGCGCGCCTCCATTGTTGGAGCTTGCCAAAGCAGCCAAGGGAGGAAAGATAGTTATCGCGCACGACGATCTCACGCGGCCTGCCCTGCCCAGGCGACTGATGATCCCCGTCATCATGGATACGCTGAACAAGGCCGGGATCAAGGACGAGGATGTCTTCCTTTTGAGCGGAAACGGCAACCATTGCAAATGGCCGGACAGCAGTTTCCGGACACACTTCGGAGATGAAATCTACAACCGGTTTCGTCCTTTGGGAAGCGCTTCCAGGCTTCTAAATCATGACTGCCATGATCCCAAGGGATTGAAATACATGGGCGTTTCGGAGATGGGAGACTATGTGGAATACAACAGCCTGCTCGATGATGCAGCGCTGTTCATCTACTGCGGGACAGTACTCCCATCCAACTGGGGCGGAATGACAGGTACTGGCGTCATCATCGGGTTTGCCAGTTCCCGGAGTATGATTTCGACCCACGGCTTTCCTGTGGTAGGGCATGAGGACTCTTGTCATGGTAATCACCGGGAAATGCTTTACCGGAAGCACAAAGAAGTGATTATGAAGCAAATTGAAAAATCCACGGGGAAGCGGGTCTTCTACGTGGACGGAGTCCTGGGGGCCGGGGCTCAGTTGGCAGGAGTGTTTGCAGGGTACTCTCCTGAGATCAACGAGCCAACCTGGGCATTTGCGGAGAAGTTGTATACCGTCGAGGTACCTCAGGCCGACGTTTTTATTATCGGAGTTCCCAGGATCGGATTGTACGGCGAGACAAGCAATCCTCTCATCGCCCTTGCCGCAGTTTGTGCCCCTCCGCGGATCTGGCTGAACAAACCCCTCGTACGAGAGGGCGGGGTTATCATTGCCCTGGATCGTTGCACCGGCCATATAGATGACCGGGCACATGCTTCATACAGGGAGGTGTTCGATCTGTTCAAAAACTGTCACTCTTCTTATGAGCTCCAAAAATACGAGGAGGAGTTCTTGCATCGAGATGACCTCATCTTCAAATACAGACACGGTTACTCCTACGCGCCCATACATCCATTTTGGCTTTTTTATGAGAGCCAGTACGCGTTGGACTGGGCGAGCAAGGTGATCTTCGCCGGCATTCCCGGCATGGAGATACCCCTTGCACCTCCACAGTTGGAGGGATCGGGAGGTCCTGGCGCCGTAAGGTCAATGGGCTGTGTGCCGGCGCGAGATTTCAATGACGCGTGGAAGATCGCGGAGAAGGTGGTCGGCAAGAACCCGACAGTTGTGGCATGTCCACAGTTTTGGACGACGGTTCGTCCGCATTTATATGTAAGCTGAGAAAGGAGACGTCCCATGAAGGAAAAATCAGTTTGGCTGAGACTGATCCCACCGGTTCTTAGCGCGATATTGCTGATTGTAACCTTCTGTGGGGCGTCTCCCGCTACCGTCTGGATCAGGTTGGGTTACCTCCAGAGCGACCTCCACCAATTGGCGGCTTTTGTCTGCCTCGATAAAGGCTTATATAAAGCGGAGGGACTGGATGTGACGGTCGCGGGAATTTTCAGGGCCGGGCCGGAGGAGATGTCTGCATTCGCAAGCCGGGACCTTGATTTTGGGTACGTGGGAGAGGCCCCGGCTACGGTCGCGGTCGCCAACAGGGTTGCGGATATCAAGATCATCGCTCAAGTGAACCTGGAGGGTTCGGCGGTCGTGGTTCATAAAGATTCAGGCCTAAAAAGCCTTAAAGATCTCGTAGGCAAGACCGTGGCTGTGCCTGGTTATGCCACTGTGCAGGATTTCCTCTTCAGACGGGCGCTGACCGGTAACAGTATTGCTCTTAATTCAGTGAATACAATCATAATCAAGCCGCCGGAGATGATTCCAGCCTTGAACACCAAACAGATAGACGCCTTTGTGGCCTGGGAACCTTATCCGGCGAAGGCCGTAACATCAGGAACAGCCGAAGTGTTGGCTTCTTCTTCTGAGATGTGGCCCAAGCATCCATGCTGCGTTCTCGTTGTGGACACTCAATTCATGAATAAAAATCCTCAATCGGTCGCGGGAATAATCAGGGCGCATATTAAAGCCACGAAGTTCATCCTTGATAACATGGACGAGGCTGTTCAAGTTGGCGTTAAATTCACCGGCATGGACGCTGAAACTGTCAAACTGGCCATGAACAATATCAAATATGAATACGATCCGGATATTCAAGGAGTCCTCGAATATGTTACATTCCTGAGCGAACGTGGACACTTGAAGATAAATGAACCCGGAGAGTTCGTGAAGAGCATCATTGAAAAGAAGTTCTTAGAGGAAGCCTTACGGAATAAATGACTTACCTGAAGTTCGGTCTTCCTCTCATAATTATCGTACTATGGCAGTTCTTGTCGATCCAGGGAATCCTGCCATATAACAGGCTTCCTTCGCCTCTGGAGATCGCTGTTGGAGCTAAGACCCTTCTCACAGAGGGACTTCCCCCTGGCTATCTGCTGTACCGCCACGCCTTAGAGAGTGTCTTTAGGGTATTGTGTGGTTTCTCCATTGCCGCCTGCCTGGGCATTCCACTGGGTATTGTCATTGGATGGTCCCAAAAGCTCAACACTCTCCTAAGACCATTTATAGAGCTTTTGCGTCCAATACCGCCTCTTGCATGGATACCGATAGCCATCATATGGTTCGGTATAGGAATTGAATCGGCTGCTTTCATCATCTTTCTGGGAGCTTTCTTTCCTATCCTCTTGAACACAGTTTCGGGCGTCCGAACGGTTGACGTTCGGCTCGTGGAAGCTACCAAAGTGCTCGGCGCCAAAGAAAGACATATATTGCTAAAGGTGCTTGCTCCCGGAGCTCTTCCTTCTATTTGTATAGGCCTGCGGATAGGTTTGGGGATTGCCTGGATGACCCTCGTGGCCGCGGAATTCACGGGTGTCAAAAGCGGGTACGGCCTAGGATACCTTATTATGGTGGCCCGAGATATTCAGAGGCCCGATCTAGTGATCGCCGGGATGGTGACCATCGGTCTCATAGGTTATGGTTTGGACGAGCTCCTTCGGAGTGGGCAAAGGAGACTTCTTAAGTGGATGTGACAGAGTATCCGACAGAAGTCCTTCTTCGTATTGCCAGCGTGTCGAAAGAGTTTACGTCTGTCGAAGGCGAAAACATCTTCGCGGTTAAAGATATAGATCTGACCGTCGGAGAAGGGGAATTCCTGTCCATTGTGGGGCCTAGTGGATGCGGCAAGACAACCTTGCTGAGGATCGTCGCCGGACTGGATACACCGACTCGGGGTCAAGTGGCATTTGTAAATGGCGGAAACTCGAAAGATAGCAGACCGAACATTGGGCTCGTTTTTCAGGAATTTGCTCTGCTCCCGTGGAGGACCGTGCTTGGTAACATAGAGTTCGGACTGGAAATCAGGGGCGTGAAAAAAGACGTCAGACAGCCGGAGGCCATGAGGTACCTGAAGACCATCGAACTGGAGGGTTTCGAGAACAAATACCCCAAGGAACTTTCGGGTGGAATGAAGCAGAGAGTTGCCATTGCAAGGTCGCTCATATGCAAGCCTAAGATACTCCTCATGGACGAGCCGTTCGCGTCGCTTGATTCTCAGACACGATTCAATATGCAGAAATTCCTCCTGCGGATCTGGGGTGAGACGCGGAAAACCATACTGTTCGTCACCCACAATGTGGATGAAGCCGTATTTTTGAGCCAAAGGATAGTCATTCTCTCAGAAAGACCTGGTAGAATAGCCGCGACAATAAATATAGAACTGCCGTATCCAAGGGATCTAAACGAACCGGATTTCGCAAGATTTAGAAAACAAGTATTCAAATATATTCAAACAATCTGAGGCCCGATCTCCAAGAATCAATTAGTACAGATTTTATTCACGTTTACTGAGAGCATAACCATTTGTAATTTTTAGCAGCCCCAAGGGGTATCGAACCCCTGTCTCCGCCGTGAGATGAGCAAGAAAGCCCTTAAATATCAAATAATCTGTTCCGAATCCTCAACCATTTCAGGCCCTGTCGATCCGCTACAGTCTATTTCGGTCCATTTCAGTCCGGACATATGCAACCGACTTTCTTTTGTGATGACGGTTTGAACTGAGTATTGCCTTGAGCTATTCGGGGGTTTCAGAAGCGATGATTCTCTCAAGGATTTGAATCAAGGGTAATAATTCATTCAGAGTCGTATGCCAGACCATGTCCAGATCGACTTCGAAGTGTGCATGAACGAGTTTATGCCGCATGCCCATAATGCTCGGCCAGGGAAGCTCTGGGTGCAGATCGCGAAACTCCGGAGAAAGCTTGGAAGCTGCCTCGCCTACAGTCTCGATAGCTTTCATAAGCGCCAAGGTGAGCATTTGGTCGCGGTCGAGATCCTCGCGACTCCTGTGCTCCGCAAAGCGCAGCGCACCTTGGGCAAACTCGATCATGTGCCGCAACCGTGTAAGGTCATCCTTCCGCATACTTGACCTCGGCCTCGGCCAAAACCTCATCACGGAAATACCTGCTCAATTCTTGCGACGTTCGCAGATCCACCTTTTGACCTCCCAATAGCTCAGAGAGTTCAATTTCCATTCCGGCAAATTCAATGAGACCCGGAATATGCGCCGGATCGAACTCTACCAGGAAGTCTATATCACTCTCCGGACCGAAATCCCCGCGCAAGTACGATCCGAAGACAGATAGTTTCCTTATATGGTGCTTTCGGCAGAAGTCTTCAATCAACTTTTGTGGAATTTCCGGACGCTGTTTGCTCATCGAATCCTTCCCGCCTTCTCCCATGTTCAGACTCCTGAGGCAGAGACTTGGTCCCCAAGAAATACCCTGTTCTTTGATGGAAGGCAATTAGGAAAACCTTGAACGGCAAAGGGGCAAAGGGGACATTCTTCTTTTTGTTACTGTTTGCTGGCTTCCCGACCGGCTTTTAGGGTAACATGGCGCTATGCCAAGAACCGCACGAGCTTCCATCGGAGGGATTTGCTACCACGTTTTGAACCGCGGCAACGCGCGGCAGGATGTGTTCCACGAGGATGACGACCTCCAGCGGTTCATCGAACTTATCCAAGAGGCCTGTGCACGCGTGCCGATGCGGATCCTGGCTTGGTGTTTGATGTCGAACCACTTCCACCTGGTGCTCTGGCCCCAGCCTGATGGTGGCTGGGCAAAAAAGTAGTATGTCCCCTTTTTCTGGCCCTCATGAGAGTAAGTGAGACTTCTTGCAGCTAGGGGCGCCGATGTGACCGAACAAGAGAATTATCGGTATTTGAGAGGAATTTTGATCTGAATGCCTGATAAAGAGAAATACGGTCACGGAAGACACGGCAGGCGTTCCATCCGATTGAAGGATTATGATTATTCCGAACATGGCGCATATTTTGTCACGATCTGCGCTAAAGACAGACAATGCCTTTTTGGGGAAATCATCGATGGAGAAGTCAGATTGAACGAAGTAGGGGTCATAATTCGCCACCAGTGGGTTAGATCAGCGGAAGTGAGGAAAGAAATCCATACCGACGAATTCGTTATAATGCCGAATCATCTGCACGGAATAATCTTCATCGTGGACGGTCCTGTAGGGGCGACCGGCGATCGCCCTCTGTCTCCCAAGGGGAGAATTGTATCGGGGCCGGGAAAGCGTTCGTTAGCAGCCTTTATTGCCGGTTTCAAATCCGCATGCGCCAGATCAATTAATCAATCGCTTGGAACCAGCAGAATAAATATTTGGCAGCGCAATTATTACGAACATATCATCCGAAATGAAAGATCGCTAAACGCTATCCGAGACTACATTCTGAACAATCCCAACCGATGGTCGCATGATCCCGACAACCCCGAATCATGGGGCCGACCACGCATCGCGATATTCTAACCAAACGGCGGCCTGGCCAATATAAAAGGGCGACCGCCGGTCGCCCCTACAAAGTGGGAAGAATGAAAACCGGACATTCTTATTTCTTGTTACTGTTTGCTGACTTCCCGACCGGCTTTTAGGGCAACATGGTGCTATGCCAAGAACCGCGCGAGCTTCCATCGGAGGGATTTCTACCACGTTTTGAACCGCGGCAACCCGCGGCAGGATGTGTTTTACGAGGATGGCGACCCCGCGCCGCATGGGCCTGGAATTCACGCTGCGACCCCGCGGACGCACACGAACCGGGGCAAAAAAGTAGAATGTCCCCTTTTCCTCTTTTCCTCCCCTTTTCCCGTCCCTTTTCCTGCGTCTAGGTGATGAGGGTGCATACTCAAGTCTATAACAGTGGTACTGGAATCGCGATGGATGGTAAATACTATACTGGGATTCTGGCAGATTCCATGTCTTCCACAGGCACGAGACGAACCTCCACCCTGCTGTGGAGAGCAATGGCTATTCTTGACGCCATCCCCAGGAAATCCCCTTCGTAATCCGCTTCTTCGATGTCGTCTATCACCGATACATTGGTTCCCACAAGACCGGCTAGTTGTTCCTGGGTCAGACCTGCCTCGTTACGGAGGTTGTAAAGTTGTCGGGCAATGTCGGCTTTGACACCCAGCTCTTCAAAGTACTTTTCCATCTCTGGATCGCCTTTGATGTATCGGTCATAAGCCCATTGGTAAGCGTCCGAAGTGAGTTTCTTGTCTTCCATATCAAGGCTCCCATTGAAAGGTATGGGACTGTGGATCAGCTTCAAACTTCTTCTTTTGCTCTACAGCCCTGTCAATCTCCCTTGGAGGAACCTCTTTCTCTTTCTTCAATCCGCGAGTGAGTACTACGACCTGGTTCCCATAAAAGAAGTGTAGCACACGGTAGTTGAGACTCTGAACTCTTACTCGTAGTTCATGGATACCGTCCCTAAGATAATCGGATTCAGGGCGTCGGAGGTCAAGTCCGAACGATCTCAGTATCCCTATCCATTTCAAACACTTGGCTCTGTGCTTCGGTTGAAGTCCGTCAAGCCAGTTGGACATCGGGACCGAGCCGTCATCCTCCATGTAAAATACGACTTCTACCGGCGGCACTCGTTCCTCCTCCGTGAATTGTTATCATGAAATTGGGAGAAAAGGTCAAGTAGGGATTAGAAGGGACTCTTTTCCAGAATCTCTGGACGGAACCCTGTGGACTCCGACTCGGCAAGAAGGTGTTCCCTGCAGGGGAAAAGGGGGAAAAGGGGACATTCTTCTTTTTTGTTACTGTTTGCTGGCTTCCCGACCGGCTTTTATGGTAACATGGTGCTATGTCAAGAACCGCAGGGGCTTCCATCGGAGAGATTTGCTACCACGTTTTGAACCGCGGCAACGCGGCGCAGGATGTGTTTCACGAGGATGAGACCCGGCGGCGCTTGGGCCTGGAATTCACGCTGCGACCCCGCGAACGCCCACGAACCGAGACAAAAAAGTAGAATGTCCCCTTTTCCCAGCATAGGCGGAGTTAAAGCAGACCAGGATCAACATGGCCGCCAAGAGGAGAACAGCAGCTTTCTTCATGCGGACCCCCATTCTTAAAGAGTGATCACGAATCCGAGATCACAATGATGGACCAGCCATACCAACTACTTTTCTTGACGGAGCGTGTCGCTTCAAAAGCTGACCATGTTTTTATGTCTTCGCGTGCTCCCAACTCTTTGAATTCTTATGCCATTCTTGAAACAATAGACCATCCGTGGCAAGCGAAAATTCGTGGCAACTTAATTTAAGAGTCATCGGGTGGATGCGCGGTCTCATTGAGCGACAGGTTGACATTACATATCATGCATAATCATACACAGGGGTTTCGATAACTCTGTCGGGCCTCTGCCTGCTTTTGATAATGGCTTGGATGTGCTCCACGGTCTCAGGAGCGAAGTACTGTTCCCCTGTCTCCTTACACACGCGTGCAGGAACATTTTCAACAATGAAGAATCTTCCATCGTGTTCCAATGTGTATGTTACCTTGGTGTCTATCATTGTCTCTTTCATTCAGAATTCCTCTTCATCTCACTTTCTGATCCGAAAATCGATCCACAAATCAGGGTCAGGCTCGTACAGGGTGATAATCTTGATAAGTGGCCTGCTCGGATAGCTGCACTGAATATGCAATGGCCGGCCTGCTCTTGTGTAGCCAAGGATGAGACAGCTCGGGCCATATTTGTCCTCCGGATAATCTTCGATTACTTCACTTCGGCCGGCTATGGCTTCCTCTAACTCTCTCAAGCTTATATCCCGGATGATGCTTTGATCGACAGCATGTTTAGAATACTCATAGAGGCGCTTCTTAACTTTCACACGAATTTCATCGATCAGTCCCATAGCAAAATATTATCAACCCCGCGAGTTCAGGTCAATTCACAAATGCCCACTGTGGCATTCAGCGGTGGAACGTTTACCTGAACGTTCACTGGGGAAAAGGGGACATTCTTCTGTTTTGTTACTGTTTACCGGCTTCCTGACCGGCTTTTATGGTAACATGGCACTATGCCAAGAACCGCACGAGCTTCCATCCGAGGGATTTGCTACCACGTTCTGAACCGCGGCAACGCGCGGAAGGATGTGTTCACGAGGATGGCGACCACGGACCGCATGGGCCTGGAATTCACGCTGCGACCCCGCGGACGCCCACGAACCGAGGCAAAAAAGTGGAATGTCCCCTTTTCCTTTTCTCACCGATTTGATTGGCCGGCTTTACAACTCAGTAGCTGTGTTGCAATTCGTTTGCGAAATATTTCAAAAGCAAACAAAAACTGATCGGTATGCCCCAGGTTTATTGAACCGAGGAGACGTCGTAAGTGAAATCCTGGCACACGGCTAAGTCTTTTTCATCGATTTGAGAATCTTCGCAGGAATCCCCGATTCGCAAGGTACCTTCGTCTGACAAAGCCCACAACCATAACCGTCGAAACCATAATTCTTTTTGACAAATTCCGCACAAGTAACTCCGGCATGGTTCCAGCACTTTTGCTTATCGTGGCCCTTGTCAGTGATAGCCCCTACGGGACAGCGCTCTTGGCAGCCGGAACATGAACCGTCGTAGAAAAAAAGGCAGTATGCGTGGTGATCTTCATATGGCCTTTTTGTCGCGGGTATCGAAAGATTTGCGACGACTGAACCAACGCGATGTGCCTTTCCCTTGGGGGTGATCAGGCCATCGCTTAGTCCAAAAGTTCCAAGACCGGCTGCATAAGCGGCATGACGCTCCGACCAATTTGAAACCAAAACGTATTTTTCGGATTTTCCCCAACTCCACTGAGGAAGAAGAACCGGCGCGAAAGCCTTTATGTCTTTTCTATTGAGTTCTTGCACGACGTGCAGTCGCAAACTGTTGTTGAATTCTTCCCCAGGGAATCGAGCTTGCACCCAACGCCGAGACGGATAAAAAGTCTCTTTGCGGTTATCTGCTTTGGTGGCTTCGCGTTGCGGAAGAATCCAACTGACAACTGTCAGATCCTCAGGCCTTACTGCGACATCGGGAAACTGAATCGAAAATGCTTCG
Organism: Desulfomonilaceae bacterium; assembly: GCA_052144015.1. Taxonomy (GTDB): domain Bacteria; phylum Desulfobacterota; class Desulfomonilia; order Desulfomonilales; family Desulfomonilaceae; genus DATJPW01. Next base: position 10,106 of record JBKQRG010000181.1, read on the forward strand.
AGCGGCGTCCAATGCGATTCCCCGACATAGTCCTTGTACGCTTCATAGAGCGGATCAGCCCCGGATGAAAAACCAACCAGAACCTCATCCCATGCTTTTTCATCAGGCTCCATCTTCAGGGAATTTTTTGGCGAGTTCGCCACAAATTCTGTAATAACGTCGTTCAACCAGGTTCGCATGTCTGTGGTCACTGGAAACTCCTTAGAGTAGAATTAATCGATCAACGCGATGGATATCACTGTGTTTTGAAGTTTGCTGTCCTGTCAGAAAGCCAGGGCAGCCGAGACAAAACTTCAACTCATCCGAATCTACGACCGCGTAACTCCTCAATCACAAGGGGGCTGTGGTTTGTCATTGTCCCGCGTTCCGCGGGAAAGCAATCCCCCAAGCTGGAGATTGCTTCGCTCCGCTCGCAATGACAGTATTTGGCCGCTCGTAACTGAAAGAATCCACGACCACCAGGGTTTACTTCACTTCTTTCATCAATTCTGCCAGCCGTTGCTCGCCATCAGTGTCTTGTTCAAAACCGACCGCGCCCAGTACATACTGTCCCTTATGGGCAACTATGGTTTTGCCTTGATACGGATCCATTCCAATCAGAGCATCAGGTCCGAATTGCGTCGGCACTTTTTCCGTCAATTTTCCTTTCTTGGACAATTGCTCACTATAAAGTCGTATGGCGCTTAGGGCGTCCTCAGAATTTTCAAAAATGGAGAAAAACAGATTAAATTCTCGATCCTCAGAAGCGGTTTTTCCATCAGTCTGGGTTTGGTCCTTCTTCACGTAAGATGCTTTGAAGCCTCTTTTCAAGTATTCATGACCTAGAAGCCCATTCGGATAGTATTCTATCGAACCCGGTATAAGTCCGCTTTTCGGAAAATACCCGATCTCCTTTGGCGACGCCGAATTGTCGGCAATTCTAGATGCGATGTCCTGCGCTAACTGCCTCAAGGTTGAAGGAATTGAGTCTGTTGCCTGAAGCACCACAAAATACTTGCCCTTATAAAAAATAGCGTACCTATCGTCCAGATAGGAATCCAGTCCGATCCCTGCGGGTTTTTCTTCTTGCCGGAACCTCGAGAAAACACCAAAAGCTTGGAGTGCATTCCCCATGTCATAAATGTCCGCGTCAATTTTGTCGTCGGAGGAACTCACCTTCCGATAAATTGCAAATATTGACGTTTCAAATCCGTACTGGAGAAAAAGATCAGCTTGACCGTCAATATACTCAAACAAAGTGTCCTTCGTATACGTTTCGGGGGCCTCTCGCAGAGTCCATTCATTGGCACAATTTTTCGGAAAGAGTGATTCCATCGTCGTAGTTTCCGAATAAACATTTTGAGAAACGAATAACACCACCAGCATGGGGATAACAATTAGTTCACTTCTGATCACAGCGTCTTTCCTCCAAAGATTGACATCCCAAAATGGAACCGCCGCTAATCCTAGAATCGCCGATGAAGCCCCTTTGATGAATTTTCGCCGTCCAATCTTTTTTGAAATCATGGGTTCTCCTTCCAAACTAGAATTTTCTTGTGCTTCTGTGCAATTTCGCAAAAAAGCTTAGCCAGCGGCTCTAGGTACTCGCCTCAGAATTTAGCATTGTTCCTGCTTCCCTGTGGGTACCTCTTATTATACAATGACTTGGATTTTACTCAAGGAGCTCACGATGAACAGAACGGTTGCGCTTCCGTGGGGTGGAGGCTCTCTGGAGTTTCGCTTGCCTGAACAATGGACAGTACTCGGTGAACTTAAGCCGCGGAGTGTTCCGGCCCCGGTGGATATCGCCCAAGTTTGCGCAGAGGCTCTGCAAGAACCAATTGGTGCAAAACCACTCGGCGCCAGACAACTGGTGGGTCAAAGAATAGTTATTGTGGTGGATGACCATTCACGGCCAACGCCGGTGCGGGAGTTTATTCGTCCTGTAATGGAAGGACTTGGATCGGCAGGTGTCCGGGACGAGCAAGTGGAGTTTTTGGTAGCAACAGGAGTACACAGGTCCAGCCGGCCCGAAGAAATCGAATGGAAACTGGGCCGGGATATCTTATCGCGGTTCCGCTGCCGCTGTCATGATGCGTACGATCCGGAAGCACTGGCTTACATGGGAACCACGTCACGTGGTACGAGGGTACTACTTAATAAATTGCTGACCGAAGCGGACCTTATTATATGCGTGGGATCTCTGGAGCCTCATTTGCTGCTCGGCTTCGGCGGTGGGCTCAAGATGATTATTCCCGGATGCGCAGCCGCCGAAACAGTTGGAAGGAATCACCTTCAAGGCATTGACCCCGAGCACTTCAATTATGTAGGGACTCGCGGTGATGATTCACCCATGAGACTGGATTTGGAGGAGGGAGCGGGACTTCTCGGCAAGGAAATTTTCGTCATCAATGCTGTAATAAATGAACACGGGAGGCCTACTCGTTTTTTCTGCGGCGACCCGGTTCAAACCCACCGGTCAGGTGAATCATTCGTCGAGAACCTGCTTCGTTTGGATATTCCCGAGCAAGCTGACGTTGTCGTAACCAACTCATTCCCCATGGATCTTGATTTGCGTCAATCGGCAAAATGTCTGGGAAATACGCTCTATGCATGTAAGCCGGGCGGAGCCATGATGGGCTTTCTCCGGTGTGAACAGGGACTAGGCGAAATGCCTTTGGCAAAGAAGACCCTGCCGTATCCGGTGACGCGGATGCTGTTAAAGGTACTTGGAAAGAAACGGATCCTTCCGTTAGTGGAGAAGGCTAGAAAGGGAGAGCCTGTTGAAGAAGTGTTTATAGGCCATTTCGGTCTCCAAATGTTGAGACGCAATCACCTGGCTATTTTTAGCGACAGTCAGAAGTTGCCTCAGAACTTGGGTCGCAAGATGGGGCTTGCCCAGAGCTTCACCGATATTGGGGAGATGCTGTCATGGATATCGGCCAAAGTTCCTCGCAACGCGAGAGCATGGATCTTCCCGAATGGCGGCACGACGTATGCTCGTCCGAATTCCGCGGGGGTCTAGATTTGTCATTGCGAGGCCGTAAGGCCGTGGCAATCCCCGAAGCTTTGGGAGATTGCTTCGCTCCGCTCGCAATGACATTCTTTGGTCGCCCGTAACGGAAGGGTTGAACTCAATTCTTGGAAAATATTGCGACGACTATCATACGGTTTTGTTCATGCGGAACATGACCGTCCAGATACTGACAATCAGGAGAGCTGATACGAGGGCAAGCCCCACAAAAATTGCAGCACTGTCCCATCCGGAATCAAGCCAGCCCACCAACTTCACTGCCAAAGCGCCCGCCCCAAAATAAACGATGTACTTAAGCCCAAATGCTGAATGGCGCAAATGGGGAGGAACAAGACTCGCGAATACAGTATTCTCCATTGCTTGAGAGCCGAGCAAGAAAAAAAAGTAGGTGTTTGCGAATATTACTAAAGGCAACTCTGTAAAGGGATTGGAATAGGGTTTTGGCTCATGAGTTTTGTGAACAATTCTTTGTGCATTGGATTACTAAGGGACCAAGGGATGAGGACAAGGCCTATTAGGCCCGGAACGATCATCATCCAGCAGACGACGGTGACCGAGGTTGGTCTTTTGACCATGACGTTTCCCCCTCTTGTCGAGCAAAAGTTAAGTGGCTCGGCATAAGTCGGAATTGTTTCCCTGTATTGCCATTTCAAAAGTCTTTTGGGTTAGTGGCTGGTCGAACCGTGGTCTCCTGAACCCAAGAAGGTCGCCCTGCATAAGACCCGCCAGTGAAACGACCAGCTTCAAGTTCAGAATTCCGAGTACACCATACCTAATTGCGCCCGTCTTTCCTCTTTGGCCCCGCGCCTTTTCTTCGGGCACCCGACTTGGCATTTCCTCAAAGTGGCTGATGAACTCATCGGTGTCAAGCGGACGATGGTCTGCTGCCATCGATTGCCCCTGCGGGAATGGGACGAGAGTGACCCGGAGGCTACTCGCGCCGTGTGGCTGTCCCGATGGCCGCACTGTGATCGTCGTGGTCTCCCGCTTAAAAAATTAGGTATGGTGTACCCGGAACTATGGTGTACCCGGAACTAGTGGGAACTAGTGGTCGAGCTGTTCTCGAACTTGCCATGAACGACAGCAAGATACTTCTTCTTCGTTTCTTCCCATTGGCCCTGTAGCCGGAGCTTTGCCTCTTCGTTCTTCGCGAAGACGAGTATACCTGAAGTGTCCCTATCAAGTCGGTGAACGATGAAAATGCGGTTCCGAGACCTGGCGAAGCCCTTGCGGACATAATCCGTTAGAATGAAATAAGCTGTTCGTGATTTCTCTTTGTCTGTACCCATCGTCAGGAGGCCCG
>JBKQRG010000182.1:0-9274 GCA_052144015.1 Desulfomonilaceae bacterium
GTGCTGTTTACGCCCGCACCCGGCGCATTTGGTGATTTGACGTAATGTGCGATTAAATTTTAAGAACTGGATAATGAATATCGGGATAAAGGTGTGATTCGATATGAATAAATATCAATATAAATAAACTAACTGATACTTTGTTTATTCAATTGTGGTTTTGATAATGATTCTCAAATAGATGCGATTTGTCTCTCAGGTAGCATACGACCAGCAATCAAATAAAGTGAAAAATAAAAGTAATGCCTGGCTAAAATCTCATTTTGTACCTCCTAATGTTTTTTCTTCGTCTCTATAAATGTATATAGTACACAAATTCATCTCCAATCGAACTTTTTTGCCCTAAAATGTCCTTACAAGACCCAACTCAAGAATTATATTGAGAATAAAAATTTTACAGGCGCATCCATCTTTATTTTTGCCGATGGGGATAGGAACTATGGGTATTGATATTATTATCGTTATTACCTGGGCAAAAAGAGAGTCGTCTAATTCATTTCAGCCGTTTTTTTTGATCCTATAATTTATATAGTACACAAATTCATCTCCAATCATGCTTTTTTGGCTGAAAATGCCCCGAAACTGCCCAACTAATGAATTATATTTAGAATAAAAATTTGTTGGGCACATATGTTTTTTATTTTTCTTATGTGGGCTCTCTCTATTACCTTCCAACTATTCTCGCTTAGAATGGCTCTCAGGTGCCAAATTCGCCGTTTCTAACGCCTGGTCAATGGGGAGGTTCCGAGCAGTTAGATTCGTACTCTTTATTCGATTCATTTCGTCAGTACTCCCCGTTCGACCGGGATGTTGCCATTCCCTCACGACTCACAGGAATATTGCCTGGTTACCGCACGGCGATAAAAATTAAACCTCAGTGTGAAAATCCAAGCAGATCTCCTCTTTTTGTTTGGAAAATCCAATTCGGCCAGTGTCCCCCGCTTGGAAAATCACACTTACATAGTGGATGTGCTCGCTGTCAAAATCACACTTAAACTTAAGTACCATTACCCTACTATGTGTACAGGGAGGCACATGTATATAGTTATTGCCTGCCCGACTCAGTTCAATGTACAGGCATCGGTATCAGAAGTAAGAGTACATGTAGAATCTGATTGATCAGTACAATTGTGAAGACGTAAGTCATTATATTTAATTATGTTTGGATACAAACACATACCTGGTTGTTTCCCCTTCACTTGCTTGCTCTTCCGCTCCTCTAAGCTCTTCTGATTGTACCTGAGCCAGTTGTCTGACCAGCGGAATACGCCTGATTGCACGAGCGATCCTGTTTCCACTACTTCCCAAGCGCAATTTTCGGGTGGGTTTTGATTGACGGGGGAACATACGGTGAGGTACGCTCAGAAACAGAACAAAAGGGACTTTTTCATCAACGTGAAGGCGGTTTTGCCTGCGTTCGCTCCCGGGGACACCCCAGAGACGCCCTATTGGGTCAACCGAGGTATCCCGCCGCCCCTCAGGGGTGCCAAGAGGTTCAAAATGGGAAGACCGCCGCATAATTCCGGAGAAAATGAGGTGTCAGGATGCAGGAAATAGGCTCAGGCAAAAATCATCGGGTGGCAGTTGACATATCCAAAAACCGTATTTATTTCTGGTTTTTTGGAGATGCCCTAACCGCTGCAAATCTGGAGCTTCTGCCAAGAGACGCCAGGATGGCCCGTGACATGTTGAAATCGGGCTTTACTATCCTGGCGGACTTTACGGAGATGAAGCTCTTGGGATTAACCGACCAAGTTACGGCTGTTCTGGCGATTCTCGGTGTCGAAGATCTGCGCAAAGCTGCCGAGGTTTGGTCCCAAGAAAGTTTCGCTAAGTTTGTTGTCAATTCATTGGCTCAAAAAGTGAAAGACGGCGCGTTCGCGAAAAAAACTCGAGCATTCAAGAATAGGGCCGAGGCTGAGGCATGGCTTGACGAGTAATCTTGATAATTCGCACTGGGCAATCGCGGAAAATGAAATCGAAAGCCACCCGGTATCAAAGACTTTCCACGGCTGAGTATTCATATCAGAAGGGCTCCTATTGGCCGCTTCAACGATTTTTTTCGGTACCTTCTTGTCCACTTGCTTTGGAAGGAAGGATCGAACACTCTTTCTGCTTTCGAGGCAGTCACAAAGCTCCATTATTCGCTCCACGAACTTCGCTTGTCTGAGTCATACCACGTTTAGTCCTGAGTGTGACTGATCCTGAATCTGTCCAGGGATTCCTTGAAGGCTTGGCTCAATTCTTGAAGTCGCTTCGAAGCGGTTTCCAGTTGGGATGCTCCTTTCAGATTTTCTTCCATAGCCTGTGCGATATTCGCCATAGCCGAAGAAACCTGACCGACTCCTGCAAATTGCTGTTGGCTGGATTGTTGGATGACAGCTGCCGCCTGAGACGATTCTATGACGGAGTCTGAAAGTTTTTGAATAGATTCTCCGGCCACAGTCGATTGTTCCACGCCCGCATCAACTGCTTTAGTTGCTTCTTCTGCGGCCGCAACGACAGCGTCGACCCATTTCTGTATCTCTTCGACTATAGTGCGTACCTGTTGTGTAGCAGTCTTGGACTGGTCGGCCAAGCTCTTTATTTCAGTTGCGACGACTCCAAAGCCTTTGCCTTCGCCTCCAGCTCGCGCCGCTTCGATAGATGCATTCACCGCCAGCAGGTTAGATTGATCGGCAATATCTCCAACTGCAGATATTATTTTTTCGATCTCTCGACTCTGATCGGCCAGTATCATTGCCGTTTCACGTATGGACTGCATTTGTTCTTTGATTACCCCGATCTTGAGAGTTGTTTCACGAGTCGCCTGCTTGCCTGAACGTGAAATTTCCGCTGCATTATGGGTACTCTCCGAGACGGTCTTTGCCTGCTCGCTGGAAATCCGTGCAGCCTGTCGAACCTGCTCTGCGGTGGTGGTCGTTTCGCTGACCGCTGATGATGTTTTAAGTGTATTGGCTGAAAGCTCCGCTGCGGTGAAGGAGATCTCGGAAGCGGATGCGGTGATCACATTGACGCCCTCCCTCGTCCGATGAGCCTGAGCGGAAAGGGCTTCCAGCATTGTCTCAAAAGCCAAGGCGAGCAATCCGATTTCGTCTTTTCTGTCTTTTACCGGGACTTGCGCCGTAAGGTCGCCTTCGGCTGCCTTGGTCATCTGGGCGGTGAGAATTGTAAGCGGTCTGGCGATCCTTCTGGCGATGAAATAGACGGAAGTCACTATGAAAATGAGAAGTGCACAATATAAAATAATTTGGATGAATTTCAATCTGTTAACTGAGAGGAACGCTTCCTTTATAGCAATCTCCGTGAGTATTACCCACTTGAAATCGACTAGCAGGTCTTCCACCCTATCGAGTCCTACAGGAGAGTAAGCACAAAGAACAGGGTCTCCATTGTAATTAAGTGTTTCCATGGTTCCCCTTTGTCCCCGAAATCTCCGCTTCACAGCATCGCCTTGTACCGTTGCCTTGAACATGGAAGCCTCTGCCAGTGCCCGGGTATTCGAGCGTGTCAGCAGGTCTTCACCGACGAGATATGATTCAGCTGTATTTCCTGCGCTGGAGGCCAGCCTCAGAGACCTACTGACGTTCTGCGGACCCATTCTCATAACGAATATTCCGTAAAACTCTTTTTCGTCTGGTGAAAAGACGGGCACCCCAATAAATGCCGACGGCGATGAAGTCGATTTCCAAACGGAAAAATCCGACATAGCCGGTTTCCTATGTTTCATCATCTTTTGCGAAAAATCTGCTAGACCGCTATTCTTGAGTACTCCGGAATTCACATTTTCGCCCAATCCAGACTCTTTCCGTAACGAATAGAACAGGTGTCCGCTAGAATCTATCAGAAAGAAATCCTCCTGGCCTTCCTTGTTTTTTCCTTTCGCATTTAACTGAGCATTGATGATGTCATCCGCATCATCATAACTTTTCTTCAGTTTCTCCGGAATCGCTTCTGTCACCTTCGTGGACTCCGCTCGTTCGGTAGTCGATGATTTCTCTTTCGCCATTTCATATGCTTTTAGTTCTTGAAAAGGCGCCCGAATACGAATTGTTTTGGACATGAAGGTCAATTCTTCTAAAAGAGAACGGATATAATCTCTGATAACCCCGGCCTGTGCCTCATTCAGAGATGCCAATTTCTGGTATTCTGCTTCTTGCACCAGCTGGGTGGTCAGACCGAAGGTGATGTAGCCCCCTATTGTGAAGCAAGTCAATCCAAGTGCCAGAAAGAGTAGGACCATCCGCCTTACCATACTTTTGAGGATGAAATTTACCATCAAGCTTCCTTCCTGTTTCTTCGCTAACTGTTGGAGTACTGGTCCGTACTAATCATTCCCTGGACTCCAATCTGAGACTCCGAGAATTGCACATGGATTGGAGTGACTGGCAGGCGAACATCGTCTGAGCACACCCGTCACAGATTGGTCTCGTAATCTTTTGTAAGACAGAACGTGGAGCACGTCCCTGAATAGCGATCTCTCAACCGAACCACATTGCATTTATTGGCTATGGAAGCATGCAATCTTCCAACTCAGGAATTCGTGAGTCCGATTATCCTGATATCCTTCGGATGTGGTTTGCCGTCCTCGCAGGCCCAGAGATTGCTGCCTATTTATTTGCTATCTGGCTAGTCCACTATTGGTGGCGCCATGCTTTAACACAATCTCAGTGAGCCCGTCACTCATCGTGCCGCCCGTTTCGTATTGTAAAATGTAAGAAATCGGAATTATGCCGCGGTCCTGCCATTTCGGGGAAGTTTGCCCCAGAATTGGGTCTTGGCAGTGTCGCCCTGACACCCAACAAGACGCCGGATGATCGCTCACGAAACAAGAACTCAGCACAACCGTCGTCATGTTGATGAAAAGTCCCTTTTATGCTGTTTCTAAGCGTATCTCACCGTCCACCCTGCCGTCAACCAGAATTCTGTTGGTTCTCACCCTAACACAGCACGATAATATCGAACCAAAGGAAACGCAGAAATTCGCTGCGTCTCGTGCCCGGTGAACTGTGCCGGGTTATGCTCACATCCCTGCGCTTTCCACTCCCCGTTCGACCGGGATGTTGCCATTCCCTCACGACTCACAGGAATATTGCCTGGTTACCGCACGGCGATAAAAATTAAACCTCAGTGTGAAAATCCAAGCAGATGACCACTTTTTGCTTGCAAGTCATTTTCTGGGTGCTGAGACCTCGGTGGCACTCTCAATCCCGGTCGCAATCTCAGGCAGAATACCCTTTGTGACATAGATTGGACGTACATTCTCCCGTAATTGCGGAAGCCTACGAGCAAAGATCCCCCCGCCAACCAAACACGTGGCTCCTCCTATGAATACAGTCCACGGGGCACCGATCAAGCTCGCCAATGCACCGGCCAGTAAGCTTCCAACAGGAGCCATCCCGATAAAACCGACCGTGTAGAAGCTCATGACCCTTCCTCGCATGTCATCGTCCACGATAGTTTGCAACAGAGTATTGCTGGTGGCCAGTTCAACCATCTGACCAAAACCCACCCCGGTCACGAATATTAACGAGCAGAAAAAGTTTCGTGACAGAGCAAAAGCGATGAGTCCAAGACCGAAGATGCCTGCACCAATGGGGATTATCTTGCCTAGCCCGAGAACTCCTTTTCTGGAAGCAAGATACAACGCTCCGGCCAGCGCCCCCACGCCGGAGCCTCCCATCAAAAAACCTAATGCGCTCGGTCCTCCATGCAAAACATCTTTAGCAAATATGGGCATGAGAACAATATACGGCATTCCCATCAGGCTCACCAAGGCCAGCAGCAGAATAATATCCCGAACAGGCTCAAATCTGTATACGTACTGAAAACCGTCCCGCAAATCATGCCACGCTTTTTGCTGTCGTTCCCTGAGGTTCTTTCTCACAAGTCTCATCATAAGCAAAGAGGCTATAACAGCAAGATAGCTCAGACCGTTGAGGAGAAAACACGTTCCTTCACCAACCGTGGCGATTAGCAACCCGGCTACTGACGGCCCGAGCAAGCGGGCACCATTGACCATTGACGAATTCAAAGCAATCGCGTTCCCTAAATCGGTCTTTTCTTCGATCATCTCAACCATGAATGATTGTCGCACAGGCATATCGAATGCAGTTATGACACCTAAGAGAAGGCTGAGCATGACTATGTGCCAAACCATTATGGTTTCGCTGAGGACAAGATAGGACAGTACGAAGGCTTGGATCATTGCGAGTGCTTGTGTCAGGATTAGCAAGCGGTGGCGATTCCAACGGTCCGCCAGCACACCTGCAAGAGGGGACAACACGAAACTGGGAATCTGTCCTGCAAAACCTACGAGTCCGAGGAGAAAAGCGGAATCTGTGAGCCGATAGACCAGCCATCCGACAGCGATGCGTTGCATCCAGGTACCGATGAGAGAAACACTCTGGCCGATAAAGAACAATCTAAAATTACGGTGACGTAGCGACCGGGCTATTGACTTTAGCTGCGGTTTTTCTTTGTCCTTCATTATTCTCGCCACGCCGCCGCTGGGCAATGGGCTCTTCCATTCTTCATCACTTTGTCGCTTTCTCTCCGAAGATTTCGTGGAAAAATTGCTTCATAGCTTCCCAAGACCGCTTTGCAGCCTTCTCGTTGTAAGCGTTTCCTTTGGATTTGTCGGTGCCAGCCTGCGGTTGTGTGAACGAGTGGACAGCATCGGCATAGTATATCATTTGCCAATCCACGTTCCCTTTTCGCATCTCATTCTGGAAGGCCGCTATGTCCTCAGGCTTGACAAACGGATCATCCGCTCCGTGCAGTACCAGTACTTTACCCTTGATGTTCTTCCCGTCCTCCGGATTAGGGCTGTCCAGCCCTCCGTGGAAGGTAACTACTCCGGCGACGGGTGCTCCACTACGGGCAAGTTCCAACACCGTGGTACCGCCAAAGCAGTAACCAATAGCTGCAATGCGATTTTGGTCGACGTTGGGGTTCTTCTTGAGTTCTTCCAGTCCCGCAAGGACTCGCTGTCGGAGCATTTTTCGGTCTGTTTTATATTTCGTGGCCTCTGCTGCCGCTTCCTGGCTGTTTGCTGGACGTACGCCCTTGCCATAAATGTCTGCAGCAAATGCCACGTAACCCATATCGGCAAGTTTGTCGGCGATATCCATGTACGGCTTTTTCAGTCCCATCCAATCAGGAACGACCAGAACCCCTGGTTGTTTTCCTTCAAGGCCCTTCTTCACTGCCAAATAACCTTCCAGGACCGTACTTCCATCTCGGTAATCCACTGGTTGGGTCTGGAGTTCAGCAAACACCAACACAGGCCACAAGACGACGGTAATGAACAATAACACTTTTTTCATATTCGCCTCCTCAAAACGTAGGTCTCCAAGCATTCCACTCTTGGACAATTTGATGCATACCACGGGCAAGCGATTCATCGTCCGTGAGTCCTTCCTCAGCTGGTTGGCCATTTTCAATAAGTCGCTGTCGTCGTGGGGACCATTTCGATAAACAGCCGTCTTGCCCAATCACTCCGGCTCAAATTATGAATTGATGGCACTGAGGGGCTTCCATCATATTAGCAGCCACAGGTTCCCCAACAGAATGGCTCTCAGGTGCCAAATTCGCTGCGTCTTGTGCCCAGCGAAGCGGGTTGGGCTGTTCCTCATCTTTCCGCTTCATACTCCCCGTTCAAGCGGGATGTTGTCTCACCTCATACGAGCACTTCCTGGTGGCGAACGCCGATGAGAATTAGATCGCAGGATCAACGAATATCCGAGCAGCACGGGTTTGCAACACTGATTTTGATTTTTGCGCATACTTCTCTTGCGTCTTCGAGTGCTTCAGTGAGGATATTCTGTAATTCGACACGATGTGCGGACGATTCCAGTAAAACTATATTGGCTGACGCAATTGCTTGGGCACCCCTCGCTACTGCCCACAGAAGCTCGCCAGAGACCTGGAGATCAGGGACAAGGCATTCTCTGCATTCGCCTACGCTTTCTGAAACAAGCTCTAATCCTTGAATGGCTGCATGAATTATCTGCACAGGCACCATCGCTGCTTCCTTCACAGCCTCCACGATGACATCTGCCTCACAATCCTGAGCCCTGAGACTCGACATTCTAGCGTAAGCTCGTCCATCCTTTTGCGTCAGTAATCGGAATCTTGCTGAAATAGTGGCTGCTGTGCTCAGCCTGCCGTTCCAGACTGCCGTGGCAGGAGCGTCCTTCTCGCTCCGTTTGATTTCAAGTCTTGCAACTTTTTCTACCAGAGCCAGGGCAAGCGCACCGACATAGGCTGCTGCGGAGCCTCCCCCAGGAAAGGGCCGAGGCTCGGCGAGTTGTTCCAGAAAAGGTGGTGACATAAGGGCGTTATGGTCTGTTTTGTCCTGCGCTGCAAGAACAAAATATCGTGATGAGGGCCAAGACAGCGCCTCATCGCAAATTAGAGGTGGTCGGGTGGCACAGTCACTTGAGGCTGCATCCTTCAGCATTCAACTCCTTTGGTTTTTCGTGACGTAGCTCACTCAACCTGATACGGGGACTTTAACTTTCATGGAAAAGGAGGTCCGGACATGCTCAAAGAGTTTAGAGAGTTTGCGGTCAAAGGGAACGTGGTGGATATGGCGGTGGGCATTATCATTGGAGCGGCTTTCGGGAAGATCGTTAGCTCCTTCGTCAATGATGTTCTCATGCCGCCCATCGGACTCTTGCTTGGGAAGATGGATTTCTCTAGCCTTTTCCTCAATCTCTCGGGGAAAAGCTATGACTCCCTGGCTAGTGCGAAGGCAGCAGGGGCGGCGACCATCAATTATGGTCAGTTTCTCAACACGGTGATTGATTTCACCATAGTGGCTTTTGCAATCTTTCTTTTAGTGCGGCAGGTCAATCGCTTGAAAAGGGAGCCTGAGAAGACTAGGAAGGAGTGCCCGTACTGCCTGTCTAATGTTCCGTTAAAGGCTACGAGATGTCCCAGCTGCACCTCTGAGCTAAAGACGGCATGAACATAGTATGCATGCAAGCGCGGACGTGCCAGTTTGAAGCTACTACCTGCCTACGGTCTCCCATTACCCGTACTGCAGACAAACGGGAGACGTTACTGGTATGGTATTCCTAAACAGCAGCTACTTGATAATAACATTATAGATGGTATTACTATCAAGTAATTGTGTTTGTACACTACTACATAGACAATATTAATATTACTATGAATGTGTACACTACCACATCAATTTATGTACATCCAACTATACAAATATCAAATAGGACTTCTCCAATCATTGAACTTTACCGAGTGCAACCTT
>JBKQRG010000183.1:0-7849 GCA_052144015.1 Desulfomonilaceae bacterium
GCTGAATTCCTGTCCAATTACCTGCATGCCCCCTTTTTAGCACCGTCGACAAACAGTGTCCAGCAAAATTGTGGGACATGTTCAGGTAGGGAGGAGGGGAACAAATCGTACACACCGGCACGGCACCGATATTTTAGCCATTTTCTCCGGGACAACCCGAAAGGGAGAATTCGTATCCCTACAGCGTTCTGAATAATTTGTAAATACAGGCTACTGAGAGATCACTTGCAAGGGGAGTGAAGGCAAAAGCGTAAATACCTAATACTTCGATCATCAAGGCTTCTCCAGCGCGAACGCAGGACATAAAAAATGACGCCCACGAAAATTTTCGGATTACTACTGGTTGTCGCCTATATTGCCGGTCTCAGAATTCTTACCGCCCTTGATATTGGAACCATCTTCGAGCATCGGCTCCTCTTGCCTATTCTAAACACGCTATTTGCCGGGATTATCCCTATTGTTGTGGCCTATTTTGCCGGCAAGAACTATGTGAAGGGCGGCTCCCTCACCTCTCTTTACATGGGCTGCGGTATGCTGTCCTTCGGGTTGTGCGCCATATCGGCCGGCTGGCTGATTCGAGCATCCGATGGTGCTAACCTTAATGTGACGGTGTATAACACCGGAGCGTTATTGGGTTCGGGTTTTCATGCAATTGGGGCGATTCTTAGTCTTGTAGGTATTGATTATTCGGATGAAATGAAACAACGCAGGATGAAAGCCCGCGGTGCTTATATTGGAATCCTGCTGTTCGTAATCTGTTTCTCTCTCGCAGCACTAGGAGGTCTGGTCCCGCCATTTTTCGTTCAGGGGGTTGGTCCCACTGGATTGAGACAAGCAATTCTAGGAAGCTCGGTGTTTCTCTATTTCATGTCAGCCATCTTCTTAATGGTGTTTCATTTCAGGTCGAAGTCGAATTTTCTTTATTGGTATTCGCTTTGTTTGGCAATGCTAGCTATAGGATTATTAGCGTTTTTCGTCCAAAAATCCGTTGGCAGCCCCATCGGCTCGCTTGGAAGGTCTGCCAATTACTTCAGCGGCATTTTTGCGATTGTCGCAGTTTTAGGCGCTTTGAGAAATGAAAAAGCCAGGGGCGCCACTCCGGAGCAATCTATTTTCAAGCCTTTCGTACACACGGAGAGCAGTTACCGAATCGGGTTAATTCCGGTGATGCCGCTGCCGATAGTTCTCATCCTTTTCGTTATACTTGCCTCAGTCCATACCGGGACGATATTCGATCCGCCCGGATTGCTCGCCGCACTGAATACGCTATTCATCTCGATCTTGCCGTTGGTTGTGGTTTACGTGGCAACGAAGGGTTACCTGCGAGGCGGCAACTTGACCATGCTTATGCTGGGTAGCGCAACCTTAACGCTGGGATTAGGCAGTCCCTTGGCCGGTTGGTTGATCACTTTGGAAGGTGGCGGACCGAATGCCAATGTAACTGTTTTCAATTTGTCGGCTCTTTTCTCCGCGACGTTTCACCTGCTGGGCGGAGTATTGGCATTTACAGGCGCACAGGCCAAGAAGAATGCATCATATAAGATATTAACATTAGTGTTGACCTACCTGGGTATAGCCGTTTTACTCACGTTGCTGACTTCTGCGACCCTGAAGGGCATGATTCCCGTATTCTTCGTCCAGGGCGAAGGCTCCACAGTATGGCGTCATAATGTGCTGGTAACCGCTACGGTGTTTTTCACCCTCTCCGGTGTTCTCTTCACGGTTCTTTACCTTTTTTCAAGGGCAAAATTTTTGTACTGGTATTCTTTAGCCTTGTTTCTCCTCGCTATTGCATTAATCGGGTTTCTTATTCAAAGATCCGTTGGCAGCCCCATCGGATGGATGGGCCGGATCGCCCTGTATCTCTCCGGCATTTACCTCCTCATGGCTGTTGTTAGTGTTTCAAGAGATGTTCGTGCAAAAGGAGAATCCCTGGATAGCGGGATTGCTAATCTCTTTCGGCACCATCTAGAGTTGCTTGTAGAAAAACGAACCCTGCAACTTTCTCAGGCCAAGGAGGAATTGCAGGCCGCACATGCTGAATTGGAGCGTGGCAACGCGGAACTTTTCAAGACAAACCAACAGCTCCGTGCATTGACGGATGCTTTGCCCGTTGGGGTCAGCTTCTCGGACGATATCTCTTGCCAGAGGATCACGGGCAATCCTTGCCTGTTTGCTCAATTTGAAATAACGCCTGAGGATAACATTTCACCTTCTGCGCCCGATCCGGATGCGCCGGGTCGCCTCGTCCGTTATTTCCATAATGGCCGAGAAGTCAGTGCTGACGAGCTGCCGCTGCAACGAGCTGTGGCGGAAAACAAGATAATCCCGCCTATCGAGTTCCAAGTCCGGCTTCCCAGCGGGAGGATCTGGTTTACCGATCTGTCCGGCGCACCCATTTTGGATGAGCAAGGCAAAGTAGTCGGGGGAGTCGCTGTTACGGTAGATATTACCGAACGCAAAAGGGCTGAGCAGGCGGTGCGCCGAAGCGAATCAATGCTGCGAGCCATACTCGAGAATATGCCTTCAGGGGTAGTCGTCAGGGATGCCGAAACAGGTGCGCCGATCCTCTCAAACGAGCAGACTCGCAGGCTATTGGGCGATCTGGTTGAAACCCCGGACCAATTTGCGCGATATCGCGGCTTTCATTCCGATGGACGTCAATACAGAAAAGAGGAATGGCCTATTGTGCGGTCCATGTCAATCGGTGAAGTGGTCGACTCGGAGGAGATCCTGGTTGAGCGGAGCGACGGCTCTCTCATCACGTTGAGCTTCAGTTCCGCTCCGGTCCGTGACTCCCAAGGGCGAATAGTCATGGGTATAGCCGTATTTCATGACGTGACCGAGCGCAAGAAGGCAGAGCAGGATTTACAGACTACTCTCCAACGGTTTTACGCGATACTTTCTAGTCAACATGCCGGTCTGTTGCTTGTCACCGAGGAGGACCGAATCGAGTTTGCGAACCAGGCTTTCTGTGGCCAGTTCGGACTCGGGGTTCCGCCATCCGCATTACTCGGACTGGCTTCCCGGGATATTATTCAACGAATCCGGGATGTTTATGCAGACTCCACTCAGGCGGTCAATCGAATAAGCGAAATCGTTCAACAGTGGGAATCCGTCAAGGGAGAAGAAATCACCATACGTGGCGGAAAAACCTACCTGCGAGACTTTTTTCCCATCCGGATTGACGGCAAACATCTTGGGCGCTTATGGCACCACCAGGATATCACAGAGCGCAAGCGAGCAGAGGAGGCGCTACGGCAAGCGATGGTTAATCTGGAGATCCGCGTGCAGGAACGTACAGCAGAACTGGAGCAGTCAAACCAGGATCTCCAGAAAGAGATGATGGAACGTCGGCGGGCTGAAGATGCCGTGACGAGAGAACGAGAGCAATTGTATAACATCCTCGAAACAATGCCGATCATTGTGTGCCTTTTGACGGAGGATCATCGGATTGCATTTGCCAACCGCAGTTTCCGCGAGAAATTCGGCGAAGGTACCGACCGCCACTGCTTTGATTTAATTTTCGGTTTAAAAGAACCGTGTGAATTTTGCGAGGCGTACGATGTGCTGAAGACCGGCAAGCCGCATAACTGGGAAGTTACAGGTCCGGATGGCTCTATTTTCGATGTGTACAATTCTCCTTTTACCGATATCGACGGTACGCCTCTGATCCTGGAGCTGGATATCGACATCACCGAACGCAAACGTGCGGAGGAAGCAATACGAGCGGCGGGCATATACAATCGTAGACTCATCGAGGCGAGTCTCGATCCTATGGTGACCATAAGTGCCGAGGGCAAAGTCACTGACGTAAACAGCGCAACTGAGAAGGTCACCGGTCATTCCCGAGAGGAACTGATCGGGACCGATTTTGCAGACTATTTTAGCGACTATGAGAAAGCCCGGCTAGGATACGAGCAGGTTTTTCGAGATGGCTCGATCAAGAATTATGAATTGATGATTCGGCATAAGAATGGATGGCTAACCCCGGTAATATACAATGCATCGTTATACCGTGACGATTCCGGGAAGGCTATTGGGATCTTTGCCGCCGCAAGAGATATCACTCAGCGCAAGCGTGTGGAAGAAGATTTGATTCGATCGAATCAAGATCTCCAACAATTCGCTTACGTGGCATCTCACGATCTGCAGGAGCCCCTCCGCAATGTGGCTAGTTGCCTACAGATGTTGGAAAAGAAATACAAGAACAATCTCGATGCCGAAGCCGACCAGTACATAGATTATGCAGTTGAGGGCGCTGTACGCATGAAAACCCTTGTTTTGGATTTGCTCGCATATTCTCGCGTGGCAACAAGGGGAAAACCACCGGAGCGGGTAGATTGCGAACATATACTCGATCGGGCGGTGAGTAATTTGAGAGTCGCCATATCCGAAGCGGGGGCGGTAATTACCCACGATCCGCTGCCCGCGGTCTACGCAGATGACTCACAACTGTTGCAGGTTTTTCAAAATCTGATTCAAAATGCAATTAAATTTCGCAGGGATGAGCCACCACAGGTCCATGTGTCAGCGGTGAAAAATAAAAAGGAATGGGTCTTCTCAATCAAGGACAACGGTATCGGCATTGAACAGAGGCATTTAGAGCGTATCTTTGTTATCTTTCAACGGCTCCATCGAAGGAGCGAATACGCCGGCACGGGGATGGGGCTTGCCATCGTCAAGAAGGTCGTTGAGCGTCATGGCGGACGAGTTTGGGTGGAATCCGAGCCAAGCGTAGGGTCAACATTCTATTTCACGATACCTGAAAAGAGGACTCGAACATGATGACTCCTGGAACGAGGGTTCATCCTATGGAGACTCTCTTGGTGGAAGACAATACGGTTGACGTGGTGATCACCAAGGATGCCTTTAATGCAGGAAGGGTACGTAACAATGTGCATGTCGTTGAAGACGGTGAGGAAGCAATGGACTTCTTGCATAAAAGAGGCAAATATTCGTCTGCGCCCACTCCGGAAATCATTCTTTTGGATTTGAATTTGCCAAAGAAGGATGGACGGGATATCTTGGCTGAGGTCAAGGCAGATCCATCTCTACGCCGCATCCCTGTCATTGTTCTCACCACCTCGGAAGACAAAGAAGACATTTGGCGGAGCTACGATCTGCAAGCCAACTGCTTTATCACTAAACCCGTTGATACGGAACAATTCACCAAGGCTATGGAGCGCGTGGGACAGTTCTGGTCCAGCGTGGTACGACTTCCGATCCCTACGAAATCATAAGAAAAGACAGAGATGAAATTCATCTGCCTTTCCAATTGGGGGGCCTTTTTTCGACAAAAGCCTTGGGACCTTCAATGAAATCTTCGGATTCATACATGGCAAGCTGCGCGGGAAACCGGGTCGATACGGCTTCCTGCAACGTAACATTCAACCCTTTCATAGTTGCTTCCTTGGCTGCACGGATGGTAAGAGGGGCGGCAAGAAGAATTTCTGCCGCGATCTTCTCGGCAGCCGGGATCAGCTCCGCCAAGGGAACGACTTCTGCGATAAGCCCGTAGTGCATGGCCTGTTGCGGAGTGATTCTTTTACATGTCATTATCATATACTGGGCCATGTGATAGGGTATCTGCCTGGGCAAACGATGTACGCCGCCCGCACCCGGGAACATCCCAACGCGAGGTTCGGGCAATCCAAAACTGGCGTTTTCGGACGCGATAATTATGTCGCAGGCAAGGGCAATTTCGAACCCGCCTCCAAGAGCTAGTCCATTTACTGCTGCAATGAAGGGCTTATAGCAGTCAAACCGTGAGGTTAATCCGGCAAAACCTCCTTTAACTCTAGTCATAATTTCACGCACTTTTTCGATGCCGTTCGCAGCTTGAAATTTCAAGTCATTCCCGGCTGAAAAAGCTTTCTCTCCCGCGCCTGTAACGATGCATATCCATTGTTCCGGGTCGGCATCGAAATCATTGAATGCATGATCCATTTCCACGCTGACCAATGGACTGATGGCATTCAAGACATCAGGCCGATTGATGGTCACCGTTGTCACATGGCCTTTCTGTTCTACTTTGATGAGTTCATAATTCATGACCTGACTCCTTGCCGAAATGTGGAGATTGTGGGGATCCATACCTAATTGATTGCAATAGTTCTTAGGTAACAAACGTAACCGTCGCAATTAACTACAGTGTCCCCCGAGTTTGTCCTTTTCGAAGCGGAAGACCCGACAATCACATTCAGAACTGCCTCTTCTGCGTTTTCCGACAGAATGTCCTTCCGAGTCACATGGGCGGTACCTAATGTCGGGTGGCCTGCAAAGGGGATCTCTTCTCTTGGCGTAAATATACGCACGTCAAAGCCGCCATTGCGTTGTTCGTCTGAAAGAATAAATGTAGTTTCCGAAAAATTTATTTCTCGGGCAATCTGTTGCATTTCATCGCCAGAGAGTGCTCCTGCCCTCCGAAAAACAGCGAGTTGATTACCTGCATATTTCTTTTCAGCAAACACATCTACGATGTGAAATGCGAGTTTTGTCATAGCTCTTGCTCCTGTAGCATTATTCAAACTATATCTGTGAACAACAGCCCAGCAATGCAGCTCACGGCCGCGCTACTCGGCACCAACCTTTCCGCTGCGGCGTTCCGTCAAGACAGTATCGCGCCAAACGCCGTTCATTTGAGCGATACGCTCTCGACGCCCGATCACTCGGAATCCACAGGATGCTTGTAGACGCAGGCTTGCGGTGTTCTCGGGGAAAGTTGCCCCCTGGAGTGTCCAGATCCCCACCGCCTCCGACGCCGCGACGAGGTGTTCAAGTAGCGCCCGACCCACACCATGGCCGCGGGCGGATTCGCGAACGTAGACGCTCACCTCCGCCACACCCATATAGCATTCTCGCGGCGATACCTGACTCAACGCTCCCCACCCGAGCACGGCGCTACCCGCGCGCGCCACTACCCGACACGCATGGATATGAGCCGCGTCCCAATGCTCCCAGGTCGGAGCTTCGGCTTCGAACGTGGCATTGCGCGTTGCGATGCCCTCCTCATAGATCGAACGCACCTCCGGCCAGTCCCCCGGAGTCATTGAATCGATGCACACTTCATGCACCTCTCACCTCGCCTGGAGTAGCCTAATTTTCCTAAGAACTTAAGAAGAAAATTGGTTTCCGTATCGTTGTTCGGGTTCGGGGTTCCCGGTGATCGATAGAATCTTATCTCAGGCACGTTAGCGAAACCTCCCTCAATCAATCAATCAGAACAAAGCCGTATCTGTTTTGGACATCGTTTTTACTTTGCAGGACGTCACATGGTAGCCCCAGGTTTCGTGCCGTTTTGTAAACGTCTATGCCGAAACTCTGATCGCAGGGTCTTACCTTATCGGGAGTTGGGCAAGGCTTGCCGTGTTGGGCAGCACAAACCTTACACAAATTACAGGTCCGCATTGCAAATGCGAAATAATGTCCGTCAAGGAAGGCTGCTTTTTCGATTTCCAGAACTGCGAGGCTCAATTCTCGCGCGTCATTCGAATGAACCAGAAGAATGTTCTTATAGCTCTTGATCATTTCTACTCGCTCTTGATAGGTGGTACCTCTTGTTCCACATTTCACGCTATTATGAAAGAAGTCCTCACATCCCCATCGACACTTCAACATAGCTCGAATATCGAAGAAAATATTCTTGGGTGATATCATCTTTGCATTGACTGCCTTAAGCGATTTTGCCAACTCTACATATCGTTGGTGATCGGACACTTTATCTTCTCCTATCATGCTGTCTTAACCCTACAACGTGACTTATGGCACATCCAAGACTTCAAGCATGCACCTTTTTCTATGCGACAGGTAGGCCCGATGGTTTCGGTTCTGTATCCAGATTACCTGT
>JBKQRG010000184.1:0-20737 GCA_052144015.1 Desulfomonilaceae bacterium
CTGGCCCCGAACTCGCAGGAGCACAAACCTATAAAGGGCCAGCCCCAATGCAGCTGTAAATAAAACCGAGATCAATGCTGCCGGCCAAAAGGGTATCGCCAGCTTATTCATTAATATCCAAACGGAGTAGCCTGCGAGAACATAGAATGCACCGTAAGCAAAATTCGAGATTCCGCTGATGCCGAAGGTCAGATTAAAGCCTAGGGCAAGCAGCGCCAGGATCACGCTGTTGATGAATCCATATACGAGGGTGACTTCAAGCATAAAGTTTCCTTGCGTATGGTTCGGAACCCGGCCTTACAATCCGGGGTAAGACCGCCAAACATGAACCGGATACAAAATTCGAGAGAGGGGGAAACCGTACGGAGTTTACGATCGGTCTCCCCTTCAGCGCTACATTATTTCGCAGCCTTCATCCAAGAGGGAAGAACGACCTTGCCCTCAGCAAGGGCCTCGGGCCATACGATAACACGCTTGCCGCCGCCGTCTTCGGTCCATTGGGACACACAGCCTACGGCGGTTTTAGTCGGATCGTCACCGTAAATGACCTGATTGCCATCATCGAATTTAATTTTGCCGATGACTCCCTGACGGTCGGTCTTTTTCAATTCCGCCACAACTTTGTCAGGATCCAAGCTCCCCGCGCGCTCGACTGCTTCGGCCCAGATATAAACCGAATCATAAGCAGGTCCCGGACCGTGTCCTGATTCTATGGCCTCACCGAATTTCTTTCGGTAATCGTCAAAGAATTTTTTTGCAGGTGGGTATTTCGCAGGACCGATCCCGCCTCCTATTTCAAAGGTGCAGTTTATCAAACCTCCAATCTTACCATCGAAGATTTTCCAAGCGCCAGGTCCGGTCATCGGAGAAATGTATCCTGATACCAGCGCTGGAATCTTCATGCTCCGCCATTGTTTTAGAAGAATCCCGCTCTGGGGCATATCGAACACCGGCAAAATTACCTGAGCTCCAAGAGTCTTGGCTTTCATAAGTCCGGCAGCAAAATCCGATGCGCCGGTGGGATAGGCCTCGATGCCCACGCTCTCCCAGCCCACATTGGTCGTGGCGGCTTTAAGAGTACCTTCGGCAGTAGCCTTCGCCCAAAGAACATCCTGGTGCATCGCATAGACTTTGTTGAAACCAAATTCTTTTTTCAAGAAACCAAGGTTTGCGCTGAGGTATTTGCCAAGATAAATAGCGTTGAGGCAGACTCTGAAACAGTATTTGTATTTTTCCGGATTTTCCCTCACCATCTGCTCTGATTTGGGGCTCATGGCAATGCATCCCAGCAATGGGACTTTGTACTTGTTCAGGAGGTCCATTCCAGGTATGAGAGCCTCAGAACGGAACGGTCCCACAAGTATGACCTGGACCTTTTTTTCCGTAATAATTTTTTCCAGGCCCAGGAGTGCTTCCGATACCGGAACGCCTGGGGAAGCGTCGCGCAGATCAAGACTTTCTATTTTTATTGGCCGTTTAACATCCGACACTTTGACCCCGCCCTTCGCATTAATCTCCGCCGCAGCGAGTTCAACTGCTTTAAGGCATTCTTTGCCTTCGATAAATGTGACAGAAGTGGGGACGCCGACGAGGATAGGTTCCTGCTGCTGCGCTGAACCAGGGATTGCCCAAATTGCCGTCCAGCATAGCGCTAAAATCGTCAGAAACAAAAGCCTCTTCATCCTGTGCCTCCTTCACATTTGGTACAAGAAAATTCGTGCGGCTACACTCCGAGCATCTCGCCCGGTCAATAGTGTGGGCTCAATTGAACAAACCTCTAGGATAAGATTGGTCTGTTGGTCTATTAATTGACTCATAAAATAATTGATGTCAAGATTTATTTGACCCATTGAAGAAAAAGAATTGCGGAATTCCTCCACTCAGATTATATTATCGCAAGGAGCTGAAAATGCCTATGTTTAGACCTATTCGTACATCTAGGATCTCCGAAGAAGTTACCCAACAGCTCAAGCAATCAATCTTGTTCGGCGAATTCAAGGCCGGGGACAAACTCCCCACCGAACGACTGCTTGCAGGAGAGTTTCAGGTCAGCCGCGTAGCAGTCCGAGAAGCCCTGAGGACTCTGGAAAACGCCGGATTCATAATTACCCGGCAGGGCGCTACTGGTGGGACTTTTGTCACAAATCTGTCTTTTGCCCATTTGGCTGACGCGTTTCTGGATCTGCTGTTGGCCGGGAAGATTACCATCCCGGAACTTTCCGAGGTGAGGATACTGATCGAGCCTGAAATGGCTCGATTAGCCGCCACAAAAGTGACCCCGACTTATGCCAAACAGTTGAAAGAGGCTCTGGATGCAGAAAAACTCATTGCAGGCTCTATACAGGAAGACCTGGACATCAAGACCCAGGTGCATTTCATTTTGGCGGAGATGTCCGGCAACGGATTCTTTGAAGCCCTCATAAGGTCGTTGATGGGGCTAACCAGGCGTGTTGTGCTCGACGTGCAGCCGGATCCTGGTGTGATACACCCTGCCGGCATGCATCATCCCATAGTTGAAGCAGTATTAGCCGGAGACGAAGAGGCCGCGTATGCAGCCATGAGAAACCATACGATAGAATTTGGCCAAAATTTCATCAAGATGGAGAAAGACTTTCGCGAGAAGAATCTGCAGTTCTGATCTTCGTGAGTCCCTTTCGAGACCCAACGAGCCTGTCAGGCTCATTTTTGAAGCGATCTAATTTATTGACAAAATTGCTTTTTTTTCTGAAGGGTCACCTCGTGAGTCATTTGGACTCGCTGGACCATTACTTCACGATATAAGCAAATCTAGCTCCAGCTTACTAATATTCATCTATCGTTCATTATCCTCACGATCAAGCTCTCTGGTACCAAAAATGCGTGCCATCTATCCGGGGGGCATTTTTGAGAGTCAAGAATTGGGGCGTTGCTTATTACTCGGGCAGTCGGTTTCGATAATTCGAAGGTTTCTGCTGGATCCAAAGTAATGGGTAATCCGAATGTGGATCAAGGGAGGGACTATGAGGAGACTAAGCAAAGGATGGTGTCTCATCGCATCTTTGGTTATTAGTTCCGTAATTTCGCAAACCACAGCGGCGCAGGATACGATTACGATCGGGGCCACCCAGCCACTGACCGGTCCAAAAGTTTTCATCGATGAAGGTATCCCGCTCATAGCTGCTATGAAGGACTGTGTCGCGATAACCAACGCCGAAGGAGGCATCAACGGCAAGAAGCTCCAATATGCCCAGGAAGATGATCAATTCAATCCGGAGGTCGGAGCGAAGGCTTTTGAGACCCTTATATCGAAATACAAGCCGCTGTGGGTTTTCGGTTCAGGCACCGGGGTGGCATTGGCGGTGGCGCCTCTGATCCGTGAGAAGTACGGTGTCCTTTACTCTTCGCCCTCTTTATCAGCCAAAATCATGACTAGTGGGGCTCCCTCGATGTTCATGATGGGACCGACTTACGGCGATCAGTTCGCCGTTGCGCTTAAATATGCGGCCCAACAGAAAAAGGGCAAAAAGGTTGCTTTTTTCTACACAAAAGGTCCGCTGGGAGAGGACCCTATCGCTTATGGACGGATCATGTGCCAAAGACTGAGGCTAGAATTAGTCGGAGAAGCGATCGGAGATATGAAAGGCGGTGATCACACTGCGCAAATTGAGGAACTGAAGCTCAAGAATCCCGATTGGGTCATTTTGCACGGATGGATAGGTCCGAACAACGGCTCAGTGATCAAACAATGCCACGAACTCGGACTCAAAGCTCAAATAGTGGCAACAATATGGGGGGCTCAGAAGAGTGTGGTGCAGATGCTTGGGCCGGATGGACCAAAATTCCTGGCAGTCAGTCCATACGCCTACTGGTGGATGGAAGACGTGCCGATGATACAGAAGCTCAGAGACTATACCGCCGAGAACTATCCGGATGTCACTGAACGGCCACTGCCTTATATTGTTGCGTTTACCGCTGGCAAGATTTTTGTGGAGTGCCTGAGGAAAGCGGATTCTGCGGGAGAGCTTAATGCGGAAGGGCTCACAAAGGTACTCAAGTCACTGAAGGATTTTGATACCGGGGGGCTCACCCCGCCTTTGACCATCAGGGAAAACAGATTTCCCATTGCCCGGGTCCTGCAATCGAATCCTGGTAAAGTGATATTGGAGCCCGTATCGGACTGGATAGCGTTCTATTGACAGCATTTTCAGACGTTTGGTCGCGACACCGCCCGAAAACCCGGAGGTTCCTGAACGCAGACCTGTTATGCTCCTCGTGAGCCTTGAAGCGCGCTCCTCAAATATAGGCGTCGCAGCGGCTATTGTATTTGCATGAGTTCGCCATATGGGTTGGTTTTCGAGCAACTCACCTGATTATTGCTTCAGCCTCATGTCTGGTATTCTATCCTTATCTTGAGGATACCCTCGCGGTTGAGCCTTCAAATTCAATCTCGCTGTTCCTTAAGGTCTGCAGAAAATATATACATGCCTAACCCATTCTGTTCCAAGAATTCGACAACTCATCAATACGGATTTTGCCCAGCATGTAAGAAAATCCATCCCATTCTTTTCGAGGGTTTCGCTGACATTGATAATTACTATCGGGAAGTTGCGGGTTATAACCTGTTCGATTTCCCAGCGGACGAATTTGTCCACCTACGGAGTCTTCTCCCCGACCAAGATGATGGGTATGACCTCACCTCTTATCGGCCTCAGATTCCGCAATAACACTAACTCAGATCCTGGACCAGCTTCTGGCGGTCAGGTCATCATAGATTTATGGATTTCCTTGTACCCGTGCGTCTTTCATGCCGCAACCAAACGCTCGCATCCCATGGGGACTCGGAACCAAATGACAGCTAGACCCCTCAGGAATTCTCTCCTAATCTTCCAATGTCTCATGGAAACTATTTCGCCTCCTCCCGCGCCTTCTTAATGGCGTCTAGGGACGGCATTAATTCTGCAGCCGGAATAGTCACAATGTCCGTTGCGATGAGGAAATCATAACCGAGCACTTTCTTGGTTACTCCCATGAACATTGGGAGTTCCAACTGGTTATCACCCTTCCTTACCGTCAATTTACCGATAGGGCTATCCACGGATAATCCTGGCAGGGCCGCAGCGAATTTCTGAGGATCCACCTTCCCCGCTTTTTCATAGGCTTTTGCAATAAATTGGCCGGTAACCCACCCGACCAGGCTCCCAAAAGAAGGGTACCTATTATACGCCTTCTTGAATTGCTCGACAAATGCCTTTTGTTCAGGATTATCCGGATAATAAAAATAATAATTGGATGTCCCCATAACTCCCTCGGGAGCATCGAGGCCCAACGGCCTCAAAGTGGAGAGTTCGGTGGCGGTGTGCATGAAGAACGGCATTTTCTCATTAAACCCGGTGGCCTTTGCCGCCTTCAAAAATGGAGTGCAACTTGCGCCTCCTGTAGCCACAATGACCGCATCAGGTTTTGCCGAGAGGATCGACGTAATATAAGGTGTAAAATCAGGTTCGCCGACCTTCCACCAGGATTGACCAAGCAATTTGACTTCCGGCTTCAGTGCTTTGAGATGGTACCAGATTCCGTCGGCAAAGGCATGTCCGGATTCGTAGTCGTCACCGGCAATCCAGTAAGTGACAAAGGGTTTCTTAGCCAGTGCTACGGCAGCTGCTTTGCCAACCATGTCTGTGTTTTCACTCATGCTAAAGACATATTCGTGGCCTTTGGCGCCCGTTATCTTGTCACTTTTTGCATAGGTGGCGAGGAAAGGGATCTTCTCTTTCTTGGCCAAGTCGGAAACCGCCAAAGCGACGGCACTATTGATGGTCCCCACGAGAA
Organism: Desulfomonilaceae bacterium; assembly: GCA_052144015.1. GTDB lineage: Bacteria > Desulfobacterota > Desulfomonilia > Desulfomonilales > Desulfomonilaceae > DATJPW01. The sequence continues at coordinate 5,809 of JBKQRG010000184.1, forward strand.
GGTCAACCTTTTCCCTCATGATCAACTCTTTCGCCGCGCTCAGTCCAAGGTCTACCTTAAACTTGTCGTCACGGGTCACAAACATGATTGGTCTGCCGAGCACACCTCCCTTGGCGTTGATCTTGTCCACTGCCAATTTGAACCCATCCTGAACATCATTGGTGTAAGTGCTCGCCGTTCCGCTGTAGGTGTCGATAATACCGACTTTTATCGGTATTTTCTCAGCCGCTGCCACGTCGAGGGACAACAAACAGCAGCTCAGGGTTGCGAAGACAGTTGCCCAAAGCAGTCTCTTCATGGTCTTTCCTCCTTGTTTTGCCGAATGTGTGTAGGTGACACAAGGATAACCCTGATTAGCCCAAACCATGTTAAGGCAAATGGTACAGAATTTTAGACTGGCACCTCATCTCAGAAATTGACGTGTTGGCCGCAACTCACCGGTATGGTCTGACCCGTCACCGCGCTGGATTCCTCCGACGCGAGGAAGACGGCGACAGCCGCACACTCCTCTTCCGTGGCCAGTCTCTTCAGGGAATTGTTGGCCGCCAGATCTTTCATCATTTCGTCAAAGGTCTTGCCGGTCGCCGCAACCCTTTTCTCGACCACATTCCGAATGCGCTCTCCCAAAACAGGGCCCGGGCTAACCGCATTCACGCGGATGCCATACTCGCCCATTTCAACAGAAAGGGTCTCGGTCAGGCCGATAAGGCCCATTTTGGAGCAGCAGTACGCTGCCCTCAATGGGTAGCCTGATCTTCCGTCAGCAGACCTTCCTCCTTCGGAAACAATGTTGATAATGTTGCCGTTTCTGCGCTCGATCATGTGCTTGAGGACTTCTCGTGAGCAGAGCATGCTTCCGGTCAGGTCCACGGCAAGGGTTTCGCTCCATGGGATCAGATCCATGTCCACCACGCGAGACGTAGGTCCTGAGATGCCGCTGTTGTTCACCAGTATATCCACCTGACCGAACTGCCTGATTGTTTCTGCTACAAGCCGCTGCACCTGCTTTTCATCGGAAACGTCGGTCTGTACGTAGACAGCCTTTCCACCATTATCGGTTATCTCCTTGCAGGTGAGCTCCAGAGCCGATATTGTCCGGGACGCGGTCACCACAGTTGCCCCTTCTCGGGCAAAAGCAAAAGCAATGGCCCTGCCGATACCTTTGCCGCCGCCCGTGATAATTGCCACTTTGCCTCGCAGCCGCATGTGTCCTCCTTGCGCGATTCCGTTGGAGCACAGAGATCAGAACATTCCATTTGGATTTGCTGAAGTTTGCGGGACCTCCTGCCTCACATCCCAATCTTCATTAGTTTTTCCGTTCTCGAGCCTGAATATCTCAGCGATAGCCCGATGCGAATCCGGCGACCGAATCGAGTACACATGAAGAATGACCTGCTCACCCTTGCAGAGGGTCTATCATGTCGAGGTTAAACTGAGCGGGCCGCAGTCCGCAGCCAACACGGAGCTAACCCGCTATAGGCGTATTCAGGAATTGTTCCCTCCTAATCACCTTGCCTCGGCCAGATTGACGCAATAGAGAGGTGCTTTACCTTGCTTGATCTGGCCGATATTCTCAGCCACCACTCGCGCTGTGTCCTCGTAATTCTGCCTCGTTACCCCAGCCACATGAGGCGTGGCGAAGACGTTGTTCAGTTTAAGCAGCGGACTGTCTGGATCAAGTGGTTCATGCTCAAAGACATCCAGACCTGCTCCACCGATTTGGCCTTTTTCCAGAGCTTCCACGAGGTCTTTTTCGGAAACCACCCCTCCCCGAGACACATTGATCACGAACGCAGTGGGTTTCATGGCCTGAAAAAGCTTATTGCCGAAGAAACCCCGCGATTCATCGGTCAAGACCACCGTTGATATGACAAAATCCGCAGACGAGGCCATTTCAAGTAGATCCGACGGATAACCGACACGCTCTAACCCAAGTGCTTGCTCGGATTCAAGGTCCGGGGTTCGGCGGACTGCACGCACGGTCATCCCCAGTGCATTTAGTCGTCTGGCCAATGCTTTGCCCACGCGACCCAACCCAACGATCAACGCACTGTTGCCGAAGAGTCCTTCCCCTACGGGATCATGCCACGTCCCATTCTGAAACGCAGCCAGGCAGCAGTGTATTCTTCTTGCCACTCCCAACATCAAGAAGACCGCGTGTTCGGCTGTCGATTCTGCGTTGGAAGAGACATCGCTCGGAACGTTGCAAACGAAAATGCCTCTCGCGCTCGCTGCGGGGATGTCCACCACCTCCAGCCCCACGCCCCACTGTTGAATCAGCCGCGCCCTCGTGCGCGCAATAAGATCGGGCTCAAGCTTATGCATAAGAGGGATGAGCACGTCCGCATCCAGTCCCACTTCCGCCACGGTGTTGGCAGGACTGTTCAGAATCTCTTCGTTCGGGAGGAGGCCCCGCAGCTTCTCCGGCCCCTGGTGGGAAAAAACTTCACCACAAAATAGGATTTTCATGACTTTCTCTCATACAGTGATTGACAAAGCCCAGTAATATTATACTGATCACAAGCTTGAGGCGACACGAACAGTCCAAATACTTGAGCCCGCAGCTCACATTCAAAACCTAAGAGAATCTTTAAACCTGTCACCGTTTATGGAAAGAAGCCATACGGGTGCGCACACATTAGAACATTCCGTTTGGATTCGCAGAAGTCTGCGGAACCTCCTGTATTACATCCCAGTGTTCATCAATTTTTCCGTTCTCGAGCCTGAATATCTCAACGATAGCCCGATGCGTGTTTGGCGGCCGAAGCGAATGAACGTGAAGAATGACATAATCACCTTCCGCAAAGATTCTTACAATTTCGCTCTTGGCGTCCGGATGATTCGTTTTAAGAAAGTTTACGAATTCTGCCAATCCCTCTGGATAATCCTTCACCAAAGGATTATGCTGCTTGTACCTGGGTCCCATATACTTATGCGCGGACTCGAAATCCTTCTTATTGATGATGAGATCATAGAACTCCACAACGTTTTTCTTGTTGGCGTCCATCTGTTCCCGTATCGTCATGCCCTTCCTCCCGGCAGTAGTGATGCCGTAGCTCAGGATGAACTCACTTTCCACATGATCTGCTGCTGGTCCGAATCCAGCGTCTCCAGACCTCTGTTGAGGATCTCCTAGTCATCGTTCATACCATCAGGTATTTTCTTTTGATTTCTACGTTCTGATTGAGATCGGCTGCTGTGCCTTCATAGCGAATGTACCCATTATCGATTACATAGACCCGGTCCATCAATTTCAAGGCTGATTTTACGTTCTGTTCTGAAAGGAGAATGCTGATCCCCGTTTCCTTCAATGCCAAGATCTGGTTTTCCAGTTGTCTGACAACCAGAGGCGCCAAACCCTCCGTCGGCTCGTCCAGCAAAAGGAGGTCCGGACTACTCATCAAGGCTCGCCCTATTGTCAGCATCTGCTGCTCTCCACCGCTCAAATTTCCGCCCAATCTCGTCCTGATCTCCTTCAGAGCCGGAAAGAGGTCGTAAACCCTTTCTTTGCTCCAATCGGTTTTTGTTCGATGAACAATTTCCAGGTTGTCATCTATGCTCAAATCCGCGAAGACCCTTCGATCATCCGGAACATAGCCGATTCCCATACGAACCAGCATGTGAGGTTTTTGTCTGGTGATGTCCTCTCCATTGTAAGTGATCCTTCCTTGCTTGGGCGACGTTAGTCCCATGATACTGCGCAAGGTCGTGCTTTTCCCCGCGCCGTTTCGTCCTAGAAGACCTACCAGCTCACCTTTTTGGAGTTTGAAAGAGACATCAAAAAGGATGTGACTCGAATCGTAATAGGTATTGATCCTGTTTACATCGAGCATTGGTCGTCTTCCCCTAGATAGGCTGCCTGGACTGATTGGTTGCACCTGACTTCAGCACAGGTGCCCTGAACGATGGAACTTCCCCTCACCATGACCATGATTCTACTGGCAATACCAAAAACAATCTCCATATCATGCTCACAGAACAAGATGGTGAGCCCGCGCTTTTCAGACAAATGCTTGATCAAATCGATGCATCGACCGGTTTCATCGGGAGCCATTCCCGCGGTTGGTTCATCAAGGATAAGGAGCTCAGGATTCCCCGCCAAGGCCATAGCGATCTCCAGCACCTTGCGGTCACCATGGGAGATCAGGCCGGTTTTTCGCTCTTTCTTGGGCATCAGGCCGACATTCTCCAGAATATCATTTGTCTCTTCGACCGCCAATTTGGCTGAAGGGGTGAAAAGGTTCCAGGTCTTTTTTTGACGGGACAATACCGAGATTCGGACATTCTCAAATATGGATAATCGCTGAAAAACGTTGACCACCTGAAAAGAACGGGTTATGCCAGTTCGGCAAATCTCATGAGGCTTATATCCGGTGATATCCTGGCCCTTGAAAAGGACCTGCCCCCTCTCAGGTTTCAACAGGCCGGTGATGAGATTGAAAAGTGTTGTTTTCCCGGCGCCGTTCGGACCGATAATTGCCACAATCTCGCCTTTTTGAACGTCAAGGTTGGCGCTTTGCACCGCCAGGAATTTGCCAAACGATTTGGATAATGATTTTACCTCTAGCACTTACGACTCCATCATGGCCGGTCCCGCGGCGAAGGGTTCTACAGGGGGTTCATAAAGCTTTTCCTCGACAAAACCTAGTATCCCATTGGGCAGGAAGAAGATGACCAGCATCATCAGGATTCCCAGCGGCAATGCCCAATAGTTCGTATAGCCGCTTACATATGTTCTCAATAAGATGATGATGGCAGCGCCCAATAGGGGACCCCAAAAGGTGAACCATCCTCCCAGCAGGCACATGATCAGGATTTCGAGGGAGAGGGTCCAGAAAAGCATGTCGGGGAAAACAGCAGTTTCCACGACGACAAAAAGGGAGCCGGCCACTCCTGCAAAAAAACCGGCGATGACCAAGGCCAGGAGTTGGTGTCGTGCCACACTGATGCCGATCATTGCGCTGCGGACCGGATTGTCACGGATTCCCTGGAGAGCGCTGCCAAAAGGGGATTTGATGATGCTGTAGATGAGGAAAAAAGACAGCATCGTGATCACCAGCGTAAAATAGTATGCGCCATTTTGAGATGAAAGGAGGTCCGGCACGGAAATCCCGCTGATGCCGTTATCGCCTCCGGTGAAGGAGTACCATCTGTAAACGATGATCCAAACCAAAGAACCGAGGGAAATCTGAAGCATTCCGAAGTAAAGTTTTGATAGACGGATGCAGATGAGGCCCATGACCAGGCTCAGAAGGGCTGCGGCCAGAGGCCCGCCAACAAAGCTGAGCCCGAAAGGAAGTCCGCTTTTCTGGATCATCAGGGCGGTTGCGTAAGCCCCAACCCCGTAAAAAACCGCGTGGTGGAACTGAAAGACTCCGCCATAACCGAGAACGAGGTTGAGACTCGTTGCGAGCAGCCCTGTGAGCAGAATGATGGAGATCAAATAGGTGTAAAAAGGCCGCACGAAGAGGGGAAACAGAAGCAATAGAAAGAGCGCCGCTACCCCCCAAATGCGACTTTTTCCCTGTAGAGCCTTTCTGAGCATAGGTCCTCCGAACCGTTGATTACCACGTAGACTTGAGAAGTCCTGTAGGCCTGAACAATAAAGCTATAATCACTGCGGCATAGGGAAAGACAATTCCGAATTCAGGCCAGGCCAAGATTCCCAGCGATTGGGTGAGACCGAATATCAGGGAACCCAGCAGTGCCCCCCAGACATTGCCCAGCCCCCCGATTATCACGATGAGAAAGGCTTCCATTATAATCGTATGATCCATTCCCAGACTGACGTTGACCGTCGGGGCGACCAGCGCCCCGCCCAACCCTGCCAGAAAGCAGCCGATCACAAAAACTATGGCAAACACCCAGCTCACATTCACGCCTACGGCACTCACCATTTCCCGGTCGACCGCAGCAGCCCTGGAGATCTTTCCTATCTTTGTTCTGTTCACGATGAACCACAAGACTACTGCCACGACTGGGCCGACAGCGAGGAGAAACAGGTTGTACCGAGGAAAGGACAGCCCCGGGTGCAAATCGATAGTTCCCCGGAATCCCATTGGGATGGGTACGGATTTATAATCCATGCCCCAGGTCATCTTGACCAGATCGCCAAACACCAGGGAGAAGGCAAAGGTGAGCAACAGGAGCATGAGGTGTTCTCGCTCATAGAGATGTTGAAAAAAAGCCCTTTCGGCGATAAGGCTGATCAGGGCGACCCCAAGTGGCGCGATGAGGACTGCTATCCAAAAGCCGGTTGATCCCCCGAATGCGGTTGCGACGGTAAAGGTCATAAAGGCGCCGACCATGTACAGAGAGCCGTGCCAAATATTGGGAATCCTGAGCACCCCCAGAATAAGGCTTAGACCGGAAGACACAATGAAGAGAATCACGCTCCGGCTTAAACCGACCAGGATCTGCATCAGGAGCGACGGGGATATGATTGCATATACCCACTCCATTTGTGCGCCCCTCCACAAGTTTCATTACTTGCGCGTCTTCTGCACCGCGTCGCAAGTGGGCATATAGTCCTTAAAAGGCACGGTCACGATATCGCCGGCAACGAGAAAATCTTTGTACTCGGGACTCTTGATCACCTTCCCGAACATCATAGGGAGTTGAAGCTGATGGTCGCAGGCGCGCATCTCCAGTTTTCCTACGGGGCTGTCGATCGTTAAGCCTTCCAGTGCATTGATTAGCTTCTCCCTGTCCACCGACCCTGCTTTCTTATAACCGGCTTCAATGAGTTGTCCTGCGGCATAACCGAACAGCGCGAACATCTGGGGGTAACGGCCATAGGTTTTCCTGAACTCCCGCACAAAGGCATTGTTGGCCGGAGTGTCCGGATAATAGAAGAGGTAAGGGGCCGTTCCGAAGGCACCTTCAGGTCCATCCGCACCGAGGGGTCCCAGGATCCCATAGTCGATCACGGTATGCTGGTACATTGGCACCTTTGCCAGGAGCCCCGTTGCGTCGGCCGCCTTGGCAAAAGTGACCATGCTGGAACCACCGGTAGCGGCGATGAGAAAATCGGGTTTGGCGCTCATGATCTGGGTGATATAAGGGGTAAAATCGGATTCTCCTACCTTCCACCAGGTCTGCCCCAAGAGTTCCACGTCGGGCTTCAGGGCTTTCAGTGTGTTCCATACGGATTCGGCAATGGAATGGCCGTACTCATAATCATCACCGGCAATCCAATATTTCTTGAACGGTTTTTTGGCCAAAGCAAAGCCCGCCGCCCTTCCAGCCATCGCCGTATTCTCGGCAATCCCGAAAACATAACGATGGCCCTTTTCCCCTGTGATTTTTTCCGACCTGGAATTGGAGACCAGGAATGGGATTTTCTGTTTCTTGGCCAAATCCGAGAGCGCGAGGGCTGTTGCACTATTGATGGTCCCCATCAATAGATCCACGTCTTCTTTCAGGACCAGTTCCTTAGCCATCGCCAATCCTACGTCCGGTTTGAACTTCTCGTCTCTCGTAAAGAATTCAATCTTTTTTCCCAGAATCCCACCCTTGGCATTGATCTCATTCACCACCATCTTAAAACCATCGAGAACGTCCTGAGACATGGTGGCAGGAGGGCCTGAATAGGTGTCCACAATGCCTACCTTGATCACGTCGGCTCCGTAGGAAGAAGCGGAGAAAAGAAGAAGACCCAAGATTCCGGCCATAGAAACAAAAAGACAAATTAACCTTTTCATCGAAATACCTCCTACCTCTCCTATGGCTTGTTTGCGCTCTATCCTCATTCGAGATAAGCGCCTTTGTCCGCGCTTGCGGCATATTTGGCGAAATGAGCGAGATAGCCCTTGGTCACCTTCGGTTGCGGCGGTTTCCAGGATGCCAACCTTTCTCTGATTTCTTGATCGCTGATTTCCACGCTGACTTTCCGAGCTGGAATATCGATGTCGATGATATCTCCATCTCGAATCACGGCAATGGGGCCTCCGACCATCGCCTCAGGCACAAGGTGCCCCACACAGGGTCCTCCCGATGTGCCGGAAAACCTCCCGTCCGTGACAATGGCCACCGATCTGTCCAGTCCCAAATCTACAAGCATCCAGGTGGCCATCACCATCTCTCTCATCCCCGGTCCTCCCTTGGGTCCTTCGTACCTGATGACCAAGACCTCACCTCCCTTGACCTGCCCGTTCAACAACGCATTGACACAATCCTCTTCCTGCTCGAAAACCTTGGCGGGACCTCTGTGCCTCTGCATCCCCGGTCTAACTGCCGTCTGTTTCACCACGGCAACACCCATGTTACCTTTCAGGATGGCAATGCCCCCATTCTCAGATTTTGGATTGGAGAGTGGTCGAATGATCTCCGGATCCTTGATTTCCGCTTTCTTGAGATTCTCTCCCAGGGATTGGCCGCTCACGGTCATCACGTTCGTGTCCAGGAGGGACTCCATGGACTTCATGACGCCCTGCAACCCCCCGGCCCGCTCGAAATCCTCCATGAGATAGCTTGGATCCGACGGCTTGATTTCCATGATCGATGGAGTTTGCAGGCTAATACTTTCAAAATCGTCCAGAGTGAAGGGGAGATCCAATTCATGGGCAATGGCCGGGAAATGGAGGGTCAGATTGGTGGAGCCGCTGGTAGCGCAGCAGACCTTCACCGCATTGCAGAAGGCGGCAGGAGTAACGATATCCCTTGCCTTAATGCCATTCCACAGGAGCGACACCACCTTCCGGCCGGCTTCTTCAGCCAGTTCTTCGAGGGCCGGGTCCGTGGCGCACAGGGCCGAGTTTCCGGGTATCGAAAGACCAATGGCTTCGGCAGCAATGCACATGCTGTTTGCAGTTCCCATCAGGCAGCAGGCTCCAGGACCGGGACAGACACATCCTTCTACCTCGTGCAATTCCTCCCGGGTAATCTTGCCCTGCTTGTGCATGACGAAATACTTCCCCATGGAAGAGACATCGAGTCTCTCTCCTTTATAATGTCCGGCAGGCATATAGCCGCCGGTGACCACGACAGTGGGAAGATTGCAGCGGACCGCCGCCATGATGAGACCAGGCACGATTTTGTCACAAGTCCCGATCATCACCACAGCATCATAACTGGCATGCTCCACCATCATCTCCACCGAGGCCGCGATCAGGTCCCGACTGGGAAGGATGTATTTGAAGCCTTCGTTTCCGCTCCCCTGGCCATCACAGGGCGCCAAGACGTTAAAGATAGTGCCCAATCCTCCGGCCTCACTGATTCCCCGCTTTACGGCTGCAGCGATACGATCGAGATGAACGGACCCGGGGAGGATCTCGTTCCAGGTGTTGGCGATCGCAACAAGGGGTTTCTCCAGATCTTCCTCGGTCGCCCCGAGGGACTTCAAAAAGACCCTGCGCATGTAATACTGTGGCACGTCAGGGCTCAAAGCTTTGCTTCTCAGCTTTTGGTTCATCTTTAGCTCCATTTTCAGCGGCCCCATGGACGAGGACACACGAGGGGAATTGAGATCAAATGTTCGGGTTCAATTTGAATATGCAGAAATCTCTCTGGCCTAGCTTTTCCGCCTTGGTGGGCTTGCCCGAAGCAACCAGGATCATTTCTTCAAATATCCGTCTTCCGGCTTCCGTTAAACTCTCCTTTCCCTGAAGAACCCTACTCACATCGATATCCATGTGTTCCTTCATCTTCAGATAGGTATCTCTGTTACCCGTAATTTTTATAACGGGGGCAATGGGGGATCCTATGGGTGTGCCCCGGCCGGTGGTGAAAAGGACTATTTGGGCTCCCCCAGCAACCATGCCGGTTAGTTGCTCGATATCATGAGCCGGGGTATCCATGAATACCAATCCATTCTTGGTCGGGTGAGAGCCGTAGGCGATCACCTCTTGAAGTGGCCCTTTCCCTGCTTTGTAAATGCACCCGAGAGACTTTTCCTCGAGAGTTGTTATGCCTCCGGCAATGTTGCCGGGGGAAGGATTGCCCTCTCGGATGTTCTGTCCTGCCTCAAGGGCTGTGTACTCCCACGAGGCAACGGCCTCGAGAAGCTGCCGGGAAACCTTGCGGGTCTTCGCTCTCCTGGCAAGGAGATGTTCTGCGCCTATCAGCTCAGGCGTCTCCGAAAGAATCACCGTTCCCCCTCCCGCCAAAAGCATGTCACAGGAAGAGCCTACTGCCGGATTGGAGCTCAAACCAGAGGTGAAATCGGAAGCGCCGCATTCGGTCCCAAGAATCAGCTCCTGCAGGGGGATCGGCTCACGACGGAGTTTGGCCGCATGTGCGAGCATCTCCTTAACGATGCCCCTGCCCAGCGAAATGGTTTTTCTTGTCCCCCCAACTTCCTGGATCACCAAGACTTCTACCCGCTTGCCGCTCGGCCTGATCTCTTCAGCGATATTCTCCGCGGCAAGTTCCTCGCATCCGAGCCCGACGATCAATACACCGGCCACGTTCGGGTTCAGGCCGAAGCCAGTCAAGGTCCTCTTCAACGTGTGGCGATCTTCTCCCATCTGGCCACACCCCAGAATATTGGGAAGATACACGACCCCTTTGAAGCCTTTGGCAATCGAACGTGCAGCCTCCTGCGAACAGCCGACGCTGGGGATGACCAGCACCGTGTTTCTCGTCCCTGCTCCACCGTCTACTCTGCGGTATCCCTGAAATTTCATGGCCTTTTTCCCAGTCGTGGCTTGCTGATTACGTTGTGCACGTGGACATGTTCTCCACGGGTGATTTTGTCCAGGCTCTGCCCTATAGGTTCTCCGTACTTGATCACGGAATCGCCTTTCCTTATGTCCCTCAGGGCGAATTTATGACCAGGGGGAATATCCGACACGAGTGTGATATTCTCCAGGTTGTCCTCGATATCAATGACGACCTCAGCACCTCGGCTTAACGATACGAGGGCTGTGGCAACATTATCTTTCCCGTTGATCACAATAACCTTGGCTTTTCCCATTGCCCTGATCTCCCATCCGACAGTGTGATCCAGCGCTGTCAAACGCTTCTTTACAAAAATTGCGCGGGCACAATTCGTGTGAATGCAAAAACGCTTTCAGAAATGCCGGCTGTCAGGCCCGGCTCGGAATTCCAATCAAATGAAGAAATCAATGACGCTCTGCATTAATCATAGGAATAATCAAACCGCCTGATGGGAATATCGCCACGCGCGCATTCGGATATTCGCCTCCAAGCAATCTCAACCCTTCTTCAAGGGAGTGCGCATAGTCAAACCCCATGGTGCGGGCTTCCTTCTCAGAAATCAGATCGGACACTATTATGGTCCTTATCCTCGGCCGCAGGATCACACTGCTCATGGCCATGTTGAATTCTATAGGCTTGTCCGCCAAGAAAGGCTTACCCTGGCCCATCGCCTCCTTCACGTATCCGGCAGAGTTGTTCAGCGCTTTCTCTCTTAGCTGATCAAAGGAGTCGACGAATTCGCTCGATATCGGTTTTACCAATGGGGCGAGCATCAGGATTGCGCCGTTTTCTTTGGTGACGCCATCAGGCGCAGCCAGACCTTTGCAGAACTGGTGACCGTGGGTGTGCGGATACGTAGAGGTGATTGTGACATCTACTTTCTCCTCGAACCTCACTCCGAGCGTTTCGTAACATGCCTGCACCGCGTCCGCAAAAGCCGCCTCGAGACTTCCTCCCATGATGCGGACAATCTCACCGTGCTGGTTGTACACACAGTTTATGGAAAAATCCAGACCGATTGCCTGAGCTGCCCTTAAGCAACTCTCGTGGAAGGGGTTCCCTTTCGTGAGCCCGCCTCTGGACCGCGGATGAATGGTGTGTCTCATATGATGGTCCCTGACAAACTCAAAATCGGCTACTCCGGGCACCACTATTTTGGGTCCACCTCCGAATCCGGCCATTGGGTGCGGCAAGATGGAGCTCATTCCTATTTTCACATCTGCCTGAGCAACTTCCGGATTGATTCTTATGACCCGGCCGTCTTCGGATAGAGGGATCGGCACAAGATCATGAGCCCAGGCGTCATGCTGGATGATTCTGTAGAGGGATGCCGCCGGACTCCCGATTCGCGAAGCCAGTTCTTCCTGTGTCAAGCTCACATGCGTTCCAAGAGCGACAACGATAGTGACTTTTTCTGAAGAAAGGCCACTGCGGACCAAATAAGGGAGCAGAACTTCCAGGATTCCGGCAACGGGTGTAGGACGAGTCCAGTCGTCAACGAGAATCGCTACCGTTTTGGCTCCGGAGACCAGATCTTTCAGGGGAGCCGTTCCAATGGGCGCCTCGAGCGCCTCGTGAGCCATCTGCCCAATCGAGGGAATTGGGACATCTTCTCGGGTTTCTATGAAATGAGAGAGGGACCACTGCGGAGGCAGTGAGAAATGCACCTTCTGATCCCGGCTTGAATATAAATAATAATCTTTTTCCATTCCTTTCCTCCAACATCCCCTTTCTTTCCCCCCGAGATAATCTCAGAATAGTGGATTGAAACACTGCACTCCTAGTGATCGACGGTATACCTAATATATTTCAGGGCACGTTTTGAATCTTCAAGATGATTTCTTATGGCCCTCTTGGCGCCACCGGGATCTCTGGCCTTGAGGCATTCCAGAATTTGCCGATGCCCTTCAATGCTTTTGAGTCTGGTTTCGAGGGCATGTTGCGCCTCCATCCGATAAAGACTCAATCTCTGCCGAAGCGTGCCCCAGACACTGAGCAGGGTCTTGATTCCACTGGCCCGAACGATGATTTCATCAAATTCCGCATCACATCGCAGGAAGGAGCCCAACTCCTGCCCCGCCGCAATTTCGGACTGGACGAGATTCCGTTCCAAGGCATCGATGTAATCCTGATCCTCGCTCTCAATGGCTTTCTTGGCAGCCAAAGGCTCAAGGACTGCCCTTATCTCGTGGATCTCCATCCCTTCCTCATAGGTGACCTGTCTTACCCTGTATCCAACTCTCGGGAATGATTCGAGAAAGCCTTCCATTTCCAATACATGTAGAGCTTCTCTAACGGGCGTTCTGGAAACATTGATTTGCTTAGCCAGTCTGCCTTCAAGGACCCGAGACCCCGGAGAAATGTTACCAGAAAGAATCTCCTGCTTGATCCGATCATAGATCTGATCTCTGATCAGCGTTGGATTTTCGATAACAAAATCTTTGAGACGGTCACCCACTTTTTTCTCCACTATGTATCCTTGGGTATGCAGTACCCCACAATATTTCGTACACCTGATACCTAGCTTCCACATCACTTGTCAAGTGAAATTTTTCCCATAAAAAGTCGTTCAGTAAAGGAATTCCCATGCGCTATCTGGCTGAAACTAAATAAGAGCTCATCGATGAATTATGGAAATGTCCCGACGTTTGGTGCGCTCGGAAAACAGGTCCCGGAGCGTCGCTCTGCTGCTGTTTTGGCAATTCTTATCCTGAGCGCCACACCGCAAAATTCTGCGAAGCGATGGGAAAACGGGGATCCAGGCCATTATTTTTATGGGGGCCCTCATGGGGGCCATTTTTGGAAAAAATCTTCCTAAAAAGGGAAAAAAAGTCTCAAACACGTCTATGCACGGAATCGACAACTCCTTAAATCCTCAGCATAAAAGGTATTCTTGACATCCCGCTAAAACAAGGTAAGATTTCTCTCACGGCGGAGACGGGAGGATCTCAAACCTTGGCACTCCGGCGATGATTTGCTCAAAGACCTGACAACCTGGCATGTTCGATCATGTCTCATCAAACGTTCGTTTAATGAGGCCAGATTTCCGGGTATTGCCGTGCACGATTTCCTCTGTCCTTTTCGTCTCATTCCGTCGTCTAAAAATCAAAGTCTCGCGGCCTTGACAAAGCGTTGAATTTATGAGAGGCCCTCCGGAGTACTAGGAGGAAGGCCATGGGACAGTATATTGGATACGCGAGAGTCAGCACAACCGACCAGGACTTGTCTCTTCAGATAAATGAACTCAAAGCAGCGGGCTGTGAGCCCATTTTCACCGACAAGGTAAGCGGAGCAAAAAGTCATCGTCCTGGGCTTGATGATTGCCTGAAAACCCTAAGAAAAGGCGACACCTTGGTGGTGTGGCGGTTGGATAGGCTCGGACGGTCCATGCAGCACCTGGTGTCAGTAGTTGCGAATTTGAAGACTAGGGGCGTTGGTTTCCGATCTCTAAGAGACGGGGCGATTGACACGACCAGTGCTTCGGGAGAATTGATCTTTAATATCTTCGCTGCCCTGGCACAATTCGAGGCGGAGCTGATCCGAGAGAGGACTCGAGCAGGATTGGCAGCGGCGAGAGCTATCATAATCCTATCTACCCATCGTGTGAAGGAGGTTCGGGTAGTCCCTGTCGCCAATCCGGCTGCCGTCGTCGCTAGTGTAAGCGCATAAGGTCAAGACCTTACACGCCCTCGATCGAAAATGGCATGCCGGCGAGCAGGCATCCAGTAGACTTTTTTGACGAATCAATAGGTCTTGCGGGAGATTCAAATGGGTTCTCAAAAAGAGAAATTGTACTAAAATGAGTCAAGAAGTTTCGCCTTCCCTCAGACCAGAACTGATGAAAGTCCGAATGACACGGGCTATTGTTATTTCTTTGACTTCCGAAAGCCGCTGGAGCTTATCATACATGTCAGATGAAACCCGAACTTTGATTTGATGCTCCAGATCACCTGAATATCCTCCACGCTTTTTCATATCAATCTCCCAGGTGTAAGAGAATCGGGTTTGGCTTTTTTACAAGGGCCAAGACCAAGGTGCGTTCATTGAGGCCCTGGGCTTATGTCGAGAGGCAATGTTGCATCTGTTCCCAAGAAAACCTTAACCTTCTGGCCTAGCCGGAGTTTCCTAGTTACAGTTGGATAAACAGATAACTCCTGAGTTTTGCAGGTGTTTCCTGACGTCGATACTATCCCCTAAACTATGATGGCTGTAATATTATGATATAAAGCTTGACAAGGCGATGACTATCCCCTAAGACAACTTTACTGAA
>JBKQRG010000185.1:0-5995 GCA_052144015.1 Desulfomonilaceae bacterium
TCATTGCGAGCGACGCGAAGCAATCCCCTTTCGTCTGGGATGGAGATTGCTTCGCGTCGCTCGCAGTGACGTCTTCAGGCCACACATTTCTTCGATCAAGTCACTTATTGCGTCAGAGAACTGAAAAAGCCTGAATTGGTAAAACCTTTGCTGCAACCATTCCCTCCAGACCAAATGGCCGGGTACCCTGTCAGCGAAAAGGTGAACAAGGCCGCTTATGAGGGTCCCGAGTGCGTGCGTCCAGTTGGTTCAGGACAATGATCAGAATCGATTCATCAAAAGGGAGCCAAGTTTTGACAACCATCGTAGGGTTTCTCGGGAATTCATTCTTCTGTCGGTAATCGGATAGCGTCAAAGCCGAATCGGTGTCTTATAGTATCCACGGCTCGGTCCCGTTCCTTACTCAGGGAGCGGCCGGAATCGAAGAGGTTTGCCTGATGCACTGGAGTCCCTATTCCTGAGAGTTTTACACCCACCTGTCGTACCCCGGTGCGGCGCGTAATGGTCTTCCAAAAAAGACGGTCCAGGCAGTTTAGGATTTCCTCGTTTCCGTTGACCGCCTCCTTCAGGGTCTCGGAGCGGCTGACATCTGTGAAGTCAGCATAGCGGACTTTGAACGTCACGGTGCGGGCTCCTTTCTCATCGGCTCTCAATCGTGTAGCCAACCTTTCGCCCAGCTCTCTGGCCACCAACCGGATGTACGGGTAATCGATGGTATCCCTTTCCAGGGTGCGGTCTTTGGAGTACGATTTCTGGCCATCGGAGGGTTCCGAGTCGACGAGACGCGGATCGTTTCCTGAGGCGATATCGATTAGCCTTTCTCCCCATTGACCCAGGAGACGGTACATCAGATCAGGCATTGCAGAGGCCACATCCGCAACGGTTAGGACTCCATGTCTCCTGAGTACCTCTTCAGCCTTTTTTCCCACACCAGGAATGGCGCTCGCCGGTAGAAATCCCAGGATAACCTCTGCTCGCCCAGGCTCCAGGTAAAGGAGTCCGTTAGGTTTTGCCAAGCTGGTGGCCATCTTGGCCCAGCTCTTAGTTCCTGCCAAGCCTCCGGATACATTGATCGCTAGAGCACACCTTATTTCGCAGAGCATGCGGTGGGCCACCTCCCACGCAGGCGCCTTGTGGAGCTTCAATGTGCCTGTGAGATCGACATAGCCCTCGTCTATACTGGTGGCTTCGACGACAGGAGAGTAATTCCGCATAATGCCGAACATTCGTATTGAGAATTCCTTGTAAGCGCGGAAATTGGGGTCAAGAAATACCGCGTGAGGACACAATCTCCGTGCCTGCACAATCGGCATGGCCGAATGAACTCCGCTCCGACGCGCTTCGTAGGATGCCGAAGAGACGACTCCCCGATCCCCGCCGCCTACTATAACTGCTTTGCCTTTCAACGAAGGTTGAAGGACCTGCTCTACTGACACATAGAATGCGTCCGCATCAACATGAAGAATGAACGAGGCAGCAACCATTAACTGAAGACCCGTGGTGACGGTAGTGGCACAGTGGCTCGCGGTGTTTTTGCATGATCAACTCCGGTACTTCCGGAGAATTCCCACGACAACTCCTTGGATGGCCACGTCCTTCTCATCATGAAACATGGCCTCGCTAGAGGCATCAGCCCGTTCCATCCTTATCCTACGTCCATCGTCGTGGAACCTCTTGAGCGTGGCCTCGCTGTTGCTTGTCAATACCAACACCAGCTCCCCGTCCTTCGCTGAATTCAGCTTTTCCACGATTAGATGATCGCCGTCGAGTAAATGGTCCCCGATCATGGAGTCCCCCCTGACTCGAAGCACGTAGATATTGTTCTTACGCAGCAAGTCCGCAGGGATGGGAATTGTCGACTGCGCTTCTATGACCTCGATGGGAGTACCTGGCCAGAGGCATGTCAGAGGGACTTCTGCCACCGCAGACCGCAATAGGTCTGTAGAGGGATCAGTATTCGATCTTTTGCTTTCACATGGATCGTCAAAGATGCCCATTGCGGCTGTCCTCACTATGATAGTCCCGTGCATTTTAACACAGTTGACTTTGCCCGCGAGATTCGTTCTCAGAAGCCGTCATACCAAGTAGCAATCATATAGGTACCTTTGGATAATCTCCATTTAGAAAGGAGTCGCATTGAAGATATGGGAAATTGGTTACTGATCGGAGCCTATCGGGATTGTCGTGCAATTTGTTTAGTGCTAGACAGAGCCGTCTTGAAGCTCATCAAGTGATCGGAAGGCTTCGTTGTGGAAGTCATCTTCTCTGATAGCATCCCAGATGTGCTAGGCTGGATTGAGTTCGGGGCTGTGAGAGGGCTGTTCGATGCTCCACATGCAACCCATATTAGTCCTCGTCAGAAAGCAACTTGTTATAAGTAGTATATATATGAGATGTGCGAAAAGCGAAGTAATATTTCTGGAGGTTTTGCGATTATCGAAGGAAAAGGGTGTCTTCCGCTTCGATTTTTGCAGTGGAAATTGTCTGAGAACTGTCCGGCCGCCTATGAGAGTGGCGCCGAATTTTGAGGACCGAGAGACTGGTGGCGGACCGGTAATGGTCTCAGCGCCCACAAGAGGAGGGAATCGTGCTATGGCTTGGATCCAAAATTTATAGGAACCTTTGAGCATGGAAATCCATGTCGATCTTCACATCAACGACACCGGGTATTTTTTCAGCAATTTCTCTAATCTCGCTTTCCACCTGAGATTCAGCGCTGACATCTGTCATGGCATTGACGAAGACGGTCCCGCCCTTGGCCTTGACGGTCACGCTGGGAGTTACGGTTAAAAGCCTGGCCTTCACCTTTGCAGCGAGCGCGAGGTCATCCAGAGCGCTCTGGGATTCCGGGGTGGCCTTGAAACTTGCCAATCCGGCAGTATGACAGATCATCTCCACAGCATCGCCCACGGTCACCTGGGCGACGTTGATCACAAGGCCATACAAAACAGGATCCGACGTTTCAACCCCGTAGAGCTTGAGGCCCCACTGTCTTCGACCCTCGTCGACCTCCTTCACAAGCTGAAGCGCTTCCTCTCGGGAAATGTTTTCACGTTCCCTTACTAGACGCACGCGATCCTCTAAATCTGCTATGACTCGAACCTTGAGGACATGCTTCACTCCATTGAGGAACAAATGACCCGCGAGTCCGTGGTATACCATGTTGTCTTTTTGCGCGTGTTCGAGGAGCGTGGCCTCTATGAAGGAGATGTAATGCTCCTTCCAATGGGTTAGGCGGTCAAGAATTGAAGGCGCATCCTTAATGGCTTTTGTCAGTTTAATTTCCGGAATATTGAATTGTTCGGAGGCTTCTAGAAGTAGATCGCGGGATATGCAAGAACACCCCAGCTGCTGCGCGACCTTCTGTGCGATTTCTGCCCCATAACTATACGATCCACGAGAAATCGTAATTATGGCCATGGTCCTCCCTCTCGTTATAGATTTAAGATTAGGTTAGCGCATTCAAATGCAAGTGTCAATCTAAGATAAATAGCCTCAGCCGTGGTCTGACCCCAAAAAAACTGGTCCAGATTACAGGGTTTCGTTCAGGTGGACCATGTCCACAATTTCTTCCTTGATATGGCCGGCGTTGTCCACACCAATATTAGCCTTGGATTGTTCTTTATGTCGCCATAACGTTGGAGTCCGATAGAGGCTGCGGCCCATCTCGTTTCGCATGCCACACCTCCCTGCTCTGTATTGAGTGAAAGAGGAACGGCAGGAAGAAAATTAACGCGATAATGACCTGTGAAGCTTGACGACGTGAAAGCGGCTCTGTTACCATTTTACGGCATCTCTAACCTAGTGAGGAGGAACGAACGGTGGCAATAATTAGTATTTCTAAAGGTTCGTACACCTATGGGAAGGAAGTAGCGGAAAAAGTTGCGGACAAGCTCGGTTGTCCGTGTCTATCTCGCGATCTGCTCCTTGAAACCTCAGACCAGTTCAACATTCCGGAATTTCGACTGACAAAAGCGCTTGAGGATGCGCCTTCCATCTTCGAGAGGTATACCGGTGAGAAACAAAAGTACCTGGCCTTCATCGAAGCAACACTTCTGGAACACGCTCAAAAGGACAATATCGTGTACCATGGGTTTGCAGGGCATCTCATCTTGAAACAGATCAAGCATGCGTTTTGCGTGCGCATCACGGCAAACATGGAGCTGCGGGCCAAGTGTGTGACGGAACGTGACCAAGTTTCTCACGAGGAAGCCTTACGACTTCTGACAAAGATAGACCAGACGCGAAAACAATGGGGGCTGTGCCTATACGGCATTGATCTATCGGACTCGAGTTCCTACGACCTGGTGATAAATGTCGACAAGATAACACTAGACAACGCTGTGGATGCGATCTACCGCACGGCCGGATGGGAACAGTTCAAGACTACCCCTGAATCTCAGACTGCCCTTGATGAACTTGCTTTGGCTGCGGCTATGAAAGCCAAACTGTTGCCAGTAGTTCCCGAAGTGGCAGTTACGGTTGACAAGGGGACTGTCTCCGTGAAGGGCAAAATAAACCCGGACATAGAAGCCAGAACAATCGACGAGATTAGAGGGATTGCCAACACTTTACCTGGTGTGGCGGATCTGAAGATCGACCTGGAATTGATTGCACCACGTGTTCTCTAATAAGGAATAACTATTGCTAAATCGGAAGGCTGAAGGCTTACGACTAGAGTCAAGGAGAGTCTTACACTAGATTTTCGGTCCTTCTATGATCGTAACGCGGGTAGAGGAACGAGCGGCCCACAAAATGAGTGGACCAGCGAAGGTGGTTTGTGGTGCGTGGTCGCCCGAGAAGCGAGGGACTGAGGGAAATGGCTGAGAAAGACGACCCTCCGACACTGAATACCATAAAACGAGGAGAATTGTTGGGAATTCCCATTTCGTCTGACGACATACAGTCACACGACAGGCTCCCGGAAGACCTCATATGGCAAAATCATCTTGAGGTTAAAGAAAAAAGCTTTCGTGCAGGGATATCAGGATCGATATGTTTGGCATTGTCGAGCAGAGCCTAGGAGGTTTCATTGTCACGTCCAGCTACAGGTTCGGCCCTGCCGTAGAGGCGCTTCGCTTCCTCCGTGACCCTTACGATGAACTCCGTCTTGCCCTCCGCATAGGCTACACGGTCCCGAGGGAAAGCTACCGCCAGTCTTATTTTGAGCAGACGGTACTCCTCTGCCACGTCAGGGTGCTCAATGAGATAATCTCTAAAGAGGAGTCTATCCCAGTGCTCGAAATGGGGTTCAATCATATGTATCTGATGAGTTCGGTTACCATTTGAATCTCTCTTTATGAACCATGCATAGAACGGAGGAATATTGCCACCCCATGTGGGTCTCCACCTATATTCGTACCTCTGAGACTCAAGGATTGGCACTATCCGTCTTCGAGTCTCTTCCAAGTCAGTTACCTCCACCAGCATGTCAATAATGGGCTTGGAGGCTAAGCCTGGCACCGAAGTGCTTCCGAAATGCTCTATCCTGCCTATCAACTCACCAGGAAGGCAAGATAAGAGATGCTCCTTCTCTTGGAGGAACAAGGAAGGCCATTTAGGATCATACTGCACGACGACAACCTCGTCTTGTGCTAGTATATGGAAGCGATCCTCAAGTAACTCCATTTAAAGTATTCCATGTAAGCCAACTGGCACCAAGAAACCGGAATTGTGCAGAGGCCTTGTGATTTCTGGGGTGTTGGAGCCAGTTAGTGGTTTGTATAAAGTCGTTTGATCCCGGGAAGTCCCCTGAATGGAAGCCCAGAATGCCCCTTACTGCTAGAATCATCTTCATTTGCTGAAAACCAAGTTTCACCAATTATTTCAACTAACTCACCGCCCGCGTGATGTCAACTAGAATCGTGCTCCGAAATCCACGGTCTAATTTTGTCATGGTATAAGTATGGGGGTATGGGGTCCCGTGGGAGTCGCAAGAGGTGTTCAGGGTCGAGATGGGACCCGAAAATTGGGTCTGGATTCACGACTGTCTGGT
>JBKQRG010000186.1:0-3116 GCA_052144015.1 Desulfomonilaceae bacterium
CGGACCACCTTGATTGGGGGAGAGAAAAAGATGGTCGTGTGGAACGACCTGGAGGCGGACGAGAAAGTGAAGGTATACGACAAGGGCGCTCAGATCAACAACCGGGAGGGTATCTATGACCTACTGGTCAGTTACCGCTCCGGTGACATGTGGGCGCCGAAGGTAGAGCAGACTGAGGCCTTGAAGGTGGAGTGTGAGTACTTTGTTGATTGTGTCAAGAACAACACGCGGCCGTTCAACGACGGCCAGGCGGGACTTAGGGTCGTGAAAATGCTGGAAGCTGCGAACCAATCGATAAGGGAAAGGGGAAGGATCGTCCGGATATGAGCGAATTCCGTTGCGTTGCCGCCGATGTCAAGTTGGGAAGGGAAGTCAAGCTTTCCAAGTTTATTAATTTGTACGGATGTGAAATTGGCGACGAGACAAAGGTTGGCGCCTTTGTCGAAGTGCAGAAGAACGCCAAGATTGGGCAAAGATGCAAGATCTCCAGCCACACATTCATCTGTGAGGGCGTAACAATAGAAGATCACGTATTCATAGGGCATAATGTGACATTTATCAACGACTCCTATCCGCGGGCTACCACTCCCGGAGGAACGCTGCAGACCGAGAAAAACTGGAAAGTGGAGCCCACCCTGGTCAAGAAAGGCGCTTCGATTGGTTCGGGGAGCACAATCCTTTCAAAAGTGACGGTGGGCGAAAATGCCATCGTGGGGGCAGGGAGTGTGGTTACAAGAGATGTTCCCGCAAACGCGATTGTGGCGGGGAATCCCGCCAGATTGTTGCGGAAGCTAGGCTAGCAGATGACGGAGGAGGCAAGTCGTGGAAACTAATAGAATTCCCTTTGTTGATCTCGTTACTCCACATAAGGAGCTAAAAGACGAGTTGACGGCTGTATTCGAGCATGCTCTGGAGACGGCCGGCTTTATTGGCGGTCCCATGGTTGAGGATTTCGAGCGAACTTTCGCCAGGTACTGCGATACTCAGCACTGTGTCGGCGTGGGCAGCGGCACGGACGCCCTGCGGTTTGCATTGATGGCCGGCGGAGTTGGCCCCGACGACGCCGTCATTACTGTGCCGAATACCTTTATCGCCACAGCCGAAGCTATCTCTCAATGCGGCGCCCTGCCGCGATTCGTGGATGTCGACAAACGGACCCACAACATGGACGTGAACAGGCTCGCCGCTTACCTTGCGGACGAGTGCTTTCGAAACGATAGCAACGGCAAGCTTGTGGACGAACAGACGGGTAAGAGAGTGAAAGCTGTCGTCCCCGTGCATCTCTACGGGCAGATGGCAGACATGGATCCCATTCTTGAACTGGCTGAAAGGTACAACTTGCTCGTCATTGAAGATGCCTGTCAGGCGCATGGGGCGGAATACTTTTCGCGCAGGGACAACCGTTGTAAGCAAGCTGGTTCGATGGGAAGGGCGGCGGCTTTCAGCTTTTACCCCGGGAAAAACTTGGGAGCTTGTGGGGAAGCCGGAGCCGTTACCACCAACGATGCGGAGCTTGCCCAGAAGGTTCGGATGTTGCGGGACCACGGGCAGGCCCAAAAGTATTATCACGAGGTGGAAGGGTATAACGGCAGGTTGGATTCGATTCAAGCTGGCATCTTGGGAATCAAGCTCAGACATCTCACGGCGTGGAATGAAAGGCGCCGGGAATGTGCGTCGCGATATCAGGCGCTTTTAGGCGCGGCTGCGGAGAGGATAAAGCTCCCCTTCGAGCCTTCCTGGTCTAAAGCGGTTTTCCACCTTTATGTCATCCAGGTTCAGAACCGGGAACAACTTCAGAAACACCTGGGTGAGGCTGGGATCGGGACGGGAATTCATTATCCCATTCCGCTCCACCTGCAAAAAGCGTACAAAAACCTCGGCTACCGACACGGTGATTTCCCAGTCACCGAAGAGGCTGCTTCACACATCCTCTCACTGCCCATGTTCGCAGGTCTCTCCGCTGCGCAGCAGGATCGAATTGCTCAGAAGGTGCTGGACTTCGTTGATGCGGAGAGCATCTCGGGGGTTCCTGACGCGGCTCGCATGGTCAGTCTGGCTTCCCTGGGTGGGTAGGGAACCCCGACTTGTTTACGTATGAGCTGGCGGGGGAGGTCCATCTGTTCCCCGGCAATTGACTTCAGCAACCGTTTTCATTGGCGGCACGCCAAAGTAGACCTTCCTCATACCTTGGGTTCCGGTCAAACCATGATTCTCCAAACCCCGGGCCGGGGGCGGGGAAAGGTGTGCCGAGAGGAGAGGGTGCGTGCAAGGCTCTAAGGGACCAAAGAGGATTTGGATTGATCTTGATAATTCTCCGCATGTTCCCTTCTTTGTTCCCATCATCGAAGAGCTGGAAAAACAGGGTTACGCTACCTTCCTCACGGCACGAGATGCATGTCAGGTAGTGGAATTGGTGGACCTTCATTGCCTCCCTTGCGAAAAGATTGGCCGCCATTATGGCAAAAACACATTCATGAAAGTGATGGGGACATGTTACCGTGCCCTCCAGTTGACTCGGGCGGCTCGGCAGGAAGACCTGGCCCTGGCCGTGTCACACGGTTCACGTGCGCAGTTGATTGCAGCAGCGGTCTTGAGAATCCCTTCCCTGCTGATCTTCGACTATGAGTTTGCGAAAGGCTTGAAAGCCATTCACCCCACATGGACGATGATGCCTGAGGTGATTTTCTCGGAGGCCAACTCCGCTCACACGAAAAGAGCGATGAAGTATCCTGGATTAAAAGAGGATGCATACATCGCGCGATTCCGTCCTGACCCCGCCATTCGGTCAAGGCTGGGTGTCGCGGAGCAGGATCTGATGATTACAGTCCGGCCGCCAGCGAGCGAAGCTCATTATCACAATCCTGAGAGTGACGGACTCTTTCATGCGGTAGTTGATTTTCTTGGCCAGAAGGCTGGAGTTCGCATGGTGGTGTTGCCCCGATACGAGCGACAGGCAGCTTCCATCAGAAGTACCTGGCCGGAGTTGATCAATTCTGGCGGAATTATCATCCCGGATCATGTGGTGAACGGCCTCAACCTTCTCTGGTAGTCCGACCTGGTGATTAGCGGAGGGGGAACGGTGAATCGCGAGGCTGCGGCGCTGGGAGTCCCTGTCT
>JBKQRG010000187.1:0-3548 GCA_052144015.1 Desulfomonilaceae bacterium
ACCAGACAGTCGTGAATCCAGACCCAATTTTCGGGTCCCATCTCGACCCTGAACACCTCTTGCGACTCCCACGGGACCCCATACCCCCATACTTATACCATGACAAAATTAGACCGTGGATTTCGGACAAAGATTATGTTTGAAGTGGGGTAGTATCTAGTGCTATGCTCAGAAACAGGTGAAAACCCCCTTTTTCATGCGATATGGTGGCAGTTGAGCGACTCGGAGACTCAAGAGAGACAACGCGGCGGCATTTTGGGGCCGGAGGAGCCATCGAGTGACCGATCAAGACTCAGACGACCTCCAAGATGGCAAGCGAGCCGCATAATTCCGGTCAGTATCCCTTGGCTCATTCCCTTGGACCCCATGAGAAAACATGCCTTGCTGACACTGACGATAATTTTCGTGCTGGTCTGTCCGTCCGAGTCGGCCTTGGCAGTCGGCCTCTTCGGGCCTCTGAAACTTGACGGAACGACCAGCCGGTTCAACTTGCAGGGCCACCTGGAGGTTTACGAAGACAAGACCGGCGCTGAAACCATTGACAATGTCCAGTCCAAGGGGTTCAGCCCAACGGACAAGATAGTACCGAACCTCGGCTTCACCGGGTCAGCATATTGGATCAAATTGGGTGTTGCGAACACAACCTCAGAGCCGCAGACGCTTTTTCTACAGATTGCAAACCCCTATTTGGATTTCATTGATATTTTCGTCAAGTCTGACCGCAATCCTACTATTGAACAATATCGCGCCGGAGTCCGGGTGCCATTGGATGAGAGCGTCGCCGGGGCGCGTCAACCGGCCCTGAGGCTGGTCTTTGCGCCTGGTGAAACGAAAACAATTTTCCTTCGGGCCAAATCTGAGACCCCTTTGAGAGTTCCCGTGGTTCTTTCTACCGAAGAGGGTTACCGTCACGACGAACTAAAACGGTATATGCTCTTGGGGCTCTTCTACGGGGTGCTTGGCTTTCTGATCATCTACAACCTCTTTGGCTGGTCGATTCTCAGGCAGAGGGCTTACTTCTATTACATCTTGCTCCTCATTGGTTTGGGCGCTTGCCAATTGGGCTTCGACGGCTTCGTTCCTCAAGTGACAATTTTCTCTCAACCCGAAAAGATGCTGCATCTTTTCAGTTCGGGGATAGGGTTGACCTTTGTTGTTAGCGTACTTTTTGTGTCTTCTTTCATGGATGCCAGGGCGAAGTACCCAATTCTCTATAGAATTCTTGATCTCTTTTTGATACTTGCAGTGGTTGACGCCATTCTGTATGTCACCAGCTTTTATGTAGGCAATTTTGTGGGGCTAATTTATGGCCCTCTTCTGGCTTGGGCTCTATCTGTCGTAACCGGGTTGATGTGGTACAGGGGAGAATCCCATGCTCGGTATCTGTTCCTGGCTCATGTCCAGTTCCCAATCGTCGGTATGATATATGCCGGTATGATGGAGGGGTTCCTGCCCTTCGATCCTATGTTGGCCCAGATGGTCAAGGGTGCATATCTGTGGCAGGGGATGTTCCTGTCGTTGGCCCTCGCCGACAGATACTCAATCATGCAGAGAAACTTCCAGCATGTCCTTGAAGACAAAGTCACAGAGCGATCAGCCGAGTTGGTCGAGGCCAATGAGAATCTTCAACGAGAGATGGTCGAGCGAAGGCGCGGCGAAGAAGCCATTGAGAGAGCCAAGCGCGAATGGGAGGAAACGTTCGACACTGTTCCCGACCTCATCGCCATCATCGATAGAAACCACGTCATCCAGCGCCTCAACAAAGCTATGGCGGATAAACTGAAGGTCCATCCGAGGGACGCGATCGGTAGAAGCTGCTACGCATTTTGTCATGGGACCGATGGGCCGTTCCCCGGCTGCCCTCTGTTGCAAAGCCTCGCCGACGCTGCGGAGCATTCGGCGGAAGTGGTCGAACCGAAGCTGGGAGGGACATTTCTCGTTTCCGTAACACCTATGGGGGCCAACGGTGGTCAGGCCGACAGGTTTGTCCATGTAGCTCGCGACATAACGGAGCGCAAGAGTTTTGAAGAACAGCTTAGCAAGTTGGCGACCACCGACAGTTTGACCAGCATCTGGAACCGACGACACTTCAGATACCTGGCTAGACGTGAACTTGATCGAGCAAAGCGATACGGCGGGGAATTGGCTCTTATGATGATAGATCTCGATCACTTCAAGGCGATCAATGATACGTACGGTCACGCTGTAGGCGACGAAGCGCTCAAGATGGTAGCCGCTATAGGCCGTGCCACTCTGAGAAGAATCGACATATTCGCCCGTTACGGCGGAGAAGAATTCGTCATTGCTCTGCCGGAAACCCCTTTGGAACAAGCGCTCCAAGCTGCCGAACGTCTCCGGCAGACTCTCGGCGAAACGCCGATAAACACTCAGGGCAAGCCTCTGTACATGACGGTAAGCATAGGGCTCACTGTTGTTACCGGCCGCGGTTGCCTTGACCTCAACACATTGCTGAAACAGGCGGATGACGCGCTTTACAAAGCAAAGAACAATGGAAGAAACCGCGTGGAAGTTTTCCGGTAACCATTTGCTTACGCGATGGGAAATGAAGAGTGAGTCGAGCAGCACCCGTGCACCCGGTGATGTTTTCACGGGCCTTTTCAGGCTGCCTGAACTTCCGGGTTCCATCATTTCCTTCCTGCGACTCATCGCCTCCCCTATTCTTCTGATTCTACCTCTAAGTGCCGCGTGCCATCACAGGCAGCCTTCAACAGTCTATCAAAGACCTTCGTTAAACTCCTTTCCGAGAGTCCATATTTTTTCATAAGTTCCAGGTCCGGGATCCCTTTCTTGAGGTCTGCCGTGATCTCCGCCACTGAGACGTGTGTGGTCTTTTTCATCGAAGGCGGCTCTTGGAGACTCTCCCCAGGGGTAGTCGTGGAAAAACAAGGAGGGAAACCTACGCAAATCCTCCTCGTCGGTGGAACATTTTTTGCTCTATGATTACTTCGTGAAGCTCCATAGGCAAGGTAGTCCCAGGCTGTTCATCCATTCTGCCCACGAAAGTGATGTAACTATCCTTGTTCAATCCCAGTGCCTTTTCCCTAGACTCAGGAGCCACACGAAGTATTATGTCCTGCATCACCCATGAACCCTCGCCCATGTCTATGTAGACTGCGGCTCCACCCGATGGAACATTCTGGACGCTGCCTTTCCACCTGACCCATTTGCCCTTGTAATCGTTCCACCATTGTTTTCGGTCTTTTTCCAACTTATCTTTCTGCGCAGAGGTAAGATCATGGTCTTTTCTTATAAATTTTTTATGGACTTCAGACCACGGGATCTCCGACACCGCCTTACTGCTTGCTGTGGGCTTTTCCTTAGGCTCCGATTTCGGTTTGGACGGGGCAGTTTGAACAGCAGGTTTGGATTGCTCCTTGGGTACGGGTTTGGTCTGTTCCTGACTAGCTTTCGGTTTATCGCTTGAGAACCATCCAGCATCAACGTAAGAAGCGCTCAAGAAAACTCCGACTAACAGCAGTGTATGGGGTCAGGTCTTGAAATGACAGTTCTCACCATTGGCCCTTCCC
>JBKQRG010000188.1:0-3188 GCA_052144015.1 Desulfomonilaceae bacterium
TCGCCATCATTATGGGGGCGGGAGGAATTCTTACGAGTGCGGGCATGGCGTTTCCCCTCATGGGTAAGCCGTTGATTAAGTCTTAGTAGCGCCTGCCTTCAGGCTTGAAAGGTAACCGTTCACCAGAAAGAGAATCAATAGAGCAGAGGATAGCCTGGGCATCCCTTTGGATGCTGATTCCATGAGTTCCGAAAGGAAGTGGAAAGGATTTTTCCGCGGAATTGGCAGGTTCGGGTCACGGTTAGAATCCTCTCCGTGAAGCGTTCTCCGTTTTCTGACTGGTTTCCAAAACAGAGCTTTCTCCACTGGACTGCGGGCCTGAGGGCCTGTTCGGCTACATTATTGGTGGGTTCAACTCCCTCATGGCTGAGGAAGGTAAACAGGTGAGGCCAGTTGCGCAGCATTCGTTTGGCCCGGGCAGATACCAGATGGTCAGGGCTGCTCCTGTATTTGAGGCAGTAGCGCTTCATGCGAGCCTTTGGCAGAGTCGTGGCGTCCAAGAGCTGCCGGCGGGTTATGTAGCCTTCGCGGAATGCATGCCAACAACCCAATATATGCCCCATTTCCTTGAGCATGTATTTGGCAAACGCATAAGCATCGGGGCTGCCTCGGGTTTCCTTGAGCCCCTTGAACTTTCGGATCAAATGAGCCCAGCAAAGCTGCCGCAACCCCTTTTTGTGATAGCAGCTATAAGCCGAATGGTCATCGGAGGTGATCACCCCTTCGAAGCTCTCGCCCAATACGGACTGGAGCACTTTAGCCCCACGGCTTGCGGCTATAGTGAAGTAGACAACCAGATTAGAAACAAAAACCCAAAGGTATCGGCGATCCCCTTTGCACTTCCAGCCGGTCTCATCGATGTTGAGATTTGCAGATTCTGGAAGCGACTGCCTTGCTTGCTCCGCTACCGGCTCCAGTTCAGGGCTTACACGGTCGATGCAATTGCAGCAATTCCCGGAAGACCCGTCAGAGTGCTCTGCGAGGGCTTCAGGGGGTTGTGATTTCGTAAACTTTCTGGGTTAAATTGCATGTCCGTAACGATTAGCCGATGAATTTTTTGCGGAAGTGCTGGACATTGAGGGACAAAGCTAATATGCTACAGTCCCATGAAAACGCCCGAACACAAACCGCCTTCAAAAGCGCGCCTCCGAAAGCATCTCAACGCCGATGCTTTGATTGCAGCAGTACGCAGCGAGTGTGAAAAGCTACCCGACCCGCGCAACGGGTCCCCAAAGATCCCCGTAGCGGATGTGGCCATGAGCGCTTTTGCCATGTTTTCACTCAAAGATCCCTCTCTGCTCGCATTCGAAAAGAGGTGGACTGCACGGGATCACAATCTCCACTCTCTCTATCGCATTGAAACCATTCCGGCCGACACCACCATGCGAGAGGTCCTCGATGATATTTCCCCCATGGAACTGCGGCCTGCCTTTCGGGCCATCTTCAGGCAGCTTCAGCGGGGCAAAGTCCTCGAAGAAATGACCGTTTTGGACGGGCACTG
This sequence comes from Desulfomonilaceae bacterium, assembly GCA_052144015.1. Lineage (GTDB taxonomy): Bacteria > Desulfobacterota > Desulfomonilia > Desulfomonilales > Desulfomonilaceae > DATJPW01. The sequence continues at coordinate 1,502 of JBKQRG010000188.1, forward strand.
CCTTCTCGCCCTGGACGGTACGGGGTACTTTTCATCTGAGAAGCTCCAATCCGAGTCTTGCCTTCAGAAAACCGATTCCCGAACGGGCAAAACCACCTATTACCTCCAAATGATGGGAGCGGCCCTCGTTCATCCGGACTTGAAGGAAGTCCTCCCCTTGGCTCCGGAACCAATTTGCAGAGAGGACGGAACCACCAAGAACGACTGCGAACGCAATGCGGCCAAACGATTTTTGGAGAAACTCAGAGCCGAACACCCCCATCTCAAACTCATCGTCACCGAAGATGCCCTGAGCCCCAACGCTCCCCATGTGGAGTTGCTCCAACGCCTCGATTTTCGCTATATCCTGGGGGTTAAACCCGGTGACCATGCCTTTCTTTTCGAGAAGGTCGACGAGGCGGCAGCCAACGGGCAGGGCGTTGAATTCGCTTATCCGGACCCCGATAACCCTGACAAACTCCATTATTTCCGGTTCGTCAACGATCTGCCCCTCAACAAGTCCCACCCGGATATTCGGGTCAATTTTCTCGAATACTGGCAGGCAACTTCCAAGGGCAATATCAGTTTCTCCTGGATTACGGACATCGTCATAACACGGGAAAACGCCTATCCCCTTATGCGGGCCGGCCGTGCCCGGTGGAAAATAGAAAACGAAACCTTCAACACGCTCAAAAATCAAGGCTACAACCTGGAGCATAACTACGGCCTCGGAAAGAAGCACCTGAGCACGGTCTTCCTAACGATCATGATGCTCGCCTTCCTCGTCGATCAGGTTCAGCAGTTGTGCTGTCCGCTCTTTCGAGCCGCCTGGAAAAAGCTACAGAGCAAAAGAGATCTGTGGGAAAGAATGCGCGCCCTCTTTTACGATTTCGAACTGAAGTCCATGCAGATGATTTACGAGGCGCTGCTCTACGGATACAAGAGACCTGTTCCCGAGATCACGTATGACTCAACCTGAAAATAGGGCGCTTCAAGTCCGATCCAGGAAACAATAGCAAATCTGTATGAACCCCTGTGGGATAGGGGCGGGGAGAAGAACGCCTTCAAGAAGAACAAGAGTTCGCTGTCAGGAAAAATGACCGCCACTTTGCCTCGGATTCAACCCGGAATTCATAGTCCGACAGGGGCGTAAGCCGCAGGTCTATCTTGTCGGCGTACTACCCTCACCAAGGCTTCACTGCTCCGGGAATTGCTGATGCAATTGCACACGCTTCCAAGGCACAGATCAGACCAAAGAGCGTGTTCATGATCTCCACTATCCCTCTTCTGCCGATCTTATGAACAGAGGTCAGGTAGGCCACGGCGCCATGAACTCGTGGCCCAAACTGACTTTGCGCCACCTCAGCAGAAAGGTCTGCTCGTGTTCTATGGCCACAGGTTTCGCATCCCAGTTCATGGCAGCGATACTCGGTCGTGATCGGTTTATTCTTCGGCAGTTCAAAAGTCTGGTGTCTCGTAGGCTCAGAGGTCTGCTCACAGCTTTCCGGGTCCATTGGAGCGGCGCAGTTTCTACAGCCAGAAGGATAGTGATTAACTATATTGTCCATCTGGTCGGCGGGTAGCAACTCTCTTTTGTGCCCCTTGTGTCCCTTCTGGCCTCCTGGAGAGCGCGAAGATTTCTTCTTCTTAGACCGGACCACCTGCGGGCCGTCTGATGAGGGAGGTTTGGAGGAGTTGGTGGAATCAG